>NZ_JBHURV010000049.1:21146-71619 GCF_042673865.1 Streptomyces sp. NPDC056987
GGCGGTTTCGCGGGGGGGGGGGGGGCCCGCAGCCCGCGGTCACTGAGACCGGGAGGCACAGAGGCACCCGCCCCGCCGCCGTAAGCCGTGCTGCGCGGGCCGCCCCGCCGCCGTAAGCCGTGCTGCGCGGGCCGCCCCGCCGCCGTAAGCCGTGCTGCGCGTGCTACGCCGTCACGCCGACAGCTCGGCCGCCACCAGCTCCGCGATCTGCACCGCGTTCAGCGCCGCGCCCTTGCGCAGGTTGTCGCCGGAGAGGAAGAGAGCCAGCCCGTTCTCCGCCGTCTCGTCGGTACGGATGCGGCCGACGTACGACACGTCCTTGCCCGCGGCCTGGAGCGGCGTCGGGATCTCGGACAGCTCCACGCCGGGCGCGTCCTTCAGCAGCTCGTACGCGCGCGCCACGCTCAGCGGACGCGCGAAGCGGGCGTTGACCTGGAGGGAGTGGCCGGAGAAGACCGGCACGCGCACACAGGTGCCGGAGACCTTCAGCTCGGGGATCTCCAGGATCTTGCGGGACTCGTTGCGGAGCTTCTGCTCCTCGTCGGTCTCGAAGGAGCCGTCGTCCACGATGCCGCCGGCGAGCGGCACCACGTTGAAGGCGATGGGGCGCTGGTAGACGGCGGGCTCGGGGAAGTCCACGGCCCCGCCGTCGTGCGTCAGCTTGTCCGCCTCGGCGACGACCTTCTGCGCCTGCCCGTGCAGCTCGGCGACGCCGGCCAGCCCCGAGCCGGACACGGCCTGGTACGTCGTGGCGACCAGCGCGGTCAGCCCGGCCTCGGCGTGCAGCGGGCGCAGCACGGGCATGGCGGCCATCGTGGTGCAGTTCGGGTTGGCGATGATGCCCTTGGGGCGGTCCGCGATCGCGTGCGGGTTGACCTCGGAGACGACGAGCGGGACCTCGGGGTCACGGCGCCAGGCGGAGGAGTTGTCGATCACGACTCCGCCCTGACCGGCGACCTTCTCGGCGAGCGCCTTCGAGGTGGCGCCGCCGGCCGAGAAGAGCACGATGTCGAGCCCCGCGTAGTCGGCCGTGGCCGCGTCCTCGACGGTGATCGGGGTGCCACCCCACTCGATGGTGGAGCCCGCGGAGCGGGCGGAAGCGAACAGCCGCAGCTCGGTGACCGGGAAGTTCCGTTCGGCCAGGATGCTGCGCATGACCGTGCCGACCTGACCGGTGGCTCCGACGATTCCGACCTTCACTGGGGCTCCTTCACTCGCGACTGTCCCGGGAACGCGTTCTCTCATGATGCGTATGTCCCCGGTCGGTTTGTCCAATCCATTGTCCGAGGAGCGGGACAAGCGGACCGGGGACCACGCGAAGGGGGGGACCGGAGACCACGCGAAGGGCGGGCGCCGGCAACGCGAAGGGCGGGCGCCCGTTCGGACGCCCGCCCCTCACCGGCTGTCACACGTGGTTACGGTGTGACGCTCTCGATGATCACGCTGCCGGTGCCCGCGGCCGTACCGCGCGCGTTCAGCAGCTTGACCTCGCCGAAGAACTGCCGGCCCGCCGGGGCCGCGCTGCTCACCAGGACGTTCGCCGAGACCTCCGCCGACGCGCCGGTCGGGAGCTTCACGGGCTTGGAGGCGTCGGCCGTGACCGAGCCCAGGGACGCCGAGTAGTACACGTCGCGGTAGTCGTACGCCGTGGTCCCGGCCGGGACCGAGTAGGCGTCCACCACGATCGTGTAAGTTCCGGCGGCCGGGTTCGCCAGGCTGACGGCCTCCTCCGAGCCCGCCGAGGTCGACGCGCCGAGCTGCACACCGTCCCGGTAGACCAGGAGGTCCAGGTCGGCGCCGTTGTCCGAGGTGCCGCCGATGGCCACGTCGAGCCGCTCGACGCCCGCGCCGAGGGTGACGGTCGTCGTCTGCTGGTCACCGTCCGAGATCGTCGGGCGGGTGACCTTCGCCGAGCCCAGCGAGCCGCCGCCGAGCGTGCCGTCGATCGCCGCGAAGCCGTTGGTGACCTTCCAGGTGACCGGCGTCGCGGTGCCGATCTTCGCCTCGGGGATCGAGGTGACCGCCGGGTCGAAGGAGGCGCCCATCAGCGTCACGTCCAGGGTGTACGGGTTGTCCAGCAGCGGCGACGTACGGCGCGACTCCACCTCGATCTCCCAGACACCGGGCGCCGGGTCCGCGTACGAGCGCACGTCGGGGCGGCAGGTGTTGTTGGGGTTCGGGTAGTTCGGGTAGCAGTTGACCGTCGAGCTGTTCTCCATCGCCACGCCGTACGGGTGCAGCGAGATGAAGCGGGTCTGGCTGTCCTTGGCGAGCCCGCCGAGCGCCACCTCCAGCGTCTTGGCGCCCTCCGGCACGGTGACGAAGTACGACGTCGAGCTGTTGCGCTGCACCGAGCCCTTCGCCGTGACGTTGTACGCGGGCTTCGACGCGCCCGTCAGCTCCTTCGCGACGACCACGGTGGCGAGGATCTGCTTGTCCACGCCCTCCGTGCGCCGGTCGTCGACCTCCAGGATCGCGCTGTGCACCCCGGCGGAACCGGGCCTGGCCTGGACCTTGACGGTCACCGGCTGGTTCAGCGGCAGCTTGACCCGGTCACCGCCGAGCAGCCGGAACGTACCGTCGTCGTACTTCCACTTCAGCCGGTGCTCCAGCGCGCCCTGCCCGCCCGTGGTCCGGGTGATGACGACGTCGTACGTACGGCTCTGGCCGGCCTTCAGCCCGCCCTCGCGGTCGTACACACCGGTGCCGAAGCCCGGGGTCTTCAGGAACTGGTCGAGCGCGGTGTCGACCGGTGCCTTCACGCCGTACTCGTGGGCGGCGACCGCGTGCTTGCCGGAGGCGCGCTCGATCGACTTCCACGCGTCCACGACATCGATCAGACCGGCGCCCTGCTCGTGCGCCTGGAGACCGGAGATCTTCGACGCGGTGCTGGTGAGCGCCGTGCGCAGCTTCGCCGGGGAGAGCCCGATCTTCTTCTGCTTCGCGGCGGAGATCAGCAGCGCGCTCGCGCCCGCGGCCTGCGGGGAGGCCATCGAGGTGCCCTGGAGCATCGAGTAGCCGGGCGGCAGCGCGTACCCCGCCTCCGCGACCGGGCCGCCGGGCGCCCAGGTCTGGGTGGAGTTGATGGCCGCGCCGGGCGCGGTGAGGGTCGGCGTGAAGCCGCCGTCCTCGCGCGGGCCCCGGGAGGAGAAGGGGAGCAGCGCGTACTTCTTCGACACGCCGGAGCCGTAGTTGGCGGCCCAGGTCTCCTTGGAGATCGACGCGGCGACGGAGACGACCTTGTCGGCCAGGGCCGGGTCGCTGATGGTGTTGGTGCCGGGGCCGTCGTTGCCCGCCGAGATGACGAGCTGGACGCCGTAGGTGTCGATGAGCCGGTTGTACAGCTCGGCACGGGCGTTGTTGCCGTCGTTGAGCGGCGGCAGACCGCCGATCGACATGTTGACGATGTCGACGCCGCGGTTGACGACGAGGTCGATCATGCCCTCGGTGAGGGCGACGCTGGTGCAGCCGCCGCTCCAGGTGCAGGCGCGCGAGGAGACCAGCTTGGCGCCGGGCGCCGCGCCGTTCATCGCGCCGCCGAAGAGCCCGTTGGCCGCGGTGATGCCCGCGACATGGCTGCCGTGCGAGCCCTCGATGACACCGATGCTGACGTAGTCGGACGTTGCGCCCGCCGCGTTGTAGACGACGTCCTTGCGGATCTCGACGGTGAACGGGATGCGCTCGACCACCGGGGTGGCCGGGTTGTCCGTGCCGAAGTAGCCGATCTGGAAACCGTCCTTGTACGGCTTCATCGCGGCGTTGTTCGTGAAGTCGCCGTCGTTGTCCAGGTCGACGCGTACGGTGCCGGTCGCCGGGTCGTACAGCACGCCCCACACGTCGGTGGTGTCGCCGTCGCGGTTGAGGTCACCGGCCATGTCGCCGCCGAGGGTGGCCCGTTCGGCGAAGGTGGTGAACTTGTACGAGCCCGCGGGGGCCTTCCACGTACGGCCGGCCGCCGTGAACGACGGGCCGCTGACCGCGCCGTTCATCCGCAGCCAGGTGCCGTCGCCGTCGGAGACCGGGTCGGTGGCGGTCACCCAGTCGACGACCTTGCGCTCACCGGTGGTGGTCTTCTGGAGCGCCGGGTGGCCCAGGTCGATGCCGGTGTCCAGGATGCCGATCGTGACGCCGCGGCCGTCGGCCTTGGGGTGCTTCTTGACGAAGTCGACCGCGCCGGTCTCGAAGGACGGGTTGTACGGGTTCTTCGCGGGCGTCCTCCGGTCCGGCGCCGGGTACTTCTGCACGGCCGGGCTCTTCGCGGAACTCTTGGCCGCGGAGTTCTTGGACGCGGAGCCCGGCGCGGTGTCGGCCGCGGGCCGCGGGTCGTCCAGCTCGATCTCCTGCTGGAGATCGATGCCGTGGACCGACGAGAGCTTCTGTGCCGCCTTGATCGCCGCGTCGGCCTTGCCGGTGGGCAGCGTCGCGCGGACGTAGCCGAGCTTGTCGTACGTCTTGCCGACCAGGGCGCCGTCGACGGCGCCCAGTTGGCCGACGACCTGCTCGGTGGCGCCGGGGGCCGTGGCGATCATCACGGTGACGTTCTTCTCGCCCTCGGCCTTCGCCTTGGCGAGCAGATCGGCGTCGGCCGCGCCCAGCTTGTCGGAGCCGGCGGACGACTTCACGGGCGCGGGGGCCGCCGGGTCGTCGGCGCCCGTCGCGGAGAACGCGGGCACCGTGCCGGCGGCCATCAGCGCGGCCACCAGGCCGGCTGCCGCCGCGACCCGGGCCACGCGTCTCGGCCCGGATATGGAGCTGTTGGATTCGATGGTCATCAGCATCCTTGTTCGGTGAAAGAGGCAGTCCGGGTTTCGGTACCGGATGACCGATCAGCTTTTCGTACAAGTCGGGGTTTTGTGGAGAGCTGCCAGGGGCGCGTTTGAGTCATGGCGGAGATCCGCCACCGCGTCACTTGCGCCAAAGGGTGGAACAAACGGGCGATCGGTACCAGGTCGACCGGTGCCGCGTGCGCGGCCGGTCGCGCACGCGGCACCGCGACCGGCCAGGCCTGCTCGGAGGGGCACTAGGCTCACGGAATGAACCAGGAGCTACGAGTGGCCGCGTACGCCGTGTGCGTCCACGACGGACAGATCCTCCTCGCGCGCTGGGTGGCGAAGGACGGCGTCAAACGCTGGACCCTCCCGGGCGGTGGCATGGACCACGGCGAGGACCCCGTCGACACGGCCGTCCGCGAGGTCGAGGAGGAGACCGGTCACCTCAGCGAGATGACGGCGCTCCTGGGAGTGGACTCGATCCGCCGCCGCTACCCGCGCAAACTGGGCGCCTTCGCCGACTTCCAGGGGCTGCGCATCATCTACGAGGGCCGGATCACCGGCGGTGAACTCCGCCCCGAGGCAAGGGGATCCACCGATCTGGCCGCCTGGCACGCGCTGGACGCGCTCGACGCCCTCGACCGGGTCGAACTCGTCGACGTCGGCGTACACCTGTGGCGCGAACGGCCGGCCCTCGGCCGGGTCACCGGTTCGGAGCACACCCCCGCCGAACCGGGCCCGGCGGAAAACGGCTGAAACCGGGTCAACCTCGGGTGGGCGGGCAACCGGTCGGACGCCGACCGGGTCCTGATCGCCGACCGCGCCCGCAGACACGAGGAGTTCGCATGAGATTACGTACGGTCCGTATCGCCTCCGCCGTGACCCTGGTGGCCGCGGTCCTCGCGGGCACCGCGCAGGCGGGGACCGCCGTGGCCGCGTCGGCCCCCGGGAGCGGAGGAACGGGCCCCGGCGGCCCCGGGCACCGCGCCACCCAGCGCGCCCTCGACGACCTCGTGGAGGAGGGCGTCCCCGGGGTACTGGCGCAGGTCAGGGACCGGCGCGGCGCCTGGTACGGCGTCGCGGGCACCGCCGATCTGACCACCGGCCGCGAACGCCAAGCGCCGGACCGCTTCCGCGTCGGCTCCCTCACCAAGACGTTCGTCGCCACCGTCGTCCTCCAACTGGAGGCGGAGGGCCGGATCGGTCTCGACGACACCGTGGAATCGCTGCTCCCCGGCGTGGTGCGCGGCAACGGCAACGACGGACGCGCCGTCACCGTCCGCCAGCTCCTCAACCACACCAGCGGGCTGTTCAACTACACCGCCGACCCGGAGTTCCGCGACAGGATCTTCACCGAGAAATTCCTGGTGCACCGTTACGAGACCTGGACACCACGCCAGTTGGCCGACCTCGCCCTGACCCACCGGCCGGACTTCGCCCCCGGCACCGGCTGGAAGTACTCCAACACCAACTACGTCCTCGCCGGGATGATCGTGGAGAAGGTGACGGGACGCCCGTACGCCGACGAGGTCGAGCGGCGTGTCCTGCGCCCGCTCGGGCTGCGCGCAACCAGCCTGCCGGGCACCGCCGTCCGGCTGCCCATGCCCTCGGGCCGCGCTTACGCCGTCCTCGCCGCCGACCCGGTGCCGAAGGTCGAGGACGTCACCGAGCTCAACCCCTCGGTCGCGGGCGCGGCCGGCGAGATGATCTCGAACACGGCCGATCTGAACACCTTCGTCACCGCACTGCTCAGAGGCGAACTGCTGCCCCCGCGCCAGCTCGCCGAGATGCGGGAGACCGTGTCGGTGACCGACGGGAAGCCGAACACCTCGGGAACGGGCTACGGGCTCGGCCTGATGCGGCTGGAGCTCTCCTGCGGCAAGGAGGTCTGGGGCCACGACGGGGAGATCCACGGCTCGCAGTCCAGCGCGGTCACGACCGAGGACGGCCGGCACGCGCTCGCCCTCAACTTCAACGGAGACTGGGCGGGGGACATCCAGAAGGTCAACGACGCCGAGTTCTGCGGCTGAGGGCCCGCCGGGGGCAGGCCCTCCCCGGCCCCTGGGCTCACCGCGGCAGGACCACCACCCGCGCCGCCGGATCCCGGTCGTCCGCCGCCATCAGCGCCGTACGGACCACGGTCGCCTGCTGCTCCAGCGACTCACGGAGCTTCTTGGGCGTGAGATGGACGACGGTGATGCCCAGCAGCTCCAGGTGCTCGCGTTTGCGTACCGTCGCCGACCACTGCTCGTCGTCCGAGAGAGCGGGCCCCCGGCGATCGGGCCCCGGGAGATCGGACCCGGGCAGGTCAGGCCCCGCGAGGCCGGACGCCGGGAGGCCGGACACCGCGGGACCGGACACCGGGAGGTCGGACACCGGGAAGTCCCGCCCGGGGCCCGGACGTCCGGCCGCCCGGCCGCCCGGCCGCGGCGCCCGCGTGTCCAGCTCGATCGCCACCGCCCGCTCCGGCCAGTAGGCGTCCACCCCGCCGAGGTGCGGGCCGCCGGGCAGCCGCAGATCGACGTTCCACACCGGCTCCGGCAGCCCGTACGACCGCACCAGCTCGTACAGCCGCCCCTCGGCCAGCGCCCGCCCCTCCGTGAGGAGCGTGTCCACGGCGTCCACCACATGCTGCCGGGAGAGCAGCCCGGACTGGCTCAGCTCCCGTACGACCGTCGCCGGGTCGCAGTGCCCGCTCCGTACCGCCTCCGTGAGCACCTCCACCACGGAGGGCGCGTCCGAGAGATGCGCGACCGCGTCGGCCACCGCGCGCGCCACGGGAGCCACCGGCCGTCCGTCGATCAGCTCGGGCAGCGGCAGCACATGGGCGCGGATCAGCCGGGCGTACCCGGTGGAGCGCAGCCGCCGGGTGCGCGGCACGAGCACGTCGATCCGCTCCAGCGCGAGCAGCGGCGGAGCGGACGCGAACCCGTAGAGTGCCAGCGCCGCGAGCCCCGTGACCATCACCGTGCTGTACGGGGCCGGGGCGGGACCCGTGGCCGGAGCCGTGGCCTGCGTGGCGGAAGGCCCCGGCTGTACGGGCACCTCCCCGGCGGCGGCCGCGGTCGGCCGGCCCGCGTACAGCAGCACCGCGTGCAGCCGCTCCTCCGCGGTCGGCGGCCCCGCGTGCAACAGGAAGACCCCCGGCAGCAGTTGCTGCCAGGGGCCACCGGCCCGGCACCGCGCGGCCGCCCGCCCGGCCGGTACGCCGTACTCCCTGAGCTGCGCCGACGAGAGCACGCGGGAGCGCACATCGGCGGAGAGCAGGGGGAGCGGGCTGGGGGGGAAGGGGCGGGGGGAGACCGGGGTGTTGTTGTTCATGTCCGGGTGTCTCCCCCCGCGAGGCGGGGGGACTAACCGCCGTGACGAATCTGTCGGCAAATCCGGACAACCTCGTACTAAAGTAAGGGTGTTCGACTGCCGATCAGACAGACCGCCTTTCCACCCGTTCCCCGGCCCCGGGCAGGCCCGTCCCTCAGCCCGCGGCCGCCGCGTCGCACTCCTGACCGCGCAGGGACCGCGCCATGTCGTCCGCCGCCTCCAGGACCAGCCGGCGCAGCGCCGGGGCCGCGTTCCGGTGCGCCGCGAGCCAGGACTCCGTCGCCTCCAGCGTCGTACGGTCGTCCTGGAGCGCCGGGAACAGCCCCCGCACCACGTACATGCCGATCTGGATCGAACGCTCCGTCCACACCCGCTCGATCGCGGCGAAGTACTTCGCCGCGTACGGCGCCAGCAGCTCGCGCTGACCGGGCCGGGCGAAGCCCGCGATCGTCGCCTCCACCAGCGCGTTCGACAGCGAGTCCGACTCGACGACCTGCGCCCACGCCTGCGCCTTGACCGCCGCGGACGGGCGCGCCGCCAGACAGCGCACCTGGTGGCGCTTGCCCGACGCCGTGTCGTCCCGCGCCAGTTCGGCGTCGATGACCGACTCGTCGGCCTGCCCGTGCGCCGCCAGCGGCTCCAGGAAGGCCCAGCGCAGCTCCTGGTCGACACTGAGCCCGTCGATCTTCGCCGTGCCCGCCAGCAGGCCCCGCAGGAGCTGGAGGTCCGACGCCGACTCGGCGACCGCCGCGAAGAAGCGCGCCCAGGTGAGCTGGTGCTGGCTGCCCGGCTCCGCCGTCCGCAGCTCGCTCAGCGCGCCCTGCGCCAGCAGCAGCGCGCCCTCCTCGCGCCAGGCGGGTGCCGCGTAGTGGGTGAGCGCCGACCGGGCCCACGCGTGCAGCATCTGGAGCACGCCGATGTCCGACTCGCGGCCCGCGTGCCGGAACACCAGCCCGATGAAGTCCCGGGCCGGCATGAGCGCGTCCCGCGTGAGGTTCCACAGCGCCGACCAGCACAGGGCGCGCGCCAGCGGGTCCGTGAGATCGCCGAGGTGGTCGCGGAGGGTGTCCAGCGACCCGGCGTCGAAGCGGATCTTGCAGTACGTCAGGTCGTCGTCGTTGACGAGGACCAGCTCGGGCCGCTCGGCCCCCGCCAGCTCCTTGACGACCGTACGCGCCCCGTCCACATCGGCCTCGGCGCGCGCGTACCGCACCAGGTCGCCGTCGGCCGTCCGCCGGTACAGCCCGACCGCCACCCGGTGCGGCCGGAGCTGCGGATGCGAGGGGGTCGCGTCCTGCACGACGGCCAGTTCCGTGATCCGGCCCTCGGCGTCACAGGTGAGCTGCGGCGTCAGCGAGTTGACCCCGGCCGTCTCCAGCCAGGCCCGCGACCAGCCCGCCAGCTCCCGCCCGGACGTCTCCTCCAGGACGGCGAGCAGATCGCCCAGCCGGGTGTTGCCGTACGCGTGCCGCTTGAAGTAACGCCGGGCGCCCTCCAGGAACGCGTCCCGTCCGACGTACGCGACGAGCTGCTTCAGCACGGACGCGCCCTTGGCGTACGTGATCCCGTCGAAGTTGAGCTTCGCGTCCTCCAGGTCGCGGATGTCCGCCGTGACCGGGTGCGTGGAGGGCAGCTGGTCGGCGCGGTACGCCCAGGACTTGCGGTTGTTGGCGAAGGTGATCCAGCCGTCGGTGAAGCGGGTCGCCTCCACCATCGAGAAGGAGCCCATGAAGTCGGCGAAGGACTCCTTCAGCCACAGGTCGTCCCACCACGTCATCGTGACGAGATCGCCGAACCACATGTGCGCCATCTCGTGCAGGATCACGTTGGCCCGGCGCTCGTACGACGCGGAGGTGACCTGGCCGCGGAAGATGTACTCCTCGCGGAAGGTCACCAGCCCCGGGTTCTCCATCGCGCCGAGGTTGTACTCGGGCACGAACGCCTGGTCGTACTTCCCGAAGGGGTACGGGTAGTCGAAGTGGTCGTGGAAGAAGTCCAGCCCCTGCTTGGTGACGAGGAAGACGTCCTCCGCGTCGAAGTACCGGGCCAGCCCCTTGCGGCAGAGCGCGGCCAGCGGGATCTCCAGCACCGTGCCGTCCGCGAACGTACGCCGGTAGGAGTCGGTCACCTCGTGGTACGGACCCGCCAGGACGGCCGTGATGTACGTCGAGATCGGCTTCGTCTCCGCGAACCGCCACGTACCGTCGGTGAGCGTCCCCTCCCCGTTGCTCCGTACCGTCCACCCCTCGGGCGCGGTCACCTCGAAGCGGTACGGCGCCTTCAGGTCCGGCTGCTCGAAGTTGGCGAAAACTCGACGGGCGTCGGCGGGCTCGTACTGCGTGTACAGGTAGACCTCGCCGTCCTCCGGGTCGACGAAGCGGTGCATGCCCTCGCCCGTACGGCTGTACGCGCACCGCGCGTCCACCGTCAGCTCGTTCTCCGCGAGCAGGTCCTCCAGCGCGATCCGCGAACCGTCGAAGACGGCCGCCGGATCCAGGTCGAGGCCGTTGAGCGTCACCGCCGTCACGCTCGGCGCGATCAGGTCGGCGAAGGTCGCCGCGCCCGGCTCGGCGCAGCGGAAGCGGATCGTGGTCACGGAGCGGAAGGTCCGTGGTCCGTCCCCGTCCGTCTCGCCGACCGCCGAACGCAGGTCGAGGGCCACCTCGTACCCGTCTACGGACAGCAGGTCGGCCCGCTCGCGGGCCTCGTCGCGGGACAGGTTCTCACCGGGCACGGTCTCTCCTCCGTTGCGTGCTTCGTCGCGGGTCTCGCTCTCCGAAACAGCAACGATCCTCGCACGCGCCGCCGACAACGCGGCGGCGCGGGGAGCGGGGAATGACCTCGGCCGGGCGACGCGTTGACGAGGTCGAGGTGCGTCCATCCGCCATATGAGGAGAGAAATGTCCGCGAAGACTCCTGTCGACTTCTGGTTCGACCCCCTGTGCCCCTGGGCGTGGATGACCTCCCGCTGGGTCCTCGAAGTGGAGAAGGTCCGTGACATCGAGGTCCGCTGGCACGTGATGAGCCTGGGGGTGCTCAACGAGGACAAGCTCGACCAGCTCCCCGAGGAGTACCGGGCGAACATGCTCCCCGGCGGCAAGTCCTGGTGGCCGGTGCGCGTGGTCATCGCGGCGCAGCAGCTCCACGGCGACGAGGTCGTCGGGAAGCTGTACACCGCGCTCGGCACCCGCATCCACAACCGGGGCGAGGGGACGAACCGCGAGTCCATCGCCGGGGCCCTGGCGGACGTGGGGCTGCCCGCCGACCTCATCGACTACGCCGAGTCCGACACGTACGACACCGAGCTGCGCGCCTCCCACAAGGAGGGCATCGACAAGGTCGGCCAGGAGGTCGGCACCCCGGTCATCGCGGTCCCCGGCGCGGACGGCGAGCAGATCGCCTTCTTCGGCCCGGTGGTCACGCCGGCGCCCAAGGGCGAGGAGGCCGCGAAGCTCTGGGACGGCACGCTGATGGTCGCGTCGATCCCGGGCTTCTACGAGATCAAGCGCACCCGCACGGCGGCCCCCAGCTTCGAGTAGCCGCGTACACCGTTCGCGTTCACCGTCCGTCCGCGATCACGGTCCGCGATCACCGAAGGGCCCCCGCGAGTCATGTCCTCGCGGGGGCCCTTCGTCCTTCCGTCCGCGCGTGAAGGGTGAGAAGACGATCACGAGCAGGACGTCTGTAGGTGGCTACAACTCCACGGCGGTCACGGCGCGAGCAGGAGGCTGTGGGCGCGCTCCTTGGCGGACGCGTAACGCTTCGCCACGTCCTGCCAGTTCACGACGTTCCACATGGCCTCGATGAAGTCCACCTTCTGGTTCTTGTACTGGAGGTAGAAGGCGTGCTCCCAGGCGTCGAAGACCAGGATCGGCACGGAGCCCTGGCCGACGTTGCCCTGGTGGTCGTAGACCTGCTCCACGATCAGCCGCGCGCCGACCGGCTCGTACGCCAGCACGCCCCAGCCCGAGCCCTGGGTGGTGGCGGCGGCCTTGGTGAGCTGCGCCTTGAAGCCCGCGAAGGAGCCGAAGGACGCGGTGAGGGCGTCCGCCAGCTCGCCGACGCCGTCCGCGGCGAGCGGTTCACCGCCGCCGTCGCCCGTCATGTTGTGCCAGTAGATGGAGTGGAGGATGTGGCCGGAGAGATGGAACGCGAGGTTCTTCTCCAGCCCGTTGATCGCTCCCCACGACTCCTTGTCGCGCGCCTCCGCCAGCTGTTCGAGGGTGTCGTTGGCGCCTTTGACATAGGCCGCGTGGTGCTTGTCGTGGTGCAGCTCGACGATCTGCGGATCGATGACCGGTTCGAGCGCCGCGTAGTCGTACGGCAGCTCGGGAAGTGTGTACACGGCCATGGCGGGCCCCTCCGGCTCTCTTATTGCACATCTTATGCAACTGCACGCTATCAGCAAGAGTGCCCGAAGGGGGCGCGCGACATCGCCGGCGGCGCGCGGCACACCCCCGGCGCCCCGGGTGCGCGGGTGTGACACCTCCGACAACGCGCTGACCTCCGCTTTGTGGACGGTTGACGGTGATACGCCGGGCGCGCGTGGGTTACGGTCGGGCTGTCCCCGGCGCCCACCACGGCGCCCCGCCACGCCCACGCCCGAACCGCGGAGTCCCCATGAGCACTGCTGCCGCCGCCCCCCGTACCGGAGTGGTTCTCGCCGACCTCCTCCCCGCCAGCCGCACCCGGGACATCGCCCTGGTCCTCGGCGGCGCCGCCCTGACCGGCCTCGCGGCCCAGATAGCCGTGCCCGTCCCGGGCTCCCCGGTCCCGGTGACCGGCCAGACCTTCGCCGCGCTGCTCGTCGGGACCGCGCTCGGCGCCCGTCGCGGTTTCCTCTCCCTCGCCGTCTACACCCTGGTCGGCATGGCCGGGGTGCCCTGGTTCTCGGCGGGCTCCTCGGGCCCCGGCGGCGCCTCCTTCGGCTATGTCCTCGGCATGCTGCTCGCCGCCACGGTGGTGGGCGCCCTGGCCCGCCGCGGCGGCGACCGCTCCGTACTCCGCACCGCCGGGACGATGGTGCTGGGCTCCGCCGTGATCTACGCGGTCGGCGTCCCCTACCTCGCGCTCTCCACCGGGATGTCACCGGCCGCCGCGCTCTCCGCGGGCCTGGTGCCCTTCCTGCTCGGCGACGCGCTCAAGGCGGCGCTGGCCATGGGCGCGCTGCCCGCCGCCTGGAAGCTCCTCGGCAACAAGGGCTGACCCCCGACGCGGGAGGCCGGGGCCCGCTACACCCCCAGCCCCCGCCCGAACAGGTTCGCCGGGTCGTACACCGACCGCAGCCCGGCGAGCCTCTCCGCCGTTCCCGCCCCGTGCAGTCCCTCCGCGCGGGCCCCGTCGCCGAACGAGAAGTTGCGTGAGCGCCCCACCGTCAGCGGGGCGAGCGCCCCGAGGACCGGACCGTACAGCGTCCGCAGCGCCGCCCGGTCCGTGCCCGCCAGCGGGGAGAGCAGCCGCACCAGGAACTCTGCCTCGCGGTGCGGTACGGCGCCCGGCACGTCGGGCTCCTTCGCCAGCGCGCCGCCGAGGTGGTTGAGCAGGACGACGCACATCACCGGCGCCGCGGGCCCCGTCGCGGCCAGCAGCTCCCGCACCGTCCCGGCGTCCGGGGTGCGGATCATCGCGCTGTCCCCGTAGTACGCGTGCGGCTGCTCCGGGTCGCTGTGGACGGACGCCGAGTCGGTGTACGGCATCTCCCGCAGGCTGTCCGCCAGGACCGGCCCGAGGGCGCGCAGCGGCGCCACCAGCCTCTCGCCCTCCGCCGCCGTACCGGTGTACGCGACCCGCACGGACACGGTGTACCGGCCGCGCAGGAACTCCGGCACCATCGGCAGATCCGGGAAGACCATCACGCTCACCCCCGACGTCAGGGTGTCGGGCAGGCCCCGGGTCCACTCCAGGTACGCCGCCACGACCTCGTCGGCCCGCGCGCCGGCGCCGCTCCCCGAGCAGTCGAAGAGCAGCGAGCCGCCGTACAGCCGCGCGACCGGCACCAGGCCGGTCTCCACCTCCGTCACCACCCCGAGCCCCGGCCCGCCCCCGCGCAGCGCCCAGAACAGCTCGGGCTCGTCCGCCGCGGTCACCCGGCGCGGCCGGCCGTCCGCGGTGACGAGCCCGAAGGCGCGTACGTGGTCGGCGGCGTACCCGTACTCCCGCGCCAGCAGCCCGAGACCGCCGCCCAGCAGATACGAGACGGCGCCGACCCCCGGGGCGGAGCCGTTCAGCGGGGCCAGCCCGTACGGCGCCGCCGCCGCGACGACCCGCGCCCAGCTCACCCCCGCCCCGATCCGCGCCGTGCGCGCCACCGGGTCGATCCGTACGCCGTCCATCCGCCGGGTGGTGATGAGCACACCGCCCTCGATCGCGCCCCCCAGCCCGTGCCCGGTGGCCTGGACGGCGACGGGCAGCCCCCGGGCGGCGGCATGGGCCACCGCGGCCGCCACCTCCCCGGCGTCGGCGGCGCCGACCACCAGCTCGGGACGGACCGGGAAACCGGTCTGGAAACCGGCGAGTTCGGTGTCGTGACCGGGGTCGCCGGGACGCAGGACAACGGCGGCACGAGGGGTGTCGGACATACGAGGGGTGTCGGACATGGGTGAGGCTCTCCGCTTCGCTCGGGTGCGACAGATGCGATGCGGAGAGCCTCGACGCCATACCTGACAGAAACCGTCAGCTATTCACCGGCCGCCACGGTGGCCTCCCTGTCCGACCGCCGCTGCCGCGCCTCGCGCACCAGCGCGACCGCCACCACGAGGGCCGCCACCAGCAGCGACAGCAGTACCTGTTCCCGCGCCGCCTCGTCGGTGAGCATGTAGACCAGCACGAACGAGATCATCGCGATCGTCGCCCAGGTCAGATACGGGAAGAGCCACATCCGTACGACCAGCTTCTCCGGCGACTCCCGCAGGATGATCGCGCGCATCCGCAGCTGCGTGAAACAGATCACCAGCCAGACGAAGAGGGCCACCGCGCCCGACGAGTTCAGCAGGAACGCGAAGACCGTGTCGGGCCACTGGTAGTTGAAGAAGACCGCGACGAAGCCGAAGGCCACCGACGACAGGATCGCCGTCTGCGGAACTCCCCGCCCGGTCGTCCGCGCGAACGACGCGGGCGCGTCCCCGCGCCGGCCGAGCGAGAACGCCATCCGGGACGCCGTGTACAGGCCGGAGTTGAGACAGGACAGCACCGCCGTGAGCACGATGACGTTCATGACCTGCCCCGCGTGCGGGATCCCGATCGAGTTCAGGGCCGCGACGTACGAGCCGTCCTTGGTGATCGACTTGTCGTTCCAGGGCAGCAGCGTCAGCACGACGAAGATCGAGCCCAGGTAGAAGACGGCGATCCGCCAGATCACGCTGTTGGTCGCCCTGGCGACGGCGCGCTGCGGGTTCGCGGACTCACCGGCGGCCAGCGTGACGATCTCGCTGCCCATGAAGGAGAACACGACCATCAGCACCCCGGTCAGGATCGCACCGGGCCCCTGGGGGAAGAACCCGCCCGCGTCCGTGAGATGCCCGAATCCGGCACCCGGGTTGTCCGAGCCCGGCAGCAGCCCGAAGACGGCCAGCAGCCCGACGACGACGAATCCGGTGATCGCCACGACCTTGATCCCGGCGAACCAGAATTCGAATTCGCCGAACGACGACACCGACGCCAGGTTGGTCCCGGTCAGCACGAGCATCACGATCAGCGCCCACGCCCACTGCGGAACGGCCGGAATCCAGCCCTCCAGGATCTGCGCGCCCGCCGTCGCCTCGACCGCCAGCACCACCACCCAGAAGAACCAGTACAGCCAGCCGATCGAGAAGCCCGCCCAGCGGCCCAGCGCCTGGTCCGCGTAGGCGGAGAAGGAGCCCGAACTGGGCCGCGCGGCGGCCATCTCGCCCAGCATGCGCATGACGAGCACGACCATCGCGCCGACCAGGGCGTACGAGAGCAGAATGGCCGGTCCGGCGGCCGCGATGCCGGAGGCGGAACCGACGAACAGGCCGGCGCCGATCACACCGCCGATCGCGATCATGGACAGGTGCCGGTTCTTGAGACCGGCGTGCAGGCCGTCGGAGGAGTTCGGATTCCCAGGCTCGCTGGGCATTCCGCCTTCCTTCGTGGGGGACGGCAGGGAGGTCATGCGAGAATCCTTACGTCTGCTGGTAACCCGAATGACGAGCTCCCGCATTCAAGCGTTCGCCTCGCTGTTGACGGAAGTGGCAATTCCGTATCTTTACCCTGGCGTGGCGCTCCGTAATGGAGCGTTGATCTGGAGCACCGCTACCCATCCGTGCCCCAGCCATGCGCGGGCCGCGCCGCGCGTGCCACACTTCGCACCATGCGCGTGTACCTCGGTTCCGACCATGCAGGCTTCGAACTCAAGAACCACCTCGTGGAGTGGCTCACCGCCCAGGGCCACGACCCGGTGGACTGCGGCCCCCACATCTACGACGCCCAGGACGACTACCCGCCGTTCTGCCTGCGCGCCGCGGAGCGCACGGCCGCGGACCCGGACAGCCTCGGCATCGTGATCGGCGGCTCGGGCAACGGCGAGCAGATCGCCGCGAACAAGGTCAAGGGCGTCCGGGCCGTCCTCGCCTGGAGCGAGCAGACGGCCGCGCTCGGCCGCGAGCACAACAACGCCAACGTCATCTCCGTGGGCGGCCGGATGCACACCCAGGACGAGGCGACCAAGTTCGTCGAGACCTTCCTCGCCACCCCGTACTCCGGCGAGGCGCGTCACACGCGCCGCATCGACATGCTCACCGCGTACGAGACGACCCACGAGCTGCCGCCGGTCCCGGCCCACCACCCGCAGCCGGAGCAGTAGCCCCACCCGTGCCGCCGGGACCGACCCCTCCCGGCGGCACAGCCATGCCGCGCCACAGAGGAAGCCGAGGAGCCACCGTGCCCGAGGGGCATACGATCCACCGCCTCGCCGAGGACCATCTCGCCCGCTTCGGCGGCCGGCCGGTACGGGTCTCCAGCCCGCAGGGCAAGTTCTCGGACAGCGCCGCCCTCCTCGACGGCCAGGTGATGACCGGCGTCGACGCGCACGGCAAACACCTCTTCCTCGGCTTCGGAGCAACGGGCGAGCCTGACGCGACGGAGAAGCCGGAGCACACCGGGGCGGCCGGCTGGGGCTGGGTCCATGTACACCTCGGGCTTTTCGGCAAACTCGGCTTCGGTACGGACCCGGCCCCGCCGCCCACCGACACCGTCCGCCTGCGACTGGCCGGCGGCGGCCACTACGCGGACCTGCGCGGCCCCACCACCTGCGCCCTGATCACCACCCCGGAGAAGCAGGCCGTCCACGACCGGCTGGGCCCGGACCCGCTGCGCGTCCGGGACGGCGCCGGCGACGGCCACGGCGACAAGGCGTGGGCCCGGATCTCCCGCTCCCGTACGACCGTCGCCGCCCTGCTCATGGACCAGAAGGTCATCGCGGGCGTCGGCAACGTCTACCGCGCCGAGGTCCTCTTCCGCCACGGCATCGACCCGTACCGGGCGGGCAAGGACCTCACCCGCCGTGAGTGGGACGCGATCTGGGCGGACCTCGTCGCCCTCATGCGCGAGGGCGTACGGCACAACCGCATCGACACCGTCCGCCCCGAGCACACCCCCGAGGCGATGGGCCGCCCGCCGCGCGTCGACGACCACGGCGGCGAGGTCTACGTCTACCGCCGCGCCCGGATGCCCTGCCTGCTCTGCGGCGCCGAGATCCGCACCGCGACGCTCGCCGCCCGCAACCTCTTCTGGTGCCCCGGCTGCCAGCGGAGGTAGCGCCCGTTCAGGAGGGCCAGGCGCTCAGGGGGGCAGGCGCTCAGGGGGGGCAGGCGCTCAGAACCCGTGCGGCAGCCACGGCGCGACGTCCGACCCGAACGCGACCGACGCCGCGTCCAGCGCGCCCGCCCGTACCTCCCGCACCCGCCCCGCGCCCGCCAGCGCGGTCAGGGCCGTATCGCCCAGGTAGACCGCGCTCAGCTCGTTCACCGAGAGCACCAGGTCGGGCGCGTCCGCGGTCCGCGCGCAGGTCGCGCCCTTCGCGTCGCCGCTGAGCCGCCAGCGCCCCTCGTTCCAGGGGCAGAAGGCGTCCGTCACCTCCAGCACCACATCCACCGGTGCCCGGTACGTCCGGGCCTCCAGCGCCGGGGCCAGCTCCACCGGCCGCAGATACAGGTCGTCCCGTACCCGCAGCGCGCACCGGCGGAGGTCGGAGACCAGATACCGGAAGGGATCGTCCACGGGCCGGCTGCGCACCCGTACCGCCGATGTCAGGTCGATCCCGAAGAGGAAACGCCACAGCTCGGCGTAGGCCACCGGGTCGGCCGCGTGAAGATCCTTCAGCTCGATCGCGCCCTTCGGGCCCGCCATGTCCCACTCCGGGCGGTTGTGGAAGAGCGTGAACCCGACCACCTCGCCGTCCCGCTCCGCCAGCACGCACTGGAGCGGGGAGAGGCCGTCGCGCCCTACGCCCGTGCCGACGACGGGCAGCCGCTCCCAGCCGGGCCGGCGGCCGAGCATCCCCGGGCGCCGCGCGACCTCCGCCGCGTACAGCGCCTCGCACGCCTCCCGTACCTCCGGGTCGTCCGGCCGCACCCGGCGCAGACGTATCCCGTCGCCGTGCCCGTCACCGCCCCCGGGCGCCTGGATCCGTACCCGGGACGTGTCGATCTCCGCGGTGAGCGCGTGGCTCGCGACGCCGTAGCCGTACCGTCCGTAGATCATCGGTTCCGACGCCGTCAGCACGGCGAGCGGTTCGCCCCAGGACCGGACGTCGTCGAGCTGGCGCCGCATCATCGAGGTGAGCACCCCGCGCCGCCGGTGCGTGGGCGCGACGCTGACCCGCGTCACGCCCGCCGTGGGCACCTGCGCGCCCCCGGGCACGGAGAGCCGGAAGCTGTACGCCCCGGCCGTGCCCACGCACTCGTCCCCGTCCCAGACACCGATCGCCCGCTCGATCTCGGCCAGATCGCGCAGCAGGTCCGGGTCCCCGACACTTCCCTCCACGCCCCCGAACGCGAGCTCCAACGCCCCCTGCCAGGAGGCGTATTCGGACCGGCTCGGCACCCTCAGATCCAGTGTCATATGCCATCAGTACCAGCCCTCGGGCGCCGAGGCGACCCGATTTCGAACACAATGTCACGGGGGTCCCCCTGCGCGGCGGCCGGGCGGCTCGGTAGGGTCCACCACGATGGCCAAGGTCGCAGGAGCGGACGCGTACTCGGCCCGGATGCGCAGGAGGCTGCACCGGGTCCGCGTCGGTGTGCGCAGATCCGCCGTCGACTACTTCCGCGGCGACGGCTCCGACTGGATCGCGCTCGTCGGGCTCCTGCTGACCGTCCCCGCCATCGCGCTGACCACGATGGCGATACCCGTCTGGTGCGCGCCCTCCGCGCTCGTCCTGCCGATCGTGGCGGGCGGCCTGGTGCTGCGTCCCGCGAGCCTGCTCAGCCTGTACGCGGCGGCCGCGGCCGCGCTGATCGTCGAGTCGATGGTCCTCGGCCCGTACCCGGACGGGGCGGCCACGGTCACGCCGGGCACCGTCCTGGTGGTGGCGGCCTGCGGGCTCTTCGGGCTGCTGATCGCCCAGTTCCGGGCGCGGGTCGGGGTGCCCTGGCGGCGCGGCGGGACCATGCTCTTCGACCTGCGCGAACGGATCCGCGTGCAGAGCGCGCTGCCCTGGCTGCCGACGGGCTGGCACCGCGAGATGGCGCTCCGCCCGGCGGGCGGCCAGTCCTTCTCCGGCGACTTCGTGGTCGCCGCCAGGACCAACGGCGGACGCACCCTGGAGGTCGTCCTCACCGATGTCTCCGGCAAGGGCATGGACGCCGGATCGCGCGCCCTGCTCCTGTCCGGCGCCTTCGGCGGGCTGCTCGGCTCGCTCCCGCCGGGCGCCTTCCTCCCCGCCGCCAACGGCTATCTGCTCCGCCAGGACTGGGACGAGGGCTTCGCCACCTCGATCCACCTCGTCCTCGACCTGGACTCCGGCGACTACGAGCTGCTCTCCGCCGGACATCTCCCCGCGCTCCAGCTCCACGCGGGCAGCGGCCGCTGGGAGGAGAAGTCGGGGGAGGGCCCGCTGCTCGGGGTGTACGAAGGGGCCCAGTTCGACCCGGTCAAGGGCTCCCTGCGCCCCGGCGACGTACTGATGCTCTTCACCGACGGACTGGTGGAGGCGCCGGGCCGGGACCTGGGCGAGGGGATCGACCGCCTCACCGGCGAGGCCGACCGCTACGTCGCCCCGGGGTTCGACGGCGCGGCCTGGCATCTCATCGAGGCGGTGGCGAAGGACGTGAACGACGACCGCGCCCTGCTCCTGATCTGCAGAGAGGCCGGGCAGACTCCGTCGAGCCCGCCCGGCCTCCCGGCCTGAGCCGGTGCGGTCGTCAGGTGAGTAGGGACATCCGGTAACAGAACGGGTATCCGGTAACAGTGCGGGCATCGCCGGTCAGCTCGTCACGGCTGCCTCTGTGTCCCTGCCGTCCCTGCTGTCCCGGCCGTCGGCGCGGGACGGCCCACCGGCCCCAGGGGAGCCGCCCGGTCCGCCACCGCCTCCCTCGTGACCTCCGCCCGGCAGGACCCGGGCGAGCCAGTGCGAGCGGCCGGCGGCCAGCGGGCCGAGGACGGCGAGGAGCAGGACGTACCCCGCGATGAAGGGCGCGAGCCGGCTGTCGAGGCCCGCTCCCGCCGCCATCGTGGCGAGGATCAGCGCGAACTCGCCGCGGGCGAGCAGGGTCGTGGAGATATTGGCGGCCGGTCCCGCGCCGAAGCCGAAGATCTTCGCCGCGGTCACCCCCGCGGCGACGTTCATCACCAGCGTCACGACGACGGCGGCGAGGACGGGCCACAGGACGGTCGGCAGATCACCGGGGTTGATCGACAGGCCGAAGGCGAAGAAGAAGATCGCGCCGAACGCGTCCCGCAGGGGGTGGACGAGCTCCCGGATCCGGTCGCCCGACGTGGTGGCGCCCAGCATCAGGCCGACCATGAACGCGCCGATGGCGTCCGCGACCCCGAACCACTCGGAGACACCGGCCACCAGGACCGCCGCGCCGAGGAAGGTGATGACGAGCAGCTCGTCGTCCTTGGTGTTCATGACCCGGCCGACGACCTTCGTCCCGAACCGGGCGGCCAGGGCGAGCAGCAGCAGGAAGCCGAAGGCCTTCCCGCCGTCCATGATCGCCGCCGACGCGCTGTCCGCGCCGGACAGGATGGGCTGGAGCGCGGCGAGGTAGAGGGCCAGGAAGATGTCCTCGACCACGATGATGCCGAGGATGGGCTTCGTCTCGGGGTTGCCGATACGGCCCATGTCGACGAGCACCTTGGTGACGATCGCCGAGGACGAGATCCCGAGCACACCGGCGAGCACCAGCGCCTCGGAGGTGCCCCAGCCCAGCGCGAAGCCGAAGCCGAGCCCGGCACCCACGTTCAGCAGAAGGTAGGCGCCGCCGGCGAGCGCCATCTTCCGGCCGCCCGCCTTGAGGTCGTCGAGGTGGAATTCCAGACCGAGGTAGAAGAGCAGCAGGACCAGGCCGAGCGCGGAGAGCATCTCCAGCTCGTGCGGGTCCTTGACCAGCACGATGCCGGGTGTGTGCGGGCCGAGGAGGATCCCGGCCAGGATGAACAGGGGGATCGTGGGCAGCCCGATACGGCCGCCCAGTCGGGCGAGAACGGCGGCGGCCAGGAAGGCGCCACCCATGGCTATGAGGGTCTCTGCGTGTCCGATGGGATCGTTCCTCCGTCGAGATCGAGTCAAAGATGCGTCAAGGAATCGTCAGTAATTAGTTTACCAAACGATTTACCGAGTAACGGAAGACGGCAGAGGTTCGTCGAGCGCAAATCGTCAACAACCGGTATCTATACGTCAATTGGCCGGAATTGATGGAGTGCCGGACCCCCACCCGCGGGAAGGTTGATGGCACGATGGTCCGAGCAGGATGTACGGGGTACGTGGTGTCGCACGCGACCCCGCGGGGCTGGGCTAGGCGGACCGACCGAGGGTGTGATCAGTTGTGGCCATCTCACTGTCTGTGGTGCTTCTGTTGGCGGTCATCCTCGTGGTGCTCATCCGCGGTGGCTCGATCAAGGCGGGTCCGGCGATCGTCGCGATCCTCTTCGGCTTCTTCCTCGCGTCCACCAACATGGCGCCGTCGGTCAACCGGTTCCTCAACTCGATAGCCGACACGATCAATCAGATCAGCTTCTGACCGGCCCACCCGCCCGTGCGGTCGGGCCGGCCCCGGAAACGCCGCCGGCCCGACCGGTGACGTACGCACCTGATCGGGCCGGGGCCGTGGAGCGGGCGACGGGAATCGAACCCGCGTAGCTAGTTTGGAAGACTAGGGCTCTACCATTGAGCTACGCCCGCACAGCACGCGCCGCAGGTCCGGACGACCCGGGCACGCACAACATCGTAGCGGGTCCCGGGCGTTCGCCGCACACCCGTAAAGCGCCGGTCAAGGATGACGGAGGAGCCCCTGCGGGGATGTACCCTTCGTGTCGCACCGACGGGGTGTGGCGCAGCTTGGTAGCGCGTCCGCTTTGGGAGCGGAAGGTCGTCGGTTCGAATCCGGCCACCCCGACCATCGTTCAAGATCACGTCGCGCGGTCACATTGTGGGGCTCTTCCCGCTTGCGGTTACTATGCAAGCTGCGTGCCCGTGTGTCTGCAGAGTCTCTGAAGAACCGGGCCGAATCCGCCGGGCCGCGCCGCGTGTGCGGCGAATCCGGCAGAACCCCAGAATCAGCCACCAAGGAGACCGAACCGTGAAGAGCGCCGTGGAGACCCTGAACCCGACTCGGGTTCGGCTCACTGTCGAGGTGCCCTTCGAGGAGCTCAAGGACAGCCTCGACGCGGCGTACAAGAAGATCAACCAGCAGGTCACGGTGAAGGGCTTCCGCAAGGGCAAGATCCCGGCCCGGATCATCGACCAGCGGTTCGGGCGTGGTGCTGTGCTGGAGGAGGCCGTCAACGACGCCCTCCCGAAGTTCTACACCGACGCGGTCAACGAGGGTGAGCTCAACGTCCTCGGCCAGCCCGACGTCGACATCACGGAGCTGAAGGACGGCGAACTGCTCTCCTTCACCGCCGAGGTGGACGTCCGCCCGGTCATCGAGATCCCGGACTACTCCGGCATCGCGGTCACGGTCGACGCCGTGGAGGTCAGCGACGAGGACGTCGAGAAGGCGGTCGAGGAGCTGCGCGACCGCTTCGCGTCCACCAACCCGGTCGAGCGCGCCGCCGCCGAGGGTGACGTCGTGACGATCGACCTGGAGGCCAAGGTCGACGGCGAGGTCCTGCCCGACGGAGTGGCGAGCGGTGTGCAGTACACCATCGGCTCCGGAGAGCTTCTCGACGGCATCGACGAGGCCGTGACCGGCCTGGAGGCCGGTGGCGAGGCCACCTTCACCTCCGAGCTGAAGGGCGGCACCGCCGAGGGCAAGGCCGCCGAGGTCACCGTCAAGGTGACGCAGGTCGCCGCCCGCGAGCTCCCCGAGCTGGACGACGAGTTCGCGCAGATGGCGAGCGAGTTCGACACCCTCGACGAGCTGAAGGCCGACAGCCGCAAGCGACTGGAGAGCGGCAAGCAGTACGACCAGGCCACCCAGGCGCAGGAGCGCGTCCTCGACGAGCTGCTGAAGCTCGCCGAGGTGCCGATCCCGGAGAAGCTGCTCGCGGAGGAGATCAACACCCGCAAGCACAACCTGGAGCACCACCAGCTCGGCCAGATGGGCCTCGACCTCGCGAAGTACCTGGAGATCCAGGGCAAGACCGAGGAGGAGTTCGACGCCGAGACCAAGGAGCAGGCGGTCAAGGGCATCAAGACCCAGTTCATCCTCGACGAGCTGGTCAACAAGGAGAAGCTGAACGTCAACCAGGAGGAGCTCACCGAGCACCTCATGCGGCGCGCGCAGTCCTCCGGCATGTCCCCCGACCAGTTCGCGCAGGCCGTCGTCGAAGGCGGCCAGGTGCCGATGCTCGTCGGCGAGGTCGCCCGCGGCAAGGCGCTCGCGGTGGTCGTCGAGGCCGCCACGGTCACCGACACCAACGGCAACCCGGTCGACCTGGAGGACGAGGAGGAGGCGGCCGAGACCGCCGCCGCCGAGGCCAGCGAGACGGCCGAGGCCCCCGCGGCGGACGCCGCCGAGGAGAAGAAGGCCGACGCCGCCGAGAAGGCCGACAGCGACGAGAAGGCCGACGACGAGAAGGCCGACAAGCCCGGCGCCTGAGCGGTCACGCTCTGACCGACGGAACCGACGGAACGGGCCCCGGACGCGACACGCGCCCGGGGCCCGCCCTGTCCGCCCGCCGGACCCCCGGCCCGCGCGGGCCGCTCCGTGGCCGCCCGGAGCCCCCGTGACGCCCCCGCACCCCCGGGGACGCCCCAGGGCGGGGAGAGGGGCCCACGGGCCCGCCCAGGCCCGTACAGACCCGGTGGCGGCCGCCCGGAGCCTCAACTACCTTGCGCTCCCAGCGAACAGCAACGGAAGCGGGATGGCCCGCGCCGACCAGCGCGTTAGGGTCCATGAATACGAGGGCAGGGGAGTCTCCCGTCCCCGGTACGAAGACGCTGAGACGGCCGCAGCCGTCAGAGACGAGCAGGTGTATACGTGACGAATCTGATGCCTTACGCCGCCGGTGAGCCGTCCCTCGGTGGTGGCCTCGGCGACCAGGTCTACAGCCGGCTGCTCGGAGAGCGGATCATCTTCCTCGGCCAGCAGGTCGACGACGACATCGCGAACAAGATCACGGCCCAGATGCTGCTCCTTGCCGCCGAACCGGACAAGGACATCTTCCTCTACATCAACAGCCCCGGTGGCTCCGTGACGGCCGGCATGGCCGTCTACGACACCATGCAGTACATCCCCAACGACGTGGTCACCATCGGTATGGGCATGGCCGCCTCCATGGGGCAGTTCCTGCTCACCGGCGGCACCGCGGGCAAGCGCTTCGCGCTCCCCAACACCGACATCCTGATGCACCAGGGCTCCGCCGGCATCGGCGGCACCGCCTCGGACATCAAGATCCAGGCGGAGTACCTGCTCCGCACGAAGAAGCGGATGGCGGAGATCACCGCCTTCCACTCCGGCCAGACCGAAGAGACGATCATCCGCGACGGCGACCGCGACCGCTGGTTCACCGTCCAGGAGGCCAAGGACTACGGCCTGATCGACGAGATCATCACCGCGGCCTCGGGCGTTCCGGGCGGCGGCGGCACCGGGGCCTGAAGGCAGGCGCCCCGAGGACACACGCCTTGAGGGCACCCACCCCGACGCCCCTTCCGACCCCGGCCCAGCCCACCGAACGCCACAGGATGGTGAACACGCACATGAACAACTTCCCCACGAGCGGCCTCTACACCGGCCCGCAGGTGGACAACCGTTACGTCGTCCCGCGCTTCGTGGAGCGCACCTCGCAGGGCGTGCGCGAGTACGACCCGTACGCGAAGCTCTTCGAGGAGCGGGTCATCTTCCTCGGCGTGCAGATCGACGACGCCTCCGCCAACGACGTCATGGCGCAGCTCCTGTGCCTGGAGTCGATGGACCCGGACCGCGACATCTCCATCTACATCAACAGCCCCGGCGGCTCGATGACGGCCCTGACGGCCATCTACGACACGATGCAGTTCGTGAAGCCGGACATCCAGACGGTCTGCATGGGCCAGGCCGCCTCGGCCGCCGCCGTGCTGCTCGCCGCCGGCACCCCGGGCAAGCGCCTCGCCCTGCCGAACGCGCGGGTGCTGATCCACCAGCCGTCCAGCCAGACCGGCCGGGAGCAGCTCTCCGACCTGGAGATCGCCGCCAACGAGATCCTCCGGATGCGCGCCCAGCTGGAGGAGATGCTGGCCAAGCACTCGACGACGCCGATCGAGAAGGTCCGCGACGACATCGAGCGCGACAAGATCCTGACCGCCGAGGACGCGCTCGCGTACGGCCTCGTCGACCAGATCGTGTCGACCCGCAAGACCACGGCCGCAGCGGCCGCCTGACACACCCGGCGCCCTTGGCGCGGCTCGTGACGGTCGCGGGCGAATGCCCGCGGCCATGTGAACCGCGCCAAGGAAGGCCCGAACCCGGGCCCGGGCAAGGTACCGTCGGATATGAGGCACAGGAGCCGCTGAACCAAAGCTGCTCCCAGGCGAAGGGGAAGCAACCTCGTGGCACGCATCGGTGATGGTGGCGACCTGCTCAAGTGCTCGTTCTGCGGGAAGAGCCAGAAGCAGGTGAAGAAGCTCATCGCGGGTCCCGGTGTGTACATCTGCGACGAGTGCATCGACCTCTGCAACGAGATCATCGAGGAAGAGCTCGCGGAGACCTCCGAGGTCCGTTGGGAGGAACTGCCCAAGCCACGCGAGATCTACGAGTTCCTTGAGGGGTACGTCGTCGGGCAGGAGCCCGCGAAGAAGGCCCTCTCGGTGGCGGTCTACAACCACTACAAGCGGGTCCAGGCCGGCGAGAACGGCGGCGCGTCCGGCCGTGACGACGCGATCGAGCTGGCGAAGTCCAACATTCTGCTGCTCGGCCCGACCGGCTCCGGCAAGACACTCCTCGCGCAGACGCTGGCGCGCATGCTCAACGTCCCGTTCGCCATCGCCGACGCGACGGCGCTGACGGAGGCCGGCTATGTCGGCGAGGACGTCGAGAACATCCTGCTCAAGCTGATCCAGGCGGCGGACTACGACGTCAAGAAGGCCGAGACCGGGATCATCTACATCGACGAGATCGACAAGGTCGCCCGCAAGAGCGAGAACCCGTCGATCACGCGTGACGTCTCCGGCGAGGGCGTCCAGCAGGCCCTGCTGAAGATCCTGGAGGGCACCACGGCCTCCGTCCCGCCGCAGGGCGGCCGGAAACACCCGCACCAGGAGTTCATCCAGATCGACACGACCAATGTGCTCTTCATCGTGGGCGGCGCCTTCGCCGGCCTGGAGAAGATCATCGAGTCGCGTGCGGGCGCCAAGGGCATCGGCTTCGGCGCCACGATCCGCTCGAAGCGGGAGATCGAGGAGAGCGACCAGTTCCAGGAGGTCATGCCGGAGGACCTGGTGAAGTTCGGGATGATCCCGGAGTTCATCGGCCGTCTCCCGGTCCTCACCTCGGTCCACAACCTGGACCGCGCCGCCCTCCTCCAGATCCTGGTCGAGCCGCGCAACGCGCTGGTCAAGCAGTACCAGCGGCTCTTCGAACTCGACGGTGTGGAGCTGGACTTCGACCGCCCGGCCCTGGAGGCCATCGCCGACCAGGCGATCCTGCGCGGCACCGGCGCGCGCGGCCTGCGCGCCATCCTGGAGGAGGTCCTCCAGTCGGTGATGTACGAGGTCCCGTCCCGCAAGGACGTGGCCCGCGTGGTGATCACGGAGGACGTGGTCCACTCCCACGTCAACCCGACCCTGGTCCCGCGCGAGCCGAGGATCGTCAAGAACGACGGCCGCCACGAGAAGTCCGCGTAGCGCACGACGAAGGGGCGCCCGGCCGGTTCCGATCCGGCCGGGCGCCCCTTCGCGTACACCGGTCCGTACGGGCCGTTCCGCCAGGGCCGGTACCCGTACGGGCTCCGCTACTTGATCTCGGTGCGGACCTCGTCGCGCAGCTTCGCGGCCTGCGTCGCCGCGTCCTCCAGGGGCATGCTCTTACCGGTGAGGACACCCGCCGCGTCGCTGTAGACCACGTACGCGACCGTGCTGTGGTCGCCCCACACGCAGACCGGCGCGGTGACGCTGCTGGGGGTGCCCGCCGTGGTGCCGGTGCCCAGGGCGACCTTCATCTCCTGGCACTTCATGATGCCGTTCTCGAACCCGTCGGGTGTGAACTCCTGCGGCTCGCCGACGAGTTCGACCTTCCCGGCGCCGCTGCTGTCGCCGCCGGCGCTCTCCGACTTCTCCGTCGACTTGGCGAACATCTTGTCGACGACCGCCGCCGGGTCGTCGATGGTGCCGAAGACACCGCTGAACTGGAGCTGCTTCGTCGTGGTGCCCGCGCCGGCCTTGTACTCGCCGGTGACGTTCTCGGGGTCGGAGATGCCCCACCCCTCGGCTTCCTTCTTGTCGCTGTCGGTGAAGGAGGTGCTGCCGGACTTGTCCGCGTCCTTCGAGAACTCGCCGTTCAGCACCGTCGCCGGCGTCGTCAGCTCGTACTTCTTGCCGTCGTCCGCGACCGAGCCGCCGCCCCCGCCCGACGTCAGGAAGTACGCGCCGCCGGCTATCACCGCGAGCGCCACCACGGAGACCCCGATGATCAGCCCGGTCTTCTTCTTCGGGGCGCCCGGCGGAGGCGGGTAGGCGCCGCCGCCGTACGGGGGCTGCTGGCCGGTCTGCTGGCCGTACGGGCCCTGGGGCTGCTGAGCGTACGGGTTCGGCTGGCCCTGCTGCGGGTAGCCGTACGGCGGCTGCTGGGGCGGGACGCCCTGGGGGGCCTGCGGCGGGTAACCGTAGCCGGGCTGCGGCGGTCCCTGCGGCGGCTGCTGGCCGTACGGGCCCGGCTGACCGTACGGTCCGGGCTGCTGAGGCTGCCCGCCGTACGGGCCCGGCTGGTTGTAGCTCATGTGCGCTGTCCCCTCGATTTTTATTCTTCACCGACATCCTGACGGAAGAGACGCCCGCGCGGGCCACCGGGGGCTGCACCGTTACATGACAACTCGTTTCAGTACACCGCTGTGACACCTCTAAACTGACCCCCGTGACCGAGAATCCACAGCAGCAGCCAGCCAGCAACCCCGAACTCCCGACCCAGTACGTCCCGGCCGAGGTAGAGGGGAAGCTGTACGAGCGCTGGGTGGACCGCGGTTACTTCGAGGCGGACGCGAAGAGCGAGAAGCCCCCCTTCGCCGTCGTCATCCCGCCGCCCAATGTCACCGGCAGCCTCCACCTGGGCCACGCCTTCGAGCACACGCTCATCGACGCCGTCACGCGCCGCAAGCGCATGCAGGGGTACGAGACGCTGTGGCAGCCCGGCATGGACCACGCGGGCATCGCCACGCAGAACGTCGTCGAGCGCGAACTGGCCAAGGACGGCAAGTCCCGGCACGACCTGGGACGTGAGGCGTTCGTCGAGCGCGTCTGGCGGTGGAAGGCCGAGTCCGGCGGGCAGATCTCCGGTCAGATGCGCCGCCTCGGCGACGGCGTCGACTGGTCGCGTGAGCGCTTCACCATGGACGAAGGTCTCTCCCAGGCTGTCCAGACGATCTTCAAGAAGCTCTACGACGACGAGCTGATCTACCGCGCCGAGCGCATCATCAATTGGTGCCCGCGCTGCCTCACCGCGATCTCCGACATCGAGGTCGAGTACCAGGACGACGACGGCGAGCTGGTCTCGCTCAAGTACGGGGACGGCGACGACTCCGTCGTCGTCGCGACCACCCGCGCCGAGACGATGCTCGGGGACACGGCCGTCGCCGTCCACCCGGACGACGCCCGCTACGCGCACCTGATCGGCAAGCAGATCAAGCTGCCGCTCACCGACCGTACGATCCCGGTCGTCGCGGACGAGCACGTCGACCCGGAGTTCGGCACGGGCGCCGTCAAGGTGACCCCGGCGCACGACCCGAACGACTTCGAGATCGGCCGCCGCCACGACCTGCCGAACATCACGGTCATGGACGAGCGCGCCGTCATCACCGTCCCCGGCCCCTTCCAGGGCCTGGACCGGATGGAGGCGCGCAGCGCCATCGTCGCCGCGCTGCGGGCCGAGGGCCGGATCGTCGCCGAGAAGCGCCCGTACAGCCACTCCGTCGGGCACTGCTCGCGCTGCAAGACGACCATCGAGCCCCGGCTGTCCATGCAGTGGTGGGTCAAGGTCGGTCCGCTGGCGCAGGCCGCCGGCGACGCCGTCCGCGACGGCCGGGTCGCGATCCACCCGAAGGAGATGGAGCCGCGCTACTTCGCGTGGGTCGACAACCTCCGTGACTGGTGCATCTCGCGCCAGCTCTGGTGGGGCCACCGCATCCCCGTCTGGTACGGGCCGGACGGCGAGATGGTCTGCGTCGGTCCCGACGAGGAGCCGCCGACCGGCGAGGGCTGGACGCAGGACACCGACGTCCTCGACACCTGGTTCTCGTCCGGGCTGTGGCCGTTCTCCACACTGGGCTGGCCGGAGCGGACCGAGAGCCTGGAGAAGTTCTATCCGAACTCCGTTCTGATCACCGGCTACGACATCCTCTTCTTCTGGGTCGCCCGGATGATGATGTTCGGCCTGTACGCGATGGACGGCACCCCGCCGTTCCACACCATCGCGCTGCACGGCATGGTCCGCGACGAGTTCGGCAAGAAGATGTCGAAGTCCTTCGGGAACACGGTCAACCCGCTCGACTGGATGGACACGTACGGCTCGGACGCGGTCCGGTTCACCCTCGCGCGCGGCGCCAACCCGGGGGTGGACGTCCCGATCGGCGAGAGCTGGGTCCAGGGGTCCCGTAACTTCGCCAACAAGGTCTGGAACGCCACGCGTTTCGCGATGATGAACGGCGCGACCGTCGAGGGACCGCTGCCCGACCCGGCCGACATGTCCGCCACCGACCGGTGGATCCTCTCCCGGCTCGGCGCCGTGGTCGCCGAGGTCGACGCGTACTACGAGGACTACCAGTTCGCGAAGCTCTCCGACGCCCTCTTCCACTTCGCGTGGGACGAGGTCTTCGACTGGTACGTCGAGCTGTCCAAGACGGTGTTCTTCGCGGGCGGCGAGCCCGCGAAGGTCTCCGGGCGCGTCCTCGGCGAGGTCCTGGACACCACCCTGCGCCTGCTCCACCCGGTCATCCCCTTCGTCACCGAGACGCTGTGGACCACGCTCACCGGCAAGGAGTCCGTCGTCGTCGCGGAGTGGCCGGCCGACAGCGGGTTCCGCGACGCGGCGGCCGAGCGGGAGATCGGGCATCTCCAGCAGGTCGTCACCGAGGTCCGCAGGTTCCGTGCCGACCAGGGGCTCCAGGACGGCCAGAGGGTCCCGGCGCGCCTGGACCTCTCCGGTACGCCGCTGGCCGCGCACGAGGCGGCCGTCCGCCAGGTGCTGCGGCTCCAGCCGGAGGGCGAGGGGTTCCAGGCCACGGCGACGCTGCCGGTCGCGGGCGCCACGGTCGCGCTGGACCTCTCCGGCATCATCGACGTCGAGGCGGAGCGCAAGCGCCTGACGAAGGACCTCGGCGCGGCCGAGAAGGAGAAGGCGCAGGCGCTCGCGAAGCTCGGCAACGAGGCGTTCCTCGCCAAGGCGCCGGACAACGTGGTCGACAAGATCCGCGGCCGGCTCACCAAGGCGGAGGCGGACATCGAGCGCCTCACCGCGCAGGTGGCCGCCCTGCCCCAGGGCTGACGCCCTCGCTCGTACGTTCCCGTACGGCACGACCTGGATCCCCCTGACCGGCACCGGTCGGGGGGATCCGTCGTCCTGCGGGGGCGTCCGGGCCGCCGGAGGAGGGGCGCGCCGGAGCCGCTGTCGGTGGTCCTCCGTAGACTGGCCCCGTGAGTGAGCACCGTCCTTCCGACCAGCCCGGCGAGCAGCGTGATTTCGATGAGTTCGACGAGATCACCGAGGCCGCGACCGACCGGGACCCCGACCTCGCGGTGATCGAGGCCGGCAGCCGTACGCTGCGCACCCAAGGCGGGCCCGCGCAGGGCGACGGTGTCCCGGCCCGCCCCGAGGACCCCGAGGTGGACCGAGCCCTGCGCGCCGTCGAGCAGGAGCTGGCGGGGCGCTGGGGCGAGACGAAGCTCGACCCGTCGCGCGCCAGGATCGAGGCGTTGATGAACGTGCTGGGCGACCCCCAGCGCGCCTACCCGACGATCCACATCACCGGCACCAACGGCAAGACGTCCACGGCCCGGATGATCGAGGCGCTGCTCGGCGCGTTCGATCTGCGCACCGGCCGCTACACCAGCCCCCACGTCCAGTCGATCACCGAGCGGATCAGCCTGGACGGGGCCCCGATCTCCGCCGAGCGCTTCATCGAGACGTACGAGGACATCAAGGCGTACGTCGAGATGGTCGACGGCATGCAGGAGTACCGGCTCTCGTTCTTCGAGGTGCTGACGGCGATGGCGTACGCGGCGTTCGCGGACGCCCCGGTGGACGTCGGTGTCGTCGAGGTCGGCATGGGCGGCACCTGGGACGCGACGAACGTCATCGACGCGTCGGTCGCCGTCGTCACCCCGATCGACCTGGACCACACGGACCGGCTCGGCTCCACGCCCGGTGAGATCGCCGCGGAGAAGGCCGGGATCATCAAGGACGGCGCGACGGTCGTCCTGGCGCAGCAGCCGGTGGACGCCGCCCAGGTGATGCTGAAGAAGGCCGTCGACATGGACGCGACGGTGGCCCGCGCCGGCATGGAGTTCGGGGTGGCCGCCCGGGAGATCGCGGTCGGCGGCCAGCTGCTGACGCTGCGCGGCCTCGGCGGGGAGTACGAGGAGGTCTTCCTCCCTCTGTACGGGGCGCACCAGGCGCACAACGCGGCGGTGGCGCTCGCGGCGGTGGAGGCGTTCTTCGGGATCGGCGCCCAGCACGCGCGGCGGCTCGACCTCGACACGGTCCGCAAGGCGTTCGCGTCGGTGTCCTCGCCGGGCCGGCTGGAGGTCGTACGGAGTTCGCCGACGGTGGTGCTGGACGCGGCGCACAACCCGGCGGGCGCGCGCGCCGCGGCCGACGCGGTCACCGAGTCGTTCGGTTTCAGCCGGCTGATCGGTGTGGTGGGGGCGAGCGGCGACAAGGACGTCCGCGGGGTGCTGGAGGCGCTGGAGCCGATCTGCACGGAGATCGTGGTCACGCGTAATTCCAGCCATCGCGCGATGGACGTGGACGAGCTGGCGGGTATCGCCGTCGAGGTCTTCGGCGAGGACCGGGTCCAGGTGGAGACGCGCCTCGACGACGCGCTGGAGGCGGCGATCACGCTCGCGGAGGAGGAGTCCGAGTTCTCCGGCGCCGGGGTGCTGGTGACCGGGTCCGTGATCACGGTCGGCGAGGCCCGGCTGCTGCTGAAGAGGGGCTGAATTCGGTGCGAACACTCTGTGCGTCGACGTTGATCGGTGAGTTCTTCGTGATCGGGTTCGCCGGTCTGGTGGCCATGAAGTCGGACGACCTGTCGGTGGGCACGGTCTGGACGGTCTGTGGTGTCGCCATGTTGTTCTCGCTGCTGCTCTGCGGGATGATCACCCGCCCCGGCGGGGTCCAGCTCGGCTGGGCGCTCCAGGTGGGCCTGGTCGCGAGCGGTTTCGTGGTCCCGGCGATGTTCGTGCTGGGGGTGCTGTTCGCGGCGCTGTGGTGGGCCTCGGTGCACTACGGCCGCGTGATCGACGAGGCGAAGGCCCGCTGGGCCGCACAGGCATCAGCAGAGGCTGACGCTGCGTAACCGGTGGTGCGGGGTGCCCTGTAGCCTCTGAGGTCCCGGACCGCGCCTCCGAGGCCCGGTTCCCGGCACCCCGCATCCCACAGAAGGAGCCCGTACAGTGAGCCAGCGCACGCTCGTCCTGCTCAAGCCCGACGCCGTACGCCGTCATCTCGTCGGTGAGATCATCGGCCGGATCGAGCGCAAGGCGGACTGGACCCTGATCGCGCTGGAGCTGCGCACGCTCGACCAGGACACGCTGGAGCAGCACTACGGCGAGCACAAGGGCAAGCCCTTCTACGAGCCGCTGGTCGCGTTCATGGCGTCGGGCCCCGTCGTCGCGCTCGTCGTCGAGGGCGAGCGGGTCATCGAGGGGGTCCGCGCGCTCTCCGGTCCCACTGACCCGATCGCCGCGGCTCCCGGGTCCATCCGGGGGGACTTCGGGACCATTGTCCGGGAGAACCTGATCCACGCCTCGGACTCCGAGGAGTCCGCCATTCGGGAACTGAAAATCTTTTTCCCGGGTCTTTCCTGACCGAGTGTCAGCCGAACGGCGCTGACGACCTGGGGCGACCGAAGGAATTCGGTCGCCTTTGGGTATATCCAGGCCACTTCCGGGAACGAGTCGCTCCGACAATTCGTCACCGTTACAGAGGTGGGCCAGCGCGCCGCCGTCGCTCCGACGGCACTACGATGGAAGCCTCCACGCCACAGCACCCACCTCGCCGTCCTGATAAGCCGTCAACGCTTGGGAAGGCCAGACGCATCCTCATGGGGAACCACATGTCGTTCATCGGCCGTGACATGGCTGTCGACCTCGGGACCGCCAACACGCTGGTGTACGTCAGGGGCCGCGGGATCGTACTCAACGAGCCGTCCGTGGTCGCCATCAACACCAACACGGGCGGCATTCTCGCGGTCGGCTCCGAAGCCAAGAAGATGATCGGCCGGACACCGGGCAACATCGTTGCCGTCCGGCCGCTGAAGGACGGCGTGATCGCCGACTTCGAGATCACCGAGCGCATGCTGCGCTACTTCATCCTCAAGATCCACAAGCGCCGCTACCTGGCCCGCCCGCGCGTCGTCGTCTGTGTGCCCTCGGGCATCACCGGGGTCGAGCGCCGCGCGGTCATCGAGGCGTCCACGCAGGCGGGCGCGCGCCAGGTGCACATCATCGAGGAGCCGATGGCCGCGGCCATCGGCTCGGGACTCCCCGTCCACGAGGCCACCGGCAACATGGTCGTCGACATCGGTGGCGGCACCACCGAGGTCGCCGTCATCTCGCTCGGCGGCATCGTCACGGCGCAGTCCATCCGCGTCGCCGGCGACGAGCTGGACAACGCGATCATCCAGCACATCAAGAAGGAGTACTCGCTCCTCCTCGGTGAGCGGACCGCCGAGAGCATCAAGATCACCATCGGGTCGGCGTACGACCTCGACAAGGACGAGCACACCGAGATCCGCGGCCGTGACCTGGTCTCCGGCCTGCCGAAGACCGTCGTCATCTCCGCCGCCGAGGTCCGCAAGGCCATCGAGGAGCCGGTCAACGCGATCGTCGACGCCGTGAAGACGACGCTCGACAAGTGCCCGCCCGAGCTCTCCGGCGATGTGATGGACCGCGGGATCGTGCTCACCGGCGGCGGCGCCCTGCTGCGCGGTCTCGACGAGCGGCTGCGCCGGGAGACCGGCATGCCGATCCACATCGCGGAGGATCCGCTGGACTCCGTCGCGCTGGGATCCGGTAAGTGTGTCGAGGAGTTCGAGGCGCTCCAGCAGGTACTGGACGCTCAGCCCCGCCGGTGACGGAACCGCCACGATCCGCCGAACGGGTGCAGGACCTCCCGTCCGGCGGATCGTCGATTCCGGCAACTCGTTGACATACGCAGACTTACATCGACCTACACAGACATACACGCGCCACCGACCGACAGATACCACCCATTCCTACGAGGAAGGCACGGCCGCCGCACGTGAGGGACACACGAGAGAGCCGTCTGCTCTTGGTGCTGCTGATCGCCATCGCGTTCGCACTGATCACGGTGGACATCCGCGGCGGTGAGGATTCCCCCGTCGACGGCGCGCGCCAGGCCGCCGCCACGGTGTTCGGTCCGGTGGAGAACGGTGTCGCGGCGGCGGTGAACCCGGTGGGCAACGCCATAGGAGCCGTACGGGACTCCGGCTCGCGGCACACCCGGATCGCCGCCCTGGAGCGGGAGAACACCGAGCTGAAGCAGCGGCTCGGCAGCGACGCCCGCAACCGCAGCCAGGTCCGCGAGCTGGACAAGATGCTCCAGCGGGCCGGCGCGGGCCAGTACGGCATCAAGGGCGCCCAGGTCATCGCCATAGGAGCGGCCCAGGGCTTCTCCTGGACGGTCACCATCGACATGGGCCGGGACGACGGCATCGCACGCGACATGACCGTGCTCAACGGCGACGGCCTGGTCGGCCGGGTCACCACCGTCGGCCCGAACACCGCCACCGTCCTGCTCGCCAACGACCCCGGGTTCACCGTCGGCACCCGCATGGAGGGCTCCGACGAACTCGGCTTCGCCACCGGCCAGGGCGACCGGCCGCTCTCCGTACAGCTGCTCAACGGCAAGGCGAAGATCCGCAAGGGCGACCGGCTGGTCACCTTCGGATCCAGCAAGGACAAGCCGTTCGTGCCCGGCGTGCCGGTCGGCGAGGTCGTCCGCGTCGACCCGTCCGGCGGCGACCTCACCCGTACGCTCTCGGTGCGGCCGTTCGTCGGCTTCACCAAGCTGGACATCGTCGGCGTCGTCGTCGAGGCGCCCCGCGAGGACCCGCGGGACACGGTGCTGCCGCCCAAGTCCAAGCCCGTCCCGACGCCCACCGTCACCGTGACGGTCACCCCCTCGCCGGACGGCGACGCGAACGTGGACGTCAACGCCGAGGCCGACGGCAATCTCGACGTCAACGGGAACGCCACCCCCATCACCGGCGCCACCCCCGGCGCCGATCCCGACGCCGCCCCCGATCCCGACGCGGGTGACACGGGCAACGGCAACGGCCAAGCGGCAGACGACCAGGAGTAGGGCTGATCCCCATGCGCTTCAACCGGATTCTGCTCTCGACCACCCTGGTCGTGGTCGCCCTCGTCGTCCAGGTCTCCGTGCTCGCCCGGCTCCAGCTGCCCGGCGCCGTACCCGACCTGATGCTCCTCATCGTCCTCGCCCTGGCCTTCGTGTACGGGCACGTCGGCGGCGCGTTCATCGGCTTCGGCGCCGGTCTGCTCTCCGACCTGGCGCCGCCCGCCGACCACGCCGCCGGTCGGTACGCCCTCGTCCTCTGCGTCATCGGCTACGCGGCCGGGCTGGTGCGCCCCGAGAAGGGCCAGATCCGCTCGGCGCTCGCCCCGATGACCGCGGTCGTCGCCGCGGCGATCTGCTCCACCCTGCTGTACGCGGGCGTCGGCGCCCTCGTCGGTGACACCGCCGCCCGCCATGTCGGCCTCGGCGGGCTGATCCTCACCGCCGCGATCTACGATCTGCTCCTCGCCCCGTTCGTCGTCCCGCTCGTCATGTGGCTGGCCAGACGCGCCGACAACGACCCGCTCGCCGAGTCCCGGGACAGCGGGGCCGGCGACATGGCCTCCGGCTGGGCCACCTCCGGCACCGGGCTGCGGATCGGCGGCCAGCGCGGCGGGCTGCGGCTGCGCAGCGCCCGTAACCGCGCGGCGCGAGCCGGACGGATCAAGGGGGTCAAGCGGCTGTGACAGCGACAGCACCGTTCATCCGCACCGCCCGCACCGTCCGGAGCGCCCACACCGCCTGCACCGTTCGTAGCGCCCGCACCGTCCGTCGCGCCCGTGGGGGGTCGCAGTGAGCAATATCCCGGAGACCGGGCGGACCCCCCGGGTCCAGATCCGGCTTGTCGTCATCCAGGTCCTCGTCTTCTCGCTCCTGCTCACCCTCGGCGGCCGGCTCTGGTACCTCCAGGTCCGCAACGGCCAGGAGTACACGGACGAGGCCAAGAACAACCATGTCCAGCAGGTCATCCAGCCCGCCGTCCGCGGCTCGATCCTCGACACGCGCGGGGTCCCGCTCGCGGACAACGAGACCCGCCTCGTCGTCTCCGTCAGCCGCACCGAGATGATGAAGATGAAGGACGACGGCAAGGGCGTCCTGACCGCACTCGCCGAGGTCCTCGGCATGAAGCCGCAGGACGTCATGGCCAAGGTCAGGCTCTGCGACGCGAAGACCCCCCGGCCCTGCTGGAACGGTTCGCCCTACCAGCCGATCCCCGTCACCGACAAGGCCACCACCCAGCAGGCGCTCCAGATCCGCGAGCGTGCCGAGGACTTCCCCGGCATCACCGCGGAGCCCACCGCCGTACGCCGCTACCCCGCGCCGGGACTCGCCAACACCGCCCAGGTCCTCGGCTACCTCTCGCCCGTCACCGACGAGGAGATCACCAAGGCGCGGGACACCGCCTCGCCGTACCTCCGCTCCGACCAGGTCGGCCGCTCCGGGCTGGAGCGCACGTACGACAAGCAGCTCCGCGGCAAGGCCGGCGTCACCCGGTACGAGGTCGACAACCTCGGCCGGGTCATCGGCCAGGCGCAGAGCGACCGGGCCGAACCCGGCGCCAATGTCGTCACCTCGATAGACGCCCGCGTCCAGGCCGTCGCCGAGTACGAGCTGAACGAGGCGATGAAGGCCGCCCGCCAGGAGATGGACCGCAACACCAACGAGAACTACAAGGCCGACTCCGGCGCCGTCGTCGTCATGGAGGCCAAGACCGGCCGGGTCGTCGCGATGGCGTCCCAGCCGACGTACGACCCCAACGCCTGGGTCGGCGGCATCTCCGTCAAGGACTACGAGCGGCTCACCGGCAAGGACTCCAACTTCCCGCTGCTGAACCGCGCGATCCAGGGCCAGGCCGCCCCCGGCTCGATCTTCAAGGTCGTGTCGTCGACCGCCGCCGTCAACGCGGGCTACCCCTTCGACGGCAACTACCCGTGCCCCAGCTCGTACAACGTCGGCAGCCAGGTCTTCAAGAACTTCGAGTCCAAGGGGTACGGCGCGATCACCATCGGCCGGGCCCTGGAGGTCTCCTGCGACACCGTGTACTACGGCCTCGCCCACAAGGAGTGGCAGAAGGACGGCGGCACCAAGCCGAAGAAGAACGCCAACGACTGGTTCTACAAGACCGCCCACCAGTTCGGCCTCGGCAAGGAGACCGGCATCGACCTCCCCAACGAGGTCAGCGGACGGGTCCCGGACCGCCAGTGGAAGCAGAAGTTCTGGGAGGCCAACAAGGCCGGCTGGTGCAAGCAGGGCAAGAAGGGCGGCACCTACGTCCAGCAGCTCGCCTACGAAGGCTGCCTCGAAGGCAACCTGATGCGCGCCGGTGACTCCGTCAACTACTCGATCGGCCAGGGCGACACGCTCGTCACCCCGATCCAGATGGCCACCATCTACTCGGCCATCGCCAACGGCGGCACCCTCTACGACCCCACCGTCGGCAAGGCCGTCATCAGCCCCGACGGCAAGCAGGTCGAGGAGATCGCGCCGAAGTCGCACGGCAAGCTGCCGATGAACAAGAAGACCCGCGACGAGATCGACGAGGCCCTCGCGGGCGTCGCGACCCGCGGCTCCGCCGCCTGGCGGTTCGGCGGCTGGCCGCAGGACAAGATCCCGATGCACGCCAAGACGGGTACGGCCGAGGTCTACGGCAAGCAGACGACCTCGTGGTTCGCCTCGTACACCGAGGACTACACGATCGTCATGACGATCGCCCAAGGTGGTACGGGGTCCGGAGCCTCCGGGCCGGCCGTCCGGAAGATCTACGAGGCGATGTACGGACTGAACGAGAAGGGCGACCAGAACCTCACGAAGGCGCTCATGCCCACCCCGCGCACCGCACTGCCCACGATCCAGCCGGACGGCTCGATCGACGCCCCGAAGGTCGCGCCGTACGAGCCGGAGCCCGAACTCCCGGCCGATGAACAGGCACTGGCGGGACCGCCCGCCGCGCCGGGCCGGAGGGACTGAGCGATGGCCGGTACAAGCGGCTTCTCGGTCTCCGGCTACGGGCCGGAGCGCGGGACCTGGGCGAAGCTCTCGGCCCGTGACTCGATGGTGCGGCGGCTCGACTGGCCGCTGCTCTTCTCCGCGCTCGCCCTGTCGGTCCTCGGCTCCCTGCTGGTCTGGTCCGCGACCCGCAACCGCACCCAGCTCAACCAGGGCGACCCGTACTACTTCCTCTTCCGCCACCTCCTCAACGCCGGTATCGGGGTCGCCCTGATGATCGGCACGGTCTGGCTCGGGCACCGCACCCTGCGCGGCGCGGTCCCCGTGCTGTATGCGCTCTCCGTGGCGCTGGTCCTGCTGGTCCTCACCCCGCTCGGCGCGACCATCAACGGCGCCCACTCGTGGATCGTCATCGGCGGCGGCTTCACCCTCCAGCCCTCCGAGTTCGTGAAGATCACGATCATCCTGGGCATGGCGATGATGCTCGCGGAACGGGTGGACGCGGGGGACCAGCTCCATCCGGACCATCGCACCGTCGCGAAATCCCTCGGCCTCGCGGTGGTGCCGATGGTCATCGTCATGCTCATGCCGGATCTCGGCTCGGTGATGGTCATGGCGGTCATCGTGCTCGGCGTCCTGCTCGCCTCCGGTGCCTCCAACCGGTGGATCATCGGCCTGGTCGGCGCGGGGGTGGCCGGCGCCGTCGCGGTCGCCGCGCTCGGGGTGCTGGACGAATACCAGATCAACCGCTTCGCCGCCTTCGCCAACCCCGAGCTGGACCCGGCGGGCGTCGGCTACAACACCAACCAGGCACGCATCGCCATCGGCTCCGGCGGACTCACCGGCACCGGGCTCTTCCACGGCTCGCAGACCACCGGCCAGTTCGTCCCCGAACAGCAGACCGACTTCGTCTTCACCGTCGCGGGCGAGGAGCTGGGCTTCCTCGGCGCCGGGCTGATCCTCGTCCTCCTCGGTGTGATCCTCTGGCGCGCCTGCCGGATCGCCCGCGAGACGACCGAGCTGTACGGCACGGTCGTGGCCGCCGGGATCATCGCCTGGTTCGCCTTCCAGTCCTTCGAGAACATCGGGATGACGCTCGGCATCATGCCCGTCGCCGGGCTGCCGCTGCCCTTCGTGTCCTACGGAGGCACCTCCATGTTCGCCGTCTGGATGGCGGTCGGCCTGCTCCAGTCCATCCGGGTCCAGCGGCCCATAACGGCATGACCCGAGGTGCCCGGTCCGGTCGTGGGGGTGCCCGAAGGCACCCCTGACGGCTAAATTCGGTACATGGCGGACAGCAAGCGTGAGATCGAGCGAAAGTACGAACTCCCCGAGCGACCGGACCACGCGGAGCTCCCGGACACCGACGCGGGCCCGGCGGGCCAGGACACCGAGGGGACGCCCGCACTGCCGGACCTCACCGGCGCCCGAGGGGTCGCCGCCGCCCGCGACCACGGCGTCCAGGACCTCGACGCCGTCTACTACGACACCCCCGGCCTGCGGCTCTACGCCGACGCCCTCACCCTGCGCCGCAGAACCGGCGGCGACGACGCGGGCTGGCATCTGAAATTCCCCGTCGCCGCCGGCATCCGCGACGAGATCAGGGCGCCGCTCTCCGACACCCTCCCGCCCGAGCTCGCCGGGCTCGTCCGCTCCCGCGTCCGGGACGCCGAGCTGATCCCCGTCGTACGGCTGCGCACCGCACGCGCGGTGACCGTGCTGCTCGACGCGGACGGCGCGCCGCTCGCCGAGGTCGCCGTCGACACCGTACGGGCCCGGCGCCTGCCCGGAACCGGCCGCGAACCCGCCGCCACCACCTGGACCGAGGTCGAGGTGGAGCTGGCCGACGGCGTCGAGGACCCCGCGGTCCTCGACGCCGTCGAGAAGAAGCTCCGCAAGGCGGGACTGCGCCCGGCCGGCGCCGCCTCGAAACTCGGCAGGGCGCTCGCGACCGGCGGGCGGACGGCGGCCGGATCCCCGGCCGCGCCGGTCACCGCCGGGGACCACATCCTCGGCTATCTGCGCGACCAGGTCACCGCGATCGTCGCCCAGGACCCCGCCGTCCGCCGCGACCTGCCCGACTCCGTCCACCAGCTCCGCGTCGCCACCCGCCGGCTGCGCTCCGCGTTCCGCACGTACCGCACGGTCCTCGACCGGGCCGTCACCGACCCCGTCGGCGAGGAGCTGAAGTGGCTCGCCGCCGAGCTGGGCGTCGACCGCGACCACGAGGTCCTGAGCGAGCGGCTGGCCGCCCGCGTCGACGCCGTGCCCGGCACCCTGCTGCTCGGCCCGGTCCGCGCCCGGCTGCGGATCTGGACGGCCGGCGGGCGCACCGGCTCCCGGGCCAGGACCGTCGCCGTACTCGACAGCGAGCGCTATCTGACCCTCCTCGCCACCCTCGACGCGCTGCTCGCGGCCCCGCCCCTGCGGCCGGGCGCGGCGAAGGCGCCGGAGAAGGTGCTCCCGGGGCGGATCAACCGGGCGTACGACCGCCTCGCGGCGCGGATCGAGGGCGCGCTCGCGCTGCCGCAGGGACCGGAACGCGACCTGGCGCTGCACAACGCCCGCAAGGCCGCCAAACGGGCCCGGTACGCGGCGGAGGCGGCCACCCCCGCCCTGGGGAAGCCCGCCAAACGGTTCGCACGGCGGATCAAGGCCGTACAGACGCTCCTCGGCGACCACCAGGACAGCGTCGTGGCCCGCGAGGTGCTGCGCGATCTCGCGGCCCGGGCGCACACGGCGGGCGAGTCCGCGTTCGTCTGGGGGCTGCTGTACGGGCAGGAGGAGGCGCTGGCCGACCGGCGGGAGCGCGAGCTGCCGCAGGTGTGGGCGGAGGCGTCGGAACCGGCACTGCGCGCCCGGCTCGGGGGCCGCTGAGCCGGGCTCCGGCAGGACGGGCCCGCGTGCCCGCGTGTCCCGAGCCGGGCGCGCGGGGTCTCGCGCGGGTGGGCGAGCGGCGGGTGCTTCCGGCCGCGTTAGGCTGGGAGGCCGCCCCTGTCCGCTCATCCTGCCGGTCCACACCTGTCAGCCCACGAAAGATTCCGTGATGCCTGTCACATCGGTCTTCCCGCAGCTCGAAGCTCTGCTCCCGCATGTGCAGAAGCCGATCCAGTACGTCGGGGGTGAGCTCAACTCCACCGTCAAGGAGTGGGACGACACCGATGTCCGCTGGGCGCTGATGTACCCGGACGCGTACGAGGTCGGACTGCCCAACCAGGGCGTCATGATCCTGTACGAGGTGCTGAACGAGCGCGAGCGCGTCCTCGCCGAGCGCACCTACAGCGTCTGGCCGGACCTCGAAGCGCTGATGCGCGAGCACGGGGTGCCGCAGTTCACCGTCGACGCGCACCGCCCCGTCTCCGCGTTCGACGTCTTCGGGCTGAGCTTCTCCACGGAGCTGGGCTACACGAACATGCTCACCGCCCTCGACCTGGCCGGGATCCCGCTGGCCGCGAAGGACCGTACGGTCGACCACCCCATCGTGCTCGCGGGCGGCCACGCGGCCTTCAACCCCGAGCCGATCGCGGAGTTCATCGACTGCGCGGTCATCGGCGACGGCGAGCAGGCGGTCCTGGAGATCACCGAGATCATCCGCGCCTGGAAGGCCGAGGACCGCCCCGGCGGCCGCGAGGAACTCCTCTTCCGGCTCGCGCGGACCGGCGGCGTCTACGTACCGGGCTTCTACGACGTCGAGTACCTCCCGGACGGCCGCATCGGCCGCGTCGTACCGAACCGCTCCGGCGTCCCGTGGCGGGTCTCCAAGCACACCGTCATGGACCTCGACGAGTGGCCGTACCCCAAGCAGCCGCTGGTGCCGCTCGCCGAGACCGTGCACGAGCGGATGTCCGTGGAGATCTTCCGCGGCTGCACCCGGGGCTGCCGCTTCTGCCAGGCCGGCATGATCACCCGCCCGGTGCGCGAGCGCTCCATCACCGGCATCGGCGAGATGGTCGACAAGGGGCTGAAGGCCACCGGCTTCGAGGAGGTCGGTCTGCTCTCCCTCTCCTCCGCCGACCACAGCGAGATCGCGGACGTCGCCAAGGGACTCGCGGACCGCTACGAGGCCGACAAGATCGGGCTCTCCCTGCCGTCCACCCGCGTCGACGCGTTCAACGTCGACCTGGCCAACGAGCTGACCAGGAACGGCCGCAGGTCGGGGCTGACCTTCGCCCCCGAGGGCGGCTCGGAACGGCTGCGCAAGGTCATCAACAAGATGGTCTCGGAGGAGGACCTGATCCGTACGGTCTCCACGGCGTACGGCAACGGCTGGCGCCAGGTGAAGCTGTACTTCATGTGCGGACTGCCCACCGAGACCGACGAGGACGTCCTCCAGATCGGCGACATGGCCGTCAACGTCATCGCCGAGGGGCGCCGGGTCTCCGGCCAGAACGACATCCGCTGCACCGTCTCCATCGGCGGCTTCGTCCCCAAGCCGCACACCCCGTTCCAGTGGGCGCCGCAGCTCAGCGCCGAGGAGACCGACGCCCGGCTGGTCAAGCTGCGCGACAAGATCCGCGGCGACAAGAAGTACGGCCGCTCGATCGGCTTCCGCTACCACGACGGCAAGCCCGGCATCGTCGAGGGCCTGCTCTCCCGCGGCGACCGCCGCGTCGGCGCGGTCATCCGGGCGGTGTACGAGGACGGCGGCCGGTTCGACGGCTGGCGCGAGCACTTCTCGTACGACCGCTGGATCGCGTGCGCGGACAAGACGCTGCCGGAGTCCGGCGTGGACGTCGACTGGTACACGACGCGCGAGCGCACCTACGAGGAGGTCCTGCCCTGGGACCACCTGGACTCGGGGCTCGACAAGGACTGGCTCTGGGAGGACTGGCAGGACTCGCTGGACGAGACCGAGGTCGAGGACTGCCGCTGGACGCCGTGCTTCGACTGCGGGGTCTGCCCGCAGATGGACACGGAGATCCAGATCGGCCCGACCGGCAAGAAGCTGCTGCCGCTGACGGTGGTCAAGTGAGCCGTCCGGGCAGGTGAGCCGCACGGCCCAGGTGAACGACACGGACCCGGCCAGGGACGAAAACCCTGGCCGGGTCCGCGTGTACCGGCGGCACAATGGGGCGATGCCGGAGTTCATCGCGCCCGACGTCCGCGTCCACGCCTCCTTCCTCGACGCCATGAAGGAGTTCGTCGAGGAGGACGAGGGCGAACGGTCCCTGCTCACCCACGAGATGGAGCAGTACGCCGGGAGCTGGCACCGGCCGGACGTCTTCGCCGCCTACTGCGCGCGGCTGAACGCCGAGCCGCTGGAGGAGACCCCGCGCATCGCGGGCTGGGTGCCGAGCACCACCCTCTGGTACGCCGACCGCGACACCTTCCTCGGCCGCCTCAACATCCGCCACCGGCTCAACCCGTTCCTGCGCGAGATCGGCGGCCACATCGGCTACGCCGTACGCCCCACCGCCCGCCGGCAGGGACACGCGACGGCCATGCTCCTCGCCGCGCTGCCGGTCGCCCGCGCGCTCGCGGTCGACCCGGTCCTCGTCACGTGCGACACCACCAACACCGCGTCGCGCAAGGTGATCGAGGCGGCCGGCGGGAGGCTGGAGGACGAGCGCGGGGGAAAACTCCGGTTCTGGATCCGCACGGACGGCTGAGGCGTCCTGAGCGGGTGTCGCGGCCTGTGGAACCGCCGGAGCACCGGGCGCGTACTCTGGGTAGTACAACGATCGTCCCCGGCGTGGCGCCCGTACCCGAGATCTCCCCGCACAGTGCGGGGAGGGTCCAGGACTCGGGGTGATCCCGCCGAAGTCACGTCCATGGGCGGCGCGTCACCGCGTACCGCCCGCACCGAGGAGAAGAACCACTGGGCAAGCGACAGCCCGAAGGCCCGCCTCCCGCACCGGCGGTGCAGCGCATCCGACTGCGCTACACCAAGCGCGGCCGCCTCCGGTTCACCAGCCACCGAGACTTCCAGCGCGCCTTCGAGCGGGCGCTGCGCCGTGCCGAGGTGCCCATGGCGTACTCGGCGGGGTTCACCCCGCACCCGAAGGTGTCGTACGCCAATGCCGCACCCACCGGCACGGGCAGCGAGGCCGAGTTCCTGGAGATCGCCCTGGTGGAGGCGCGCGACCCCGACAAGCTGCGTGAGCTGCTCGACGAGTCGCTGCCCGCGGGTCTTGACATCATCGACGCCGTCGAGGCCCGTACCTCGGGACTCGCCGACCGGCTGACCGCTTCCGTGTGGGAGCTGCGGCTGGACGGCGTGACCGAGGAGGAGGCGGTACACGCCGTCTCCGCCTTCCTCGCCGCCGGCACCGTCGAGGTGGAGCGCCGTGCGAAGAACGGTCTGCGGACCTTCGACGCACGGGCCGCCGTGGCCGGCCTGGAGGTGGCTCGTCCACAGCCTGATAGGCCGGGGGACGGGCCCTGTGCGATACTGCGGCTGGTGGTTCGGCACGTGACACCTGCCGTACGACCCGACGACGTCCTGTCCGGTCTCCGAGCTGTGGCCGACCTGGCGCCGCCGGTCCCCGCAGCGGTGACCAGGCTGGCGCAGGGGCTCTTCGACGAGGAGTCCGGCACGGTGACCGACCCGCTCGCGCCCGACCGCGAGGCAGCCCGGCCCGCCGCACCCATGGCCGCCGGACCCGCCGCCGCGACGGCGCCGGAAGGTGCAGGTTCCGCGTAAGGCGGTCGTTGTAGCGCAGCCCTGGGACTCGGGAGCCACCTGGGTCGGGCGGCGCACTGACCAGAAGACTTTCGCCAGGCCGTACGTACATCGCGTACGGAACCGGCGACTCAGACATAACAGCTCCCGTGCGGCGCCCGCGCCCCGGACGGCGGCACATCGCGCACAGCGCGGGCCGCGGCCGGACCGGAACCAGGCGTGGCGCCCGGGAGCGTGACGGGAGAACCCCCCCGCATGCTCGAGTCCACCGAACCCGGTACCCCCGGGGACACCAACGAAGAGAACAACTCACCCAGCGACACGCTGCCGCCGCGCCGCAGGCGCCGTGCCGCGTCCCGCCCGGCGGGACCGCCCACCGCGGCCGAAGGCACCGCCGCGTCGGACGCCGGTGCGACGAGCGTCGCGGAGACCGTCGCGCCGGCCATACCGGCCGCCGAGTCCGTGACGCCGGACGCGTCGGAGGCCCCGGACGCTCCGGTCGAGGCGGCGCCGCCGCGTGCGCGCCGTCGTGCCACCCGGAAGACGGCCACGCCCGAGCCGGTCGCCGAGGCTGAGGCGGCCGTGGTCGATGAGGTTTCCGCCGAGGAGCCCGCCGCGCCGCCGCGTGCGCGCCGCCGGGCCACCCGGAAGACCGCCGCGCCCGAGCCGGTCGCCGAGGCTGTTGTGGCCGATGAGGCGGCTGCCGAGGAGCCTGCCGCGCCGCCGCGCGCCCGCCGCCGGGCCACCCGTAAGGTCACGGCGCCCGAGACCGCCACGGAGCCGGTCGAGGCGGCCGTGGTCGAGGAGACCCCCGCGCCCGCCGACGGCGCCACCGTGGCACAGGCCCCGGCCGAGGAGCCCGCGCCCGCCGCGCGTCCCCGCCGGCGCGCCACCCGCAGGGCCACCGCGCCCGCCGGTGCGCCGGAGCCGGAGGCCGGGACGGCCCCGGAGGGTAACGGGAACGGCACCGTCGTCACCGGCGGCGAGAGCCTGCCCGGGGACACCGTCGCCCGGATCGCCGCGGACGAGCCCGAGGTCCAGGCCGCCGAGAAGGCCGCCACCCGGGGCCGTACGCGGCGCAGGGCCACGGCACCGGCCGCCGCGCCCGAGCCCGCCGCCGAGCAGCCCGTGGCCGAGAAGCCCGCCGCCGAGAAGCGTGTGGCCGAGAAGGCCGCCACTGACAAGCCCGTACAGCGTGAGCCCGAGCGCGCCTCGCGCCGCCGGGCCGTACGGCCCGCGGTGGCCGTCTTCCAGGCGCCCGTCTTCACCGAGCCGATGTTCCAGACCCCCGAGACCGCCGCCGCGGCGGCGGCCGCCGGTGGGCGGACCGACGCCGTGGACGAACTCGACGAGGCCGACGAGCCCGCCGAGGCCGCTGCCGCCGCGCCCGAGCCGGTGGCCGCGCCCGAGCCGTCGGGCCGCCGGAGCAGGCGCCGTCGCCGGGGCGAGGCCGCGGAGCCGGCCGCCGAGGCCGCGCCGGAGACGCCGCGCGCGCCCGTCGAGGAGCCCGCGAGCGAGAGCGACGACGAGGCGTCCGACGACGAGGCGTCCGAGTCCGCGGAATCCGCGGAGGATTCCGACGAGTACGGGGACCGTCCCTCGCGGCGCCGCCGCCGGGGTGGCCGTCGCCGTCGCCGCGGCGAGGCCGCGGACGCCGAGGACACCACGGACGAGCAGCGGGAGGAGACCGCCGCCGAGCACACCGACGAGGCGGACGGCGACCGGAGCGGCCCGGACGGCTCCGACGCGTTCGACGACGGCGAGCAGGACGACCACGACGCGTCCTCGGGCGGCTCCTCCAGCAGCCGCCGCCGTCGCCGCAGGCGGCGCCGGAGCGCCGACGGCGGTTCCGACGCCGAGCAGGGCGCCGGTGGCGGTGACGACCCGGAGCGTACGGTCGTCAAGGTCCGCGAGCCGCGCGAACGCCGGGCGAAGGACGACGGGCGCGAGCCCGGCACCGGCGCCGACGAGGTCCAGTCCATCAAGGGCTCGACCCGTCTGGAGGCCAAGAAGCAGCGCCGCCGTGAGGGGCGCGAGCAGGGCCGCCGCCGCGTGCCGATCATCACGGAGGCGGAGTTCCTCGCCCGCCGCGAGGCCGTCGAGCGCGTGATGGTCGTCCGCCAGCACGGCGAGCGCACTCAGATCGGTGTCCTGGAGGACAACGTCCTGGTCGAGCACTACGTCAACAAGGAGCAGGCGACCAGCTACGTCGGCAACGTCTACCTGGGCAAGGTGCAGAACGTACTGCCGTCCATGGAGGCCGCCTTCGTCGACATCGGCAAGGGACGCAACGCCGTCCTGTACGCCGGTGAGGTCAACTTCGAGGCGCTGGGCATGGCCAACGGCCCGCGCCGGATCGAGACCGCCCTCAAGTCCGGCCAGTCGGTGCTCGTCCAGGTGACGAAGGACCCGATCGGTCACAAGGGCGCCCGCCTGACCAGCCAGGTCTCGCTGCCGGGCCGCTACCTCGTGTACGTGCCCGAGGGGTCGATGACCGGCATCAGCCGCAAGCTCCCGGACACCGAGCGCGCCCGGCTGAAGACCATCCTCAAGAAGATCGTCCCCGAGGACGCGGGCGTCATCGTCCGTACGGCCGCCGAGGGCGCCAGCGAGGACGAGCTGCGCCGTGACGTCGAGCGGCTGCAGGCGCAGTGGGAGGACATCAAGAAGAAGTCGAAGAGCGGCAACGCCCCGACGCTGCTCTACGGCGAGCCCGACATGACCGTCCGGGTCGTCCGTGACATCTTCAACGAGGACTTCTCGAAGGTCATCGTCAGCGGCGCCGACGCGTGGCAGACGATCAGCGGTTATGTCGCGCACGTCGCGCCGGACCTCTCCGACCGGCTGTCGCGCTGGACCAGCGAGGTGGACGTCTTCGCGACGTACCGCATCGACGAGCAGCTCATGAAGGCGCTGGACCGCAAGGTCTGGCTGCCGAGCGGCGGCTCGCTGGTCATCGACAAGACCGAGGCCATGATCGTGGTCGACGTCAACACCGGGAAGTTCACCGGCCAGGGCGGCAACCTTGAGGAGACCGTCACCAGGAACAACCTGGAGGCGGCCGAGGAGATCGTCCGCCAGCTCCGGCTGCGCGACCTCGGCGGCATCGTCGTCATCGACTTCATCGACATGGTGCTGGAGTCCAACCGGGACCTGGTGCTGCGGCGTCTGCTGGAGTGCCTGGGCCGGGACCGTACGAAGCACCAGGTCGCCGAGGTCACCTCGCTGGGCCTGGTGCAGATGACCCGCAAGCGGGTGGGCCAGGGCCTGCTGGAGTCCTTCTCCGAGACCTGTGTCCACTGCAACGGCCGCGGTGTGATCGTCCACATGGAGCAGCCGGTGGCCGCCGGTGGCGGCGGCAACGGCAAGCGGGCCAAGAAGCGCGGTCGCGGCGGTGCCGGTGCGGACCACGAGCACGACCACGAGGTGACGGGTACGGCGGCGGAGTCCGACGCCGAGGCCGGGACCGAGTCGGAGGCCGAGCTCGCGGCGGAGGTGGCGGCTCCGGTCGCGCTCGCCGCGCCTCCCGCGGCGCAGCCGCTGTCGGACGCTTTCGTACCGGACGAGGAGCTGTACAGCAGCGTCGCGGAGGCCGAGGCGGCGGTACGGGGCCGGTCGCGCCGCCGTGCGTCGCGCAAGGCGTCGGCCCCGGCCGGTGCGCCCCGGGCGGCGGAGACCGTGGCCCCGGAGGCTCCGGTGGCTGCTGAGGCCCCGGTGACCCCTGAGGTCCCCGAGACCGCGGCGGCCCCGGTGGCCGAGGCGCCCGCGGAGGCCGCAGAGGCGCCCGTCGCGGACGCGGCTCCCCAGGGGCGCACGCGCCGCCGCGCCACCCGTAAGGCGTCGGCTCCGGCCGGTTCGCCGAAGGTGGCCGACGCGGAGGCGGCGGCCGAGGTCGTCGTCCCCGTGACCCCGGAGCCCGAGCCGGCCCCCGCGGAGCCGGTCGCCGAGCCGGCCGTGGAGCCGGTCGCCGAGGAGGCACCGGTGGCGGCGCCCCCGCGGGCACGCCGCAGGGCGACCCGTAAGGTCACCGCCCCCGCCGGTTCGCCGTCGGGCGCGGAGGAGGCGGCGATCGTCGTCGTGGACGCGCAGGCCAGGACCGAGGCTCCCGCCGAGGCCGAGGCGGCGCCGGAAGCGGCTCCCGAGGCCGAGGCGCCCGCGCCGGCCAAGAAGGCGGTCCGTAAGACGGCGGCCAAGAAGGCGCCGGCGAAGAAGACGGCTGCCAAGAAGACCACGGCGAAGAAGACCGTCGCGAAGAAGACGACGGCCAAGAAGTCGGCGGCCAAGACGACGAAGACCGCGAAGACCGCGGCCAAGACGTCGAAGAAGACCGCCGCGGCGGAGCAGACGGCGCCCGCCGGCGTCACGGCCTCCACCGAGGACTGATCCGCGCGGTCCCCGTGCCGCGCCCCCCCGCCCCGGCGGCGCCGGCCGCGGGGGCCCGGGCGCCACCGGGGGGGCCCGGTTGTGAC
>NZ_JBHURV010000050.1:0-71280 GCF_042673865.1 Streptomyces sp. NPDC056987
GTCCGGTGCGGCTCATGGGGGATGAGCCGCACCGGACCGACGCGTTTCGCCTTCCGGCCCTGGCCCCGGCGCCGTCGCGGATTTCCGTCAATCGGGGCGAATGTGCAGGTCAGGGCCGATTGTCAGTGGTGCCCGTCAGGATGGACACATACGGCCACGAAGCCGTCACGCGACGACAGGAGGTTCGTCATGGCCAGTTCCTACGCACGTGCCGCACACCGGCGCCGTACCGACGGCCCTGCACCCTCACTGACCGGACCACCCGGCGACGTCCACCCCGTCCTGCGTCGGGCCACCGCGCCGCCCGCCGCTCTCGATCTGCTCGCGCAGGCGCGCGGCGGACTGGACGAGGCCGCCACCCTGGACACTCCGAACGAGCGCTACGCCACGGCCCACCTCGCCGCCCTGCGCACCGCCGCCGCGGTCCTCGCGGCCCGTGGCCGTCCCGAGACCACCCCGCAGCGGCGCAGGCGGATACGGAGCGTGTGGGAGGTCCTGCCCGAGATCGCGCCCGAGCTGGCCGAATGGAGTGGGCACTTCGCCGCCGGCGCCACCCGCAGGGCGCGTGCCGAGGCCGGCATACCGGGCGCGGCCGGCAGCCGTGACGCCGACGACCTGCTCCGGTCCGCCGCGATGTTCCTGCGCCTGGTGGAGCGCCTGCTCGTGCTCGAACCGGTGCTGCCCCAGCCCCGCGAGGAACCGCCACGGCCGGGTGATGCCGCAGGGTGACCGGGCGGGACGGCCGAGGCAATAGGGTGGGCGGAGTCTGTCCTGTTCCACGCCCCGCCGGGGCGGCACCGCGCCGAGGAGTCAACTGCCGTGTCGGACCCTTCCCCTGCCGTCGGTGGGGAGACGCCATCGCGCCCCCGCGGCTCCCTCCGTACCGCCGTGGTCTGGGAAGTCCTCAAGGACGCCCTCGACCGCCGGGCCAAGGCGGCCGGCACGGAGGCCCTGGACGTCCTCGACACCGGAGGGGGCACGGGCAACTTCGCGGTGCCCGTCGCCCGACTGGGCCATCGCGTGACCGTGGTCGACCCCAGCCCGAACGCGCTCTTCGCACTGGAGCGCAGGGCGGCGGAGGCCGGGGTCGCCGCGCGGGTCCACGGGGTGCAGGGTGATATCCACGGCCTCTTCGAGGTGGTCGGGCGCGGCGGCTTCGACGCGGTGCTCTGCCACGGCGTCCTGGAGTACGTGGACGATCCCGCGGAGGGGGTACGGAACGCGGTGGACGCGCTGCGCCCCGAAGGCGAGCTGAGCCTGCTCGCCGCGGGGCTGGGCGGCGCCGTGCTGGCCCGGGCGCTCGCCGGGCACTTCACGGAGGCCCGGCAGGCGCTCACCGACCCGGCGGGCCGCTGGGGCGCGGGCGACCCGGTGCCCCGGCGGTTCGACGCCGAGCAGCTCACGGAGCTGGTCACCGCGGCCGGTCTGCGGGTCGGCGCCGTCCACGGGGTCCGGGTCTTCGCGGACCTGGTGCCCGGCGGTCTCGTGGACACCCAGCCGGGGGCCCTGGACGCCCTGCTGAAGCTGGAGGCGGCGGCCGCCGAGCTGCCCGCTTTCCACTCCGTGGCCAGCCAGCTCCACGTCCTGGGCGAGAAAAGGCGCTGATCGCCGAAGGCCCGGAGACCCCCGGTGAGCCGTCCGGAACGCCCCGTGTGTGGCTGATCAGCGGCGCAGCTCCGCATGGAGTGCGCCACAGGCCCCCCAGCGGGGCGCCGGGCGCCGTATGATCGGGGTACACCATCCGGCATGACGGATCGATGGTTGGGGAATCAACGCCTCAGCGGCCGAGCCGACATGGCGGCCCGGAATGGCGATTTGGCGTTGAGGGCGGGTTTCACGGGGGCGAATCCCTGCCTATCCTTGAAGGAGCCGCATACCGGTCGCCCCCCGCGACCGACGACTAGGAGGACTCCGTGCCGCTCTCGGAGCACGAGCAGCGAATGCTCGAGCAAATGGAGCGAGCGCTGTACGCCGAAGATCCCAAGTTCGCGACAGCGCTTGAGGGAAGCGGGCTGCGTACGTACACCCGGCGACGGGTCTACCAGGCAGTCGCAGGCTTCCTGGTGGGTATCGCGCTCCTCATGGCCGGAATGGTCGCCCAGCAGATCTGGATCAGCGTGGTGGGGTTCCTCGTCATGCTGGGCTGTGCGGTCCTGGCGGTCACCGGCTGGCGCAAGGCGCCCAAACCAGGCGAGCAGCAGGCGGCGGGCGGCGCGTCCGCCGACCGGCAGCAACCGAGACAGCGCCGCTCCATGATGAACCGGATCGAGCAGCGGTGGCAGCGCCGCCGTGACGAACAGGGTCAGTGAAAGAACAGGCCAGTGACCGAACAGACCCGGTGACACCAGTCCTGTAAGGAGCCGGTCCCCTCAGGGGCCGGCTCTTTCGCGTATCCGGGTCTCCGCTTCTCCAGGCTTCCGGGCTTCCGGGCTTCCGGGCTTCCGGGCTTCCGGGCTTCCGGGCTTCCGGGCTTCCGGGCTTCCGAACGGAGTGTGCCGGGCGGCGGCGAAAGGCCGACCGGCGGCAGCAACGGCTGAGGGGCGGACGCGGCGCGCGTCCGCCCCTCAGCCTTACTCCGTCCTCCCCGGCCGTCGGCGGCACTCGGCGGCCCCCGGGAAGGCCGCCGGGGGGCCTCAGCCCCGCTGCCGCGACGGCCGCAGCCGCGTCGTCGCCGTGGCCAGCCGGCGGGTGAGTTCCAGCCGGCGATCCGTCCACCGCGCGGCGACCGCGTGCCACCGCTCAGCCGCGTACCAGATCACCCGAACGGCCGAGCGGGGCGCGAGCAGTGCCCGCAGCCGCGTCCACCGCCCGACGGCCGCGCTCAGGCCCTCCCGGATCAGCCGGGCGTCCTCGGCGAGCCCCGTGCCCGGCCGCGGCACCGGCGCGTACAGCACCTGCTCCACGGATCCGGCCAGCCGGTGCACCGCCGCGGCCGCCTCGCCGTCGAGACCGCCCAGCCGGACGATCCGCTCGGCGGTCTTCCGGGGCGTGCCCGACTCGTCGGGCGGTATGCCGTGGTCCCACGCCGTATCGATGACCTCACGCCAGGCGGCGAGTGTCCTGGCCGTGGCGTCCTCCGGCGTACGCCCAGAGGAGCCGAGCCGGCCCGCCCTGACGCGTGTCCGCCACAGCAGGGGCAGCAGCGGCAGCAGCAGCACCGCCAGCGCGCCCGCCACCACGGCGAGGACGGTCCCCAGTGGGGTACCCGTGTCCGTCGGCGGCAGCACACCCGCTTCCGCCGTCGGGTCGCACTCACCCAGCCGCTGGGCCTGCGCCGGGCAGGTCTCCGAGGCGGACGGCTCCGCGGACGGCGCGGCGGACGGGTCGGTGCCCTCGCTGGCCGAGTCGCTCGGCGTGCCCGTCGGGGCCTCCTCGCGGGTGTAGTCGGGGGTGCTGCCCCGGCTCGGCGTCGGCTCGAAACGGGTCCAGCCGACCCCTTCGAAGTACAGCTCGGGCCAGGCGTGCGCGTCCCGCAGGCCGACCGACATCGTGCCGTCCGCCTGCGGGGTCCCCGGGGTGAAGCCGACCGCGACCCGCGCCGGGATGCCCAGCGTGCGGGCCATCGCCGCCATCGAGAAGGAGAAGTGGACGCAGAATCCTTCCTTGTTCCGCAGGAAGCGGGTGATGGCCGTGACACCGGTGCCCGAGTCGACGGCGGTGTTGTACGTGAAGCCGCCGTCCAGCGCGAACCAGTCCTGGAGCTTGACGGCCTTCTCGTAGTCGTTCGCCGCCCCCGCCGTCACCTCCAGCGCCGTCGACCTGACGACCTCCGGCAGCACCGAGGGAACCTGGGTGTACTCACGGAGCAGCCCCGACGGGGCGGCCGGCGCCGAGGCGAGCTGCTGCCTGGTCGGGTTCACCTGGAGGCTGGTGACCTCGTAGCGCGCACCACGCGTCGACTGGCCCCGGTCGCCCACGAGCGTCCGGCCCGTCGGCTCGAACCGCCAGCGCCCGTCGATCTTCACCTCGGAGGCCGGGTAGGGCATCGGCAGATAGTTCTGCCGGTACCACCCGGCCGCGGAGATGGTGGTCCTGATCTCCGTGGCCTCGACGTCGCTCCGGAGTCCGGGCGCGGTCGGCAGCGTGTCCGGCACGTCCTCCACGTTGCGCTGCGAGAACCGCCAGGACGTGCCGTCGAACTTGTCCAGCGCCATGATCCGCAGATACAGGTCCTGCGTGTCCTTGGCGTTGGTCTTGTAGCGCAGGGCCTCGCGGTCCTCGGGCTGGTTCAGATTGTCCTGGAGCGACACCAGCGGATTGACCGCGGAGATCGTGCCCCCGCCACCCACCCCCGAGCCGTTCCCCGCGCCCGCGCCGGCCAGCAGCCCGCCGTCCAGGGCGGGCAGCGCCGCCGGGACGGCGAGCGCGACGCCCAGCGCCACCACACCGATCCTGCGGCCCGTACGCACCGGGGCCCGCCCGTTCGGGTCGAAGGCCGACGAGAAGCGGCCCGGGGGGCGTGGCGCGCCGCCGAAGACCCGGCCCCACTGGGAGAGCCGGTCCCGGCCCTCGGCCAGGAGCAGGAGCAGATAGCCGGTGGCGGCCAGCAGGAACCACACCCACCCGCCGGCCCCGCCGGAGAGCCCCGCGGCGACCGAGTAGAGCGCCAGCAGCGGCAGCCCCGCCGGGGCGGCGCTGCGGAACGTCACCGCGACCGCGTCCACCGCGAGACCGATCACCAGCACGCCACCGATCAGCATCAGCCGGATGCCCTCGGTCGCCGGGGCGGGTATCGCGTACCGCCCGACGTCGTCGCCGCCGGACGTCAGCAGCCGGCCGAACTCCTGGACGGCGTCGGGTGTCGGCACGAAGCCGAACAGGGCCTGCTCCTTGGCGAAGACCAGGGTGAGCAGCAGCAGGACCGAGAGGGCCTGGAGCGCGACGGTCAGCGGGCGGGCCAGCGGCACCCGCCGGGCCAGCGCCCCCACCCCGCCCACGACCCCCACCATGAACGCGCACTGGATCAGCCAGGTGGGCGACTCGACCAGCGGGGTCAGGGCGCCCGCCGCCATCACCGTGGCGGCGAAGGAGCACAGCGCCAACCGTCCGCGACCGCTCATGACCATCCTCCGGAGAAGCCTGTCGTACCGCCCGCGACGGCCGATTCCGAGTGCTGGCGGCCGGCCAGCCGCCACAGGTCGGGCAGCGCCGCCCCGGAGGGCACGGCCAGCGCCGTCCACCCCGTTTCGCGCAGTTGCCGCAGCCGCGTCTCGACCTCGGCGTCGTCCCTCGGGCCCTGCGTCCAGCCGGAGCTGTCGAGCACGAAGGCGACGGCCGCGCCGCTGCGCTGCCGCATCCGGGCGGCGACCGCGGTCTGTTCCTCGTCCAGATCGCCGAAGAACGCCACCAGCAGCCCTTCGGTGGAGCCGCGCAGCACGTCGTACGAGCGTGAGAGGCCCGCCCCGTCGGAGTGGTCGACGACCGCGAGCGTGTCCATCATCAGCCCGGCCGAGTCCGCGGAGTCCTGGGTGGCCCCCGCGAAGCCGTCCGCGCCCTCGCCGGGCACCGAACCGCCGGTGTCGGTCAGCAGCCGTACCGCGAAGCCCCGTTCCAGCATGTGCACCAGCGCGGAGGCCGCCCCGGAGACCGCCCACTCGAAGGCCGAGTCGGGACCCGAGCCCTGGTAGGCGATCCGCCGCGTGTCCAGCAGGACCGTGCAGCGTGCCCGCTGCGGTTGTTCCTCGCGGCGCACCATCAGCTCGCCGTACCGGGCGGTGGAGCGCCAGTGCACCCGGCGCAGGTCGTCGCCGTGCCGGTACCCCCGCGGGATCACGTCGTCGTCACCGGCCAGCGCCAGCGAGCGCCGGCTCCCGTCGCCGTGGCCCGCGGCCTCGCCCGCGAGCCGCACCGGCGGCAGCGGTTCGGTGCGCGGGATGACCGTCAGGATGTCGAAGGCACTGAACGAGCGGGTCAGCTCGCACATCCCGAACGGGTCGCTCAGCCGCAGCTGGAGCGGTCCGAGCGGATAGCGCCCGCGCAGATCGGAGCGGACCCGGTAGGACACCTCACGGCGGCCCCCCGGCTCCACCCGGTCCAGGACGAACCGGGGGCGCGGCCCGAGGACGTACGGCACATGGTCCTGGAGCATCAGCAGCCCGGTGGGCAGCCGTGTCACGTTGTCCATCCGCAGATGCACCCGCGCCTCGGCCCCCGCGGGGACCCGCGAGGGCGCCAGCCGTCTGCTGCCCGCCACCCGGTAGCGCGTGCGGTACAGCACCGCCACGCAGATCAGCGGCAGTACGGCGAGCAGCAGCCCCACCCGCAGCAGATCCGACTGGCCGAGGACGTACGCGCACACCGCGGCGGCGATGCCCGCCGCGAGGAACGACCGGCCGCGGGTGGTCAGTCCGGACAGCGCGGCCCGCACCCCGCCCTTCTCCTCGCCGTCGTCGGCGGCCGGCCCCCCCGACGCCATCACAGCCGCCGGGCGCCGGACTGCTGGCCGAAGAGCGTCCCGGCGGCCCCGCCGGGAGCCGGGCGGCCCACGGTGGTCCGGCCGCCGTCCGCCGTGGGCACCGGGGTCCGCTGGATGATGTCCTGGACGACCTGCTCGGCCGTGCGCCGGTTCAACTGGGCCTGGGCCGTGGGCAGCAGCCGGTGCGCGAGCACCGCCGAAGCCAGCGACTGCACGTCGTCGGGGAGCGCGTACTCCCGGCCGTCGAGCGCCGCGGCTGCCTTCGCCGCGCGCAGCAGATGGAGCGTGGCGCGCGGCGAGGCGCCGAGTCTGAGATCCGGATGGCTGCGGGTCGCCGCCACCAGCTCCACCGCGTACCGCCGGACGGACTCGGCGACATGGACCGTGCGCACGGCGTCGATGAGTTTGACGATGTCGTGCGCGTGCGCCACCGGCTGGAGGTCGTCCAGCGGCGAGACCCCGCCGTGCACGTCCAGCATCTGCAACTCGGCCTCCGCGCTCGGGTAGCCGATCGACACCCGGGCCATGAAGCGGTCGCGCTGCGCCTCGGGCAGCGGGTACGTGCCCTCCATCTCGACCGGGTTCTGGGTGGCCACCACCATGAACGGGCCGGGCAGTTCGTAGGTCTTCCCGTCGATGGTGACCTGACGCTCCTCCATGGACTCCAGCAGCGCCGACTGGGTCTTGGGCGAGGCGCGGTTGATCTCGTCGCCGATCACGATCTGCGCGAAGATCGCTCCCGGTTTGAACTCGAATTCCCGCCGCTGCTGGTCGTAGATCGACACTCCGGTGATGTCCGAAGGCAGCAGGTCGGGGGTGAACTGGATACGCCGCACCGAACAGTCGATGGAACGCGCCAGCGCCTTGGCCAGCATGGTCTTGCCCACGCCGGGGACATCCTCGATCAGAAGATGGCCCTCGGCGAGGAGCACGGTCAGCGAAAGCCGTACGACCTCAGGCTTGCCCTCGATCACACCCTCCACCGATGCGCGCACACGCTCCGCTGTGGTGGTCAGATCTGTGAGGCTCGCTCGATCGTCATAGGTCGTCACCCGGCCCTCCTCGGCCCTTTCAACGGGCCGATGCTCATCAGACGGCCCGGCCCTCCCCGAAACACGGACACCGTCCCCGGAAAGTTCCGGAACGCTGTCGCATACGCATTCTTGTTGCCGTTACCGCTTCGTGTCATCCGCCTGTGGATAAGTCGGTGGGTTATGTCTGCTTTGCTGTCTTTCGGGTCTGGTTAACGCCCCCGTTCCATACGTACGGGCGGGGCGGTCCTGCTCAGTCGGCCGGTCAGCCGGTCGGATCGATTTCCCGCAGCAGTCCCGTCCGCACGTCGAAGACGAAGCCGCGGACATCGTCGGTGTGCGGAAGGAACGGCGAGGTTCGTATGCGCTGCATGGACTGGCGTACGTCCTGATCGACATCGCGGAACGCCTCGACGGCCCACGCCGGCCGCTGGCCGACCTCCATCTCCAGTTCGTGCCGGAATTCCTCGGTGAGGCTCTCCAGGCCGCAGCCCGTGTGATGGATCAGGACGACACTGCGCGTGCCGAGCGCCCGCTGGCTGATGGTGAGCGAGCGGATCACGTCGTCGGTGACGACGCCGCCCGCGTTGCGGATGGTGTGGCAGTCGCCCAGGGAGAGCCCCAGGGCGTCGTGCAGGTCGAGCCGGGCGTCCATGCAGGCGACGACGGCGACCTGGAGCACCGGGCGGGCGTCCATGCCCGGATCGGTGAATCCGGCCGCGTACGCGTGGTTCGCGTCGACGAGCCGGTCGGTGACGGTGCCGCCGGTGCGGGCCGCGTCGGCGGGGGGCCCTGAGGGCTCTGCGGGGAGATGTGCGGAAGTCGGCATACCTGTGACGTTAGTCGGCACAGCCCGGGGAAGCCCGCCGTGAGAGTGGACAAAGAACGTCATCGCGGCTTGGTGTGAGCTAACCCACAAGGTCGAGTACGGTGCCGCCGAACGGGTGAAGAGCGCCTTTCGCGGAATGGCGTGATGACGGTGCCGGGACCCCGCGACGCGCTGACCGGCCGGGTGGCCCGGAACCACCGGGAACCGTGGACTAAAGTGGCGCGAAGTTCACGGACACACCCTGAACCCGTGCCAGAACGCATCCCGAATTTTCCCGCATAACGCGGCGTACGTGCGGCTCGGCCCCTTCCCGCTCGGCGGTACGTACGACCGTCCGTACTTGAGAGGGCGCATGAACCAGGTCCGGCATGTACCGGTGATGCTCCAGCGGTGCCTCGACCTGCTGGCCCCCGCCCTCGCCGAGCCCGGCGCCGTCGTCGTCGACTGCACGCTCGGCCTCGGCGGACACAGCGAGGCACTGCTCGCCACCTTCCCCGCCGCACGGCTCGTCGCGCTCGACCGCGACCAGGAGGCGCTGCGGCTCTCCCGCGAACGCCTCGCCGCCTACGGGGACCGGGCCACCCTCGTGCACGCCGTCTACGACGAACTGCCCGACGTGCTCGACCGGCTGTCCGTCCCCCGCGTCCAGGGCGTCCTCTTCGACCTCGGCGTCTCCTCGATGCAGCTCGACGAGGCCGACCGCGGCTTCGCGTACGCCCAGGACGCGCCGCTCGACATGCGGATGGACCAGACGACCGGGGTCAGCGCCGCCGAGGTCCTCAACACCTACCCGCCCGGCGAACTGGTCCGCATCCTGCGCGCGTACGGCGAGGAGAAGCAGGCCAAGCGCATCGTGTCCGCGGTCGTCAGGGAGCGGGACAAGGAGCCCTTCAGCCGCAGCGCCCGCCTCGTCGAGCTGATCCGTGACGCGCTCCCGCAGGCCGCCAAGCGCACCGGCGGCAACCCCGCCAAGCGCACCTTCCAGGCCCTGCGCATCGAGGTCAACGGTGAACTCCCCGTCCTGGAACGGGCCGTCCCCGCCGCCGTACGGAGCCTCGCCGTCGGCGGCCGGATCGCGGTCCTCTCGTACCACTCGCTCGAAGACCGCCTGGTCAAGCAGGTCTTCGCGGCCGGGGCCGCCAACACCGCCCCGCCCGGCCTGCCCGTCGTCCCCGAGCGCTACCAGCCCCGGCTGAAGCTGCTCACCCGCGGCGCGGAACTCCCCACCGAGGAAGAGGTCGCGGAGAACCGCCGCGCCGCCCCCGCCCGGCTCCGGGGGGCGCAGCGGATCCGGGAGGACGTCCTGTGATGAAGGGGCCGGGCAAGCAGCTGAAGGGGCGGGCCGCCCGCCTCGCCCAGGTGCTGCCCGCCGGGAACAGCTCGGCGGCCCGCACCCCCTTCGTCCTGCTGGTCGTGCTGCTCCTCGGCGGCGGCCTGATCGCCCTGCTGCTGCTGAACTCCGCCCTCAGCGAGGGCTCCTTCCGGCTGACCGACCTGAAGAAGCGCACCACCGACCTCACCGACGAACAGCAGGCGCTGCAACGGGACGTGGACGATCTCTCCGCCCCGTACGCGCTGGAGCGGCGCGCCCGCGAGCTGGGCATGGTGCCCGGCGGCAGCCCGGCCTTCCTCGATCCGGACGGTACGGTGCGCGGCGCCCCCGGCGCGGCCCCCACGACGCCCGGGGCCCAGCCCTCCGCCCAGTCCGCCCCGCAGCCGCCCGCGCTGCCCTCCACGGGAGCTTCGGCGGGGGCTTCCGCGGAGCCCTCCGCCCGGCCCTCCGTCCTGGAGGAGACCTCGCCGTCCCCCGTACCGGCATCCGGCACGCCGGCCCCGACGACCCCCGGCAGGTGACGCAGTGCCCCCCAAGGAACCACCGCGCCGCCGGGTACCGAACCCCGCGCGCTCCGGCAACGGCGGACGCCCCCGCACCCCGTCCCGCCCGGCCGCCCGTCCCGCGCCGCGCCGTCCCCGTAACGGCTCCGGCGCCGCGCGCAGGATCCAGCTCGGCAGCCCGCGCCCCCGGCTCCGGCTCGTCGGCCTCGGCCTGAGCCTCGTCATGCTGGTCTTCGTCGTCCGGCTGCTCCAGGTGCAGGCCGTCGACGCCAGCGCGTACGCCGCCAAGGCGGAGAAGAGCCGCTACCTCAGCCACACCATCGCGGCCGAGCGCGGCCAGATCACCGACCGCTCCGGTGTCGCGCTCGCCACCAGCGACGACGCGTACGACATCACCGCCGACCCGTCGATGTTCACCCCCGACTTCAGCAAGGTCCCCGACGCCCCGGAACAGGCCGCCGCGCTGCTCGCGCCGATCCTCGGCACCGACACCTCGGAGCTGGCCGGGAAACTCAAGACCCCCAAGTCGCGCTACGCGGTGCTGGCCCGCCGGCAGACCCCGCAGGTCTGGAACCAGATCAAGGACCTCAAGCGGGTGCTCGCCGAGAAGGCGAGCAAGGAGAAGTCCGCCGAGGGCTCCGTCAGCGTGCTGGCGGGCGTCTTCCAGGAGCCCAGCAGCAAACGCGTCTACCCCAACGGCGACCTCGCCGCCGGGATACTCGGATACGTCAACGCCGCCGGGCGCGGTGGAGGCGGCATCGAGTCCATGCTCGACCGGCAGCTCGCGGGCAAGGACGGCAAGGTCACCTACGCCCAGTCCGGCGGACGCCGGGTCCCCACCGCCACCTCCCGCGAGACCCCCGCCGTGCCCGGCTCCGACATCGAGCTGACCATCGACCGGGACATCCAGTGGGCGGCCCAGCAGGCCATCGTCGACCAGGTCAAGGAGTCCAAGGCCGACCGGGGCTACGTGGTGGTCCAGAACACCAGGACCGGCGAGGTCCTCGCCATGGCCAACGCCCCCGGCTTCGACCCCAACAACCTCACCCAGGCCAACTCCGCAGCCATGGGCAACGCGGCACTCCAGGACGCGTACGAACCCGGCTCCACCGCCAAGGTCATGTCCATGGCCGCCGTACTGGAGGAGGAGGCCGCCACCCCCGGCACCCATGTCGTCGTCCCCAACCGGCTGCACCGCGGCGACCGGCTCTTCAAGGACGACATCGACCACCCCACCTGGTACCTGACGCTCAACGGCGTCCTCGCCAAGTCCAGCAACATCGGCACCATCCTCGCCACGGGGCAGCTCGGCAAGACCCAGCCCGAGGCCAACGAGGTGCTCCACTCGTATCTGGAGAAGTTCGGCATGGGACAGCCCACCGGCCTCGGCTACCCGGGCGAGACCCGCGGCATCCTCGCCGCGCCGAAGGACTGGTCCACCTCGCAGCAGTACACGATCCCCTTCGGCCAGGGGCTCTCCCTCAACGCCGTGCAGGCCGCCTCCGTCTACTCGACCATCGCCAACGGCGGCGTACGGATCGACCCCACCCTGATCCGCGGCACCAACGGCCCCGACAACCGCTTCACGGCGGCGCCCGCGCCCCAGAAGACCAGAGTGGTCAGCGAGAAGACCGCCAAGACGCTCGCCACCATGCTGGAGTCGGTCGTCGCCGACGTGGAGGGCACCGGCACCAAGGCCCAGATCCCCGGCTACCGCATCGCGGGCAAGACCGGTACGGCCAACCGGGTCGACCCGAAGCTCGGCGTCTACAAGGGCTACACCGCCTCGTTCGCCGGCTTCGCGCCCGCCGACGACCCGCAGATCACCGTCTACTGCGCCATCCAGAACCCCACCAGTGGCAGTTACTTCGGCGGACAGATCTGCGGACCCATCTACAAGAAGGTCATGGAGTTCGCTCTCAAGACACTGCGGGTCGAACCGACCGGCAGCAAACCCGCCCGGCTGCCGGTCAGCTTCAAACCCGGCGAGTGACCCCAGGGAAAGTCCCAGTGACAACGATCACCCCCGATTCCGGGAACCACCCCGAACCGCCCGCGCACCGGCCCGCCTCACTTGGCTCGCCGCCCGCCCCTCCCGGTACGCTCACCGCCGTGCCACAAGCTGATCAGTACCGAACCCCCTCCAAGGACGCCCCTGTGAACACTCCGGGGACGCCCCGTCCGGACCGGGTCCGCCCGACCTCCCTCGCCGAGCTGGCCGCCCGGCTGGGCGCCGAGGCACCGGGCGCCGGGACGGCCGGACCGGGCGAAGCCACCGGGATCACCCACGACTCGCGCGCCGTGCGCCCGGGGGACGTGTACGCCGCGCTGCCCGGCGCCCGCCTCCACGGGGCGGACTTCGCCGGCCAGGCCGCGGACCTCGGAGCCGTCGCGATCCTCACGGACCCCGCCGGCACCGACCGCGCCGCCGCCACCGGGCTGCCCGTCCTCACCGTGCCCGACCCGCGCGGCAGCATGGGCGAGCTCGCCGCCGCGATCTACGGGAACCCCGGCACCGATCTGCTCCAGATCGGCATCACCGGCACCTCGGGCAAGACCACCACCGCCTACCTCGTCGAGGGCGGACTGCGCGGCGCGGGCCACCGTACGGGCCTCATCGGCACGGTGGAGACACGCATCGAGGACGAGCGCCTCAAGTCGGAGCGCACCACCCCCGAGGCCACCGACCTCCAGGCGCTCTTCGCGGTCATGCGCGAACGCGGTGTCCGCTCGGTCGCCATGGAGGTCTCCAGCCACGCCCTCGTGCTCGGCCGGGTCGACGGCTGCGTCTTCGACGTCGCCGTCTTCAACAACCTCAGCCCGGAGCACATGGAGTTCCACTCCGACATGGAGGACTACTTCCAGGCCAAGGCGCGGCTGTTCACCCCCGAGCGCAGCAGGACCGGCGTCGTGAACATCGACGACGCGTACGGCCGCAGGCTTGCCGGCGAGTCCGGCGTCCCCGTCACGACCTTCTCCGCCGAGGGCCACCCCGACGCCGACTGGCGCGCCGAACACGTCCAGGTCGGCTCGCACGGATCCACCTTCACCGCCGTCGGCCCCCGCGGCGAGCAGGTCACCGCCGAGGCGCCGCTGCCGGGACCGTTCAACGTCGCCAACACCCTCGCCGCGATCGTCACCCTGGCGGTCGCCGGGATCGACCCGCAGACCGCCGCCGACGGCATCGCCGCCGTCCCCGGCGTACCGGGCCGGCTGGAGCGCGTGGACGCGGGACAGCCCTACCTCGCCGTCGTCGACTACGCGCACAAGACGGACGCCGTCGAATCGGTGCTGCGCTCCCTGCGCAAGGTCACCAAGGGCAAGGTGCACATCGTCCTCGGCTGCGGCGGGGACCGCGACCGGACCAAACGCGGGCCCATGGGCGCCGCCGCCGCCCGCCTCGCCGACACCGCCGTACTCACCTCCGACAACCCGCGCGGCGAGGACCCGCTGGCGATCCTCGCCGCGATGCTCGCGGGCGCCGCCGAGGTCCCGGTCCACGAGCGCGGCGACGTCCTGGTCGACGCCGACCGGGCCTCCGCCATCGCCGCGGCCGTGGCCCGCGCCGCGGCCGACGACACCGTACTGATCGCGGGCAAGGGCCACGAGCAGGGCCAGGACGTCGCCGGAGTGGTCCGCGCCTTCGACGACCGCCAGGTCCTGCGCGAGGCCATCGAACGCTCCCTGCGCCCCGGCACAGGCTCCGACCACCGCCACCCCGCGCCCCGCAACGAGAACAACAGTCAGGGATGACCCAGTGATCGCCCTCTCTCTCGCCGAGATCGCCGCCATCGTCGGCGGGCAGCCACACGACATACCGGATCCGGCCGTCCGCGTCACCGGCTCCGTCGTGTACGACTCCCGCGCCGTCGAGCCGGGCGGCCTCTTCGCCGCCTTCGCCGGCGACCGGGTCGACGGCCACGACTACGCGCGCCGCGCCGTCGAGGCGGGCGCGGTGGCCGTGCTGGCCACCCGCCCCGTCGGCGTGCCCGCCATCGTCGTCGACGATGTCGTCCAGGCCCTCGGCGCCCTCGCCCGTACCGTCGTGGAGCGCCTCGGCGCCACCACCGTCGCGCTGACCGGATCGGCCGGAAAGACCAGCACCAAGGACCTGATCGCGCAGCTCCTGCGGCGCGCGGGGCCCACGGTCTGGCCGGACGGCAACCTGAACAACGAGATCGGGCTGCCCGTCACCGCGCTCCGCGCCGAACAGGACACCCGCTTCCTCGTGCTCGAAATGGGCGCGCGCTACATCGGGGACATCCGCTACCTCACCGGACTCGTCCCGCCCACCGTCGGCCTCGTCCTGAACGTCGGCACCGCGCACATCGGCGAGTTCGGCGGCCGGGAACAGATCGCCCAGGCCAAGGGCGAAATGGTGGAGTCCCTGCCGTCCGCCGCCGACGGCGGGGTGGCCGTCCTTAACGCCGACGACCCGCTGGTTCGCGCCATGGCGTCGCGCACGAAGGCGCGCGTCGTGCTCTTCGGGGAGTCGGGCGAAGCAGACGTACAGGCAGAGAACGTCCGTCTCACAGCCACCGGACAGCCCGCGTTCCGCCTTCGAACACCCTCCGGGTGCAGCGAGGTGACGCTGCGGCTGTACGGTGAGCACCACGTGTCGAACGCGCTCGCCGCGGCCGCCGTCGCCCATGAGTTGGGCATGTCCGTCGACGAGATCGCAGTGGCGCTCTCCGAGGCGGGAACCCTCTCCCGCTGGCGTATGGAGGTCACCGAGCGCGCGGACGGCGTGACGATCGTCAACGACGCCTACAACGCGAACCCCGAATCCATGAGAGCGGCGCTCCGTGCGCTGGTCGCCATGGGTGGTGCCTCACGGCCCGAGGGGAGCCGTACGTGGGCGGTGCTCGGGCAGATGGCCGAGCTGGGTGACGCGTCGCTGTCCGAGCACGACGCGGTCGGACGGCTCGCCGTCCGGCTCAACGTCAGCAAGCTCGTGGCAGTCGGGGGCAGGGAAGCGGCCTGGCTGCGCATGGGCGCTTACAACGAGGGTTCGTGGGGTGAGGAGTCGGTGCACGTGTCCGACGCGCGGGCGGCGATCGACCTGTTGCGCAGTGAACTGCGTCCGGGAGACGTCGTGCTGGTGAAGGCTTCCAGGTCGGTCGGCCTCGAAAAGGTCGCCCAGGCACTGCTGGAGAACGCCACCGAGGGCGAGGTCGCCGGCCGATGAGGCAGATCCTCTTCGCGGGAGCCATCGGGCTCTTCCTCACCCTGATCGGCACACCGCTGCTGATCAAGCTGCTGGCGAGGAAGGGGTACGGGCAGTTCATCCGGGACGACGGACCCCGTACCCACGGCAGCAAGAAGGGCACGCCCACGATGGGCGGCATCGCCTTCATCCTGGCCACGCTCATCGCGTACGCCCTGGCGAAGGTGCTCACCAGCGAGACCCCGTCCTTCTCCGGTCTCCTCGTCCTGTTCCTGATGGCGGGGATGGGGCTCGTCGGATTCCTCGACGACTACATCAAGATCGTGAAGCAGCGGTCCCTGGGACTGCGCGCCAAGGCCAAGATGGCGGGCCAGCTCATCGTCGGCATCGCCTTCGCGGTGCTCTCGCTCCAGTTCGCCGACTACCGGGGCAACACACCGGCCTCCACCAGACTGTCGTTCGTCGCGGACTTCGGCTGGTCCATCGGCCCGGTGCTCTTCGTGGTCTGGGCGCTGTTCATGATCCTCGCCATGTCCAACGGCGTGAACCTGACGGACGGTCTGGACGGCCTCGCGACCGGCGCCTCGGTGATGGTCTTCGGCGCGTACACATTCATCGGGCTGTGGCAGTTCCAGGAGTCCTGCGCCAACGCGATGACCCTGACCAACCCCAACGCCTGTTTCGAGGTACGAGATCCACTCGACCTCGCGGTCGTCGCCTCCGCCCTCATGGGCTCCTGCTTCGGCTTCCTGTGGTGGAACACCTCGCCCGCCAAGATCTTCATGGGTGACACCGGATCGCTCGCCCTCGGCGGCGCGCTCGCCGGTCTGGCGATCTGCTCGCGCACCGAGTTCCTGATGGCGATCCTCGGCGGCCTCTTCGTGATGATCACCATGTCGGTGGTCATCCAGGTCGGCTCCTTCAAGATGACCGGCAAGCGCGTCTTCCGTATGGCGCCACTCCAGCACCACTTCGAACTCAAGGGGTGGTCGGAAGTCCTTGTGGTGGTCCGGTTCTGGATCATCCAGGGCATGTGCGTCATCGTCGGTCTCGGACTCTTCTACGCGGGCTGGGCGGCAGAGAAGTGAACTGGCAGGGCAAACGGGTCACCGTCGCGGGTCTCGGGGTCTCCGGGATCCCGGCGGCCCGGGTGCTGCACGGTCTCGGCGCCGTCGTCACCGTCGTCAACGACACGGACGACGAGCGGGCCCGCGCCCAGGCCGCCGAGCTGGAGAAGCTCGGCGTGACGGTGCGCCTCGGCGACGGGGCGACCCTGCCCGACTCCACCGAGCTGATCGTCACGGCCCCCGGCTGGGGGCCCGGCAAGCCGCTCTTCGCGGCCGCCGCGGCGGCCGGCGTGGAGATCTGGGGCGATGTCGAACTGGCCTGGCGGCTGCGGAAGCCCGGAGCCGCCCCCTGGCTGGCCGTCACCGGCACCAACGGCAAGACCACGACGGTCAGGATGCTCGCCTCGATCCTGACCGCCGCGGGGCTGCGCACGGCCGCCGTCGGCAACATCGGCGTCTCGCTGCTGGACGCCGTCACCGGCGACGAGACGTACGACGTCCTCGCCGTGGAGCTGTCCAGCTACCAGCTCCACTGGGCACCGAGCCTGCGCGCCCACTCCGCGGCCGTGCTCAACCTCGCCCCCGACCACCTCGACTGGCACGGCTCCATGGCCGCGTACGCCGCCGACAAGGGCCGGATCTACGAGGGCAACACCGTCGCGTGCGTCTACAACGCGGCCGACCCGGCCACCGAGGACCTGGTCCGCGCCGCCGACGTCGAGGAGGGCTGCCGGGCGATCGGCTTCACCCTCGCCACCCCGGGCCCCTCCCAACTCGGCGTCGTGGACGGCATCCTGGTCGACCGGGCCTTCGTGGAGAACCGCCGCGAGCAGGCCCAGGAACTGGCCCAGGTCTCCGACGTGAACCCGCCGGTCCCGCACAACATCGCCAACGCCCTCGCCGCCGCGGCCCTCGCCCGCGCGTACGGTGTCGAACCCGCCGCCGTACGCGACGGACTGCGCGCGTTCCGCCCCGACCCGCACCGGATCGAGCGCGTCGCGGAGATCGGGGGCGTCACCTACGTCGACGACTCCAAGGCCACCAACACGCACGCCGCGGAGGCCTCCCTCGCGTCGTACGACCCGATCGTCTGGATCGCGGGCGGCCTCGCCAAGGGCGCGACCTTCGACACACTCGTCACCGCCGCGGCGGGGCGGCTGCGCGGCGTGGTCCTGATCGGGGCCGACCGGGCCCTCATCCGCGAAGCACTCGCGCGACACGCCCCCGACGTCCCGGTCGTGGACCTCGACCGGACGGACACCGGGGCGATGCCGGCGGCGGTCCGCGAAGCGGCGCGGCTCGCGCGACCGGGGGACACGGTCCTGCTGGCCCCCGCCTGTGCCTCGATGGACATGTTCGTCAACTACAACAAACGAGGCGAGGCGTTCGCCGACGCGGTACACGCCCTGGACGAATGAGTCCGTAGCCGCCGAGCACGCCTGACCGGTCCGGCCCCCGCGCCGTGCTGAACTGTTCCCGGGGCCGCGACAGCGGCGGCCCCGCCGAACACACGCCCCGGCCCGCCGAACGCCGCGACATCCGCGACAGCCGTGACGGCCGCGCCAGGCACGACTGGAGGGGACAGCGACGATGCCCGCCGACGACATCGCGGACCGGGAACGCGGACCCGCGGCGATCCGCTGGGGCCTCGGGGGCCTGCCCGCGCTCGGCGGAGCCATCGCGCTCCGCGGCAGGGCGCCGGGCGCCGCCGTACGCAGGCCGCCCGCGGCCCGGCGCGGGGGCAGGGGAGCCAAGACCCCCCGCCCGCCCCGCTCCGCCCGCACCAGGCGCTTCTACGAGCGGCTGCGGCGGGCCTGGGACCGGCCGCTCACCGCGTACTACGTGATCCTCGGCAGCGGCCTGCTGATCACCGTGCTGGGCCTGGTGATGGTCTATTCCGCGTCGATGATCTACGCACTCCAGAACTCGCTGCCCGCGACCTACTTCTTCCGCAAACAGTTCCTCGCGGTGATCCTCGGCGCCGGGCTGCTGTACGCCGCCTCACGGATGCCCGTCAAACTGCACCGCGCCCTCTCGTACCCCATGCTGGTCACCACCGTCTTCCTGATGGTGCTGGTCCAGGTCCCCGGGATAGGGCGGTCCGTCAACGGCAACCAGAACTGGATCTACTTCGGCGGCCCGTTCCAGCTCCAGCCCAGCGAGTTCGCCAAGCTCGCCCTCGTCCTGTGGGGCGCCGACCTGCTCGCCCGCAAGAACGACAAACGGCTGCTCACCCAGTGGAAACATCTCCTGGTGCCCCTGGTCCCCGGCGGCTTCCTGCTGCTCGGACTGATCATGCTCGGCGGCGACATGGGCACCGCGATCATCCTCACGGCGATCCTCTTCGGGCTGCTCTGGCTGGCCGGCGCCCCCACCCGGCTCTTCGCCGGGGTCCTCGGGGTCGCCGCGCTGATCGGCGTCATGCTCATCCAGACCAGCCAGAACCGGCTCGACCGGTTCGGCTGCATCGCCGCGAAGGACCTGGGGCCCGAGGGCGAGTGCTGGCAGGCCGTCCACGGAATCTACGCCCTCGCCTCCGGCGGATGGTTCGGTTCCGGCCTCGGCGCGAGTGTGGAAAAGTGGGGTCAACTGCCCGAACCGCACACCGACTTCATTTTCGCCATCACCGGGGAGGAACTGGGGCTGGCGGGGACGCTGTCGGTACTCGCACTGTTCGCGGCTCTAGGCTATGCGGGTATTCGCGTGGCCGGACGCACGGAGGAACCCTTCGTGAGGTACGCCGCGGGAGGCGTGACCACCTGGATCACGGTGCAGGCCGTGATCAACATCGGTGCGGTGCTCGGCCTGCTGCCGATCGCCGGAGTCCCGCTCCCGCTGTTCTCCTACGGAGGGTCGGCCCTGTTGCCGGCGATGTTCGCGGTCGGGCTGCTGATCGCGTTCGCACGGGAGGATCCCGGCGCGAAGGCGGCCCTGGCCGTCCGGCAGCCTGTCTTCGGCAGGAAGCGGGCCGGGGTGAGTTGGAAGACGATGAGACGGCGCGTCAAGAAGCGTCCGTCCGGAGAGCGGTGAATTTCGGTGCATGTCGTACTCGCCGGTGGGGGGACCGCCGGCCACATCGAGCCCGCGCTCGCCCTCGCGGATGCCCTGCGCAGGCAGGACCCCACCGTGGGGATCACGGCCCTCGGCACGGAGCGCGGGCTGGAGACCAGGCTCGTACCCGAGCGCGGGTACGAGCTCGGGCTCATCCCCGCCGTACCGCTGCCGCGCAAGCCCACCCCCGAACTGATCACCGTCCCGGGGCGGCTGCGCGGCACGATCAAGGCGGCCGAGCAGATCCTGGAGCGCACCAAGGCGGACTGCGTCGTCGGCTTCGGCGGCTATGTCGCCCTGCCCGGCTATCTCGCCGCCAAGCGGCTCGGGGTGCCGATCATCGTCCACGAGGCCAACGCCAGGCCCGGACTGGCCAACAAGATCGGCTCGCGGTACGCGGCCGCGGTGGCCGTCTCCACGCCCGACAGCAAGCTGCGTGACGCCCGCTACATCGGCATCCCGCTGCGCCGCACCATCGCCACCCTGGACCGCGCCCGGGTGCGCCCCGAGGCCCGTGCCGCCTTCGGGCTCGACCCCAACCTGCCGACGCTGCTGGTCTCCGGCGGCTCGCAGGGCGCGCGCAGGCTCAACGAGGTGGTCCAGCAGATCGCCCCCGTGCTCCAGCGCTCCGGGATCCAGATCCTGCACGCGGTCGGCCCGAAGAACGAAATGCCGCGTGTGGACAACATGCCCGGTATGCCGCCCTACATCCCGGTACCGTATGTCGACCGGATGGACCTCGCGTACGCCGCGGCCGACATGATGCTCTGCCGCGCGGGCGCGATGACCGTCGCCGAACTCTCCGCCGTCGGTCTGCCCGCCGCGTACGTCCCGCTGCCCATCGGCAACGGTGAACAGCGGCTCAACGCGCAGCCGGTGGTGAAGGCCGGCGGCGGACTGCTGGTCGACGACGCGGAGCTGACGCCCGAGTGGGTCCAGAGCCAGGTGCTTCCCGTGCTCGCCGATCCGCACCGGCTGTTCGAGATGTCGCGCGCGGCGGCCGAGTTCGGTCGCCGGGACGCCGACGACCTGCTCGTCGGCATGGTGTACGAGGCGATCGCCGCACGCCGGAGGGCGTAGGCGCAGGCAGGAGGCAGCAGCGTGGCCGGACCGACGACCGCCGAGCGCGGCGCACGACCGAAGCCGGTCTCCGGCCACCCCGGTGAGGGGGGCGGGGGCGGCCGGTTCCGGCTGCCGCGCCCCCGGCTGCTGATCGCGGTGACCGCCGCGGCCGTGCTGACCGGCGCGGCGCTCTGGGCGCTCTACGGCTCCCAGTGGCTCCGCGTCGGGACGGTGACCACGTCCGGCACCGAGGTGCTCTCCCGTGCCGAGGTCGAGTCGGTGGCGGCGGTGCCCCTCGGGGAGCCGCTGGTCTCCGTCGACACGGACGCGGTGGAGTCACGGCTGCTGCGGAAACTGCCCCGAATCGACTCCGTCGACGTCGGCCGGTCATGGCCGGACGGAATCAGTCTGAAAGTGATCGAGAGAAAGCCCGCCCTGCTCATTGAAAAGGGCGCAAAGTTCATCGAAATGGACGCCGAAGGTGTCCGTTTCGCCACGGTCGAGAAGGCGCCCCGCGGCGTTCCGCTGCTGAAAATGACGGTCGGTCAATCGGCCGGTTCCGGTCGCTTCGGCACCGACCGGCTGATGCTCGAAGCGGTGGCCGTCCGGAGCGAACTCCCCGGCGCGGTAGCCAGGGAGACCAGGGCCCTCAGGGTCCGATCATACGATTCCGTCCTCCTGGAGCTGACCGGCGGACGTACGGTGATGTGGGGAAGCGGGGAGGACGGGCCGGCCAAGGCGCGTGCGCTCACCGCCCTCATGAAAGCGGTCCCCAAGGCGGGGCACTTCGATGTGAGCGCACCCACGGCGCCTGCCGCGTCCGGGAGTTGACGGGCATATGTGCTGGCCAGCACCCTGGTTGGTCAGCGCTATGGGTGATCACATAGGGTGAAAAGAAAAACGGGAGGTTCGGCGTGTTCGTTGAACGCGCGCCACTTGTCGACTTAGTGTCCTGTCCGGAAGAGTCCATGAAGCGGACACACTGGTAACCCTGAACTTCAACGTGAGGGTTTGGGTCGGCGATTCGGACCGTCCCATCGGCATCAGTCGTCACGGCGCCACATCAGCTCCGTGACGACACGTAACTCGAGGCGAGAGGCCTTCGACGTGGCAGCACCGCAGAACTACCTCGCAGTCATCAAGGTCATCGGTGTCGGCGGCGGTGGTGTCAATGCCATCAACCGAATGATCGAGGTCGGTCTCAAGGGCGTCGAGTTCATCGCGATCAACACGGACGCGCAAGCCCTGTTGATGAGCGACGCCGACGTCAAGCTCGACGTCGGCAGGGAACTCACCCGTGGCCTCGGCGCCGGCGCCAACCCGGCGGTCGGCCGCAAGGCGGCGGAGGACCACCGCGAGGAGATCGAGGAGGTCCTCAAGGGGGCCGACATGGTCTTCGTCACCGCGGGCGAGGGGGGCGGCACCGGCACTGGCGGCGCACCCGTCGTGGCCAACATCGCGCGCTCGCTCGGCGCCCTCACGATCGGTGTGGTCACCCGCCCGTTCACCTTCGAGGGCCGGCGCCGCGCCAACCAGGCGGAGGACGGCATCGCCGAGCTCCGCGAAGAGGTCGACACCCTCATCGTCATCCCCAACGACCGGCTGCTGTCCATCTCGGACCGCCAGGTCAGCGTGCTCGACGCGTTCAAGTCCGCGGACCAGGTACTGCTGTCGGGTGTCCAGGGCATCACCGACCTCATCACCACCCCCGGGCTGATCAACCTGGACTTCGCCGACGTGAAGTCCGTGATGTCCGAGGCCGGCTCGGCGCTCATGGGCATCGGCTCCGCCCGGGGCGACGACCGCGCGGTGGCCGCGGCGGAGATGGCGATCTCCTCGCCGCTCCTGGAGGCGTCCATCGACGGCGCCCGCGGCGTCCTGCTCTCCATCTCCGGCGGCTCCGACCTCGGTCTCTTCGAGATCAACGAGGCCGCGCAGCTGGTCAGCGAGGCGGCCCACCCCGAGGCCAACATCATCTTCGGCGCGGTCATCGACGACGCCCTGGGCGACGAGGTACGGGTCACCGTCATCGCGGCCGGCTTCGACGGCGGACAGCCGCCGACCCGGCGCGAGACCGTGCTCGGCGCGGGCTCCGGCAAGCGCGACGAACCGCAGGCCCCGGCCCGCCCGGCCGAGACCGGCCGCCCCGCGGGCGGACTCGGTACGGTGCCGCCGCGCGAGGAGAGCCAGATCCGGGTCGACCCGGCCCCGGTCGGCGAGAAGCCGCTCTCGACGGTCAACCAGCCGCAGGTCCCGCCGGCCCGTCCGTACCCGGACAGCCAGGCCGAGGAGCTGGATGTCCCGGACTTCTTGAAGTGACCTGAAGTGATACGACAGTACGAAGAACTGAGCGGCGCGCACTTCGCCTTCACCGACCGGTGGGGCGGGGTGAGCGCCGCTCCGTTCGGTGAGCTCAACCTCGGCGGCGCGGTCGGTGACGACCCCGTCGCCGTACGTGCCAACCGCGACCTCGCGGCGAAGTCCCTGGAGATCGACCCCGCGCGGGTCGTCTGGATGAACCAGGTGCACGGCCGCGATGTCGCCGTCACCGAAGGGCCGTGGACGGACGGTGACATCCCGGCCGTCGACGCGGTCGTCACCGTACGGCGCGGCCTCGCCCTCGCCGTACTCACCGCGGACTGCGTCCCCGTCCTGCTGGCCGACCCGGTCGCCGGCGTCGCCGCCGCCGCTCACGCGGGGCGCCCCGGTCTGGTCGCGGGCGTCGTGCCCGCCGCCGTCGAGGCGATGGTCTCGCTCGGCGCCCGGCCGGACCGGATCACCGCCCGTACCGGACCCGCCGTCTGCGGCCGCTGCTACGAGGTCCCCGCGACGATGCGGGACGATGTCGCCGCCGTCGTACCGGAGGCCGGGGCCGAGACCAGTTGGGGAACCCCGTCCGTCGACGTGGTCGGCGGTGTGCACGCACAACTCGCCTCCCTCGGCGTCCTGGACCTGCGGCGCTCGGAGGTCTGCACCCGTGAGTCGAACGACCACTACTCGTACCGCCGGGACCGCACGACCGGCCGGCTCGCCGGCTATGTCTGGCTGGCATGATGGACGGGGCGGACATGCGGGACGAGCGGGATGCACGGGGCATGCGGGACGAGCAGGACGATCAGGACACGGCGAGACGGAAGTCCGAACTCGCCGCGAATCTCGCGACGGTGGAGCGGCGGATCGCCGCGGCCTGCGCCGCCGCGGGTCGCAAGCGGGAGGAGGTGACCCTCATCGTGGTCACCAAGACCTACCCCGCGAGCGATGTCCGGCTGCTCCATGAACTCGGGGTGCGGCAGGTCGCGGAGAACCGGGACCAGGACGCCGCCCCCAAGGCGGCCGCTTGTGAAGATTTGTCGTTGACCTGGCATTTTGTGGGTCAATTGCAGACGAACAAGGTCCGTTCCGTAGCCAGTTACGCCGATGTGGTGCAATCTGTCGACCGCGCCAAGCTCGTCTCCGCACTCTCCGCCGCGGCGGTACGCACGGAGCGTGAGGTCGGCTGCCTGCTTCAGGTCGCCCTCGACGCCGAGTCCGGTGAGCGCGGGGCGCGGGGTGGTGTGGCGCCCGACGGGATCGAGGAGTTGGCCGCCGCGGTGGCCGGTGCGCCGGGGTTGCGGCTCGACGGTCTGATGACCGTGGCGCCGCTCGCCGGCCGGTACGCGGGCCGGCAACGGGCCGCGTTCGACCGGTTGCTGGAATTGGCATCCCGCCTGCGCGCGGACCATCCGGCTGCGAACATGGTCTCCGCGGGGATGAGTGCGGACCTTGAGGACGCGGTAGCGGCGGGAGCGACACATGTACGCGTCGGTACGGCGGTACTCGGAGTCCGACCTCGGCTCGGGTAACGTCGCGAAGCGAGTCGGACCACAGCAGAAAATATGGTCATTTCCGCCGAAAGGCGGTCAGACCCAGTGGATCGAGGGCACTTGGTGACGAGGCCGATCCACCACAGAGCGGAGGACCCAGAGCATGGCCGGCGCGATGCGCAAGATGGCGGTCTACCTCGGCCTCGTGGAGGACGATGGGTACGACGGCCGGGGCTTCGACCCCGACGATGATTTCGAACCCGAGCCGGAGCCGGAACGCGAGCACCGGCGTCACCAGCCCGTACACCAGCCCGAGCGGGAAGAGCCCGTGCGCGTGGCCCAACCGCCCGCGCAGCGCGACCGCGAGCCGGTTTCGCTCGCGGCGGACAGTGGACGTCCGGCCCGAATCGCCCCCGTGGCATCCATCACACCTGAACGTCCCAGCCTGGAGAAGAACGCACCTGTGATCATGCCCAAGGTCGTGTCCGAGCGGGAGCCCTACCGCATCACCACGCTGCACCCGAGGACCTACAACGAGGCCCGTACCATCGGGGAACACTTCCGCGAGGGCACTCCGGTGATCATGAACCTCACGGAGATGGACGACACGGACGCGAAGCGACTTGTCGACTTTGCCGCGGGACTCGTCTTCGGTCTCCATGGCAGCATTGAGCGGGTGACGCAGAAGGTGTTCCTGCTCTCTCCTGCTAACGTCGATGTCACGGCGGAGGACAAGGCCCGCATCGCAGAGGGCGGATTCTTCAACCAGAGCTAGAACACAGCACCGGGAACGACCCGGTCGCACGGCGGGAACGGCCCGCCGACGCGACCGGAATCAGAGTGAGCCAGGGGAGAGGGAAGCAGCGGGATGGGCATCGCACTACAGGTGGTCTACATCGCGCTGATGTGCTTCCTCATCGTGCTGATTTTCCGGTTGGTCATGGATTACGTCTTCCAGTTCGCGCGCTCATGGCAGCCAGGCAAGGCGATGGTGGTCATTCTGGAGGCCACCTACACTGTCACCGATCCACCGCTCAAGCTTCTGCGGCGGTTCATCCCGCCGCTGCGTCTCGGGGGCGTGGCACTCGACCTGTCCTTCTTCGTTCTGATGATCATCGTTTACATCCTCATCACGGTTGTCAGCAACCTTGCGAGGGGAATGTGAACGAAACGGTCTTGCCGACTGCCGACGACTACGTAGAGGTGAAGAAGAGATGCCGTTGACCCCCGAGGACGTGCGGAACAAGCAGTTCACAACCGTCCGCCTCCGAGAAGGCTACGACGAGGACGAGGTCGATGCCTTTCTCGACGAGGTCGAGGCCGAACTGACCCGCCTGCTCCGCGAGAACGAGGACCTGCGCGCCAAGCTGGCCGCGGCGACGCGTGCCGCCGCGCAGAACCAGCAGCAGCAGTCCATGCGCAAGCCGCCCGAGCAGCAGGACCGACCCGGGGCTCCGGTGCCCGCCGCCATATCCGGACCGCCGCAACAGCAGCAGCCCCCGCAGATGGGCCCGCCCCAACTGCCCGGTGGCGCACCGCAGCTTCCCGCGGGCCCGAGCGCCCACGGCCAGGGGCCGCAGGGCCAGCAGCAGCACGGCCCCGGCCCGATGGGCCAGGGTGGCCCGATGCAGCAGGGCGGACCCATGGGCCAGGGCGGTCCGATGGGTCAGGGTGGTCCCGGTCCCATGCAGCAGCAGGGCGGACCCATGCAGGGTGGCCCGATGCAGCAGGGCGGACCTATGGGCCAGGGTGGCCCGATGGGTCAGGGTGGTCCCGGTCCCATGCAGCAGCAGGGCGGACCCATGGGCGGTCCGATGGGCGGCCCCATGGGCGGCCACGGTCCGCAGATGGGCCAGCCCGGTCAGGGCCCCGGCGGCGACAGCGCCGCACGCGTGCTCTCCCTCGCCCAGCAGACCGCCGACCAGGCGATCGCCGAGGCGCGTTCCGAGGCCAACAAGATCGTGGGCGAGGCCCGTAGCCGTGCCGAGGGCCTGGAGCGCGACGCGCGCGCCAAGGCGGACGCGCTGGAGCGGGACGCGCAGGAGAAGCACCGCGTGGCGATGGGCTCCCTGGAGTCCGCGCGCGCGACGCTGGAGCGCAAGGTCGAGGACCTGCGCGGCTTCGAGCGCGAGTACCGTACGCGGCTGAAGTCCTACCTGGAGAGCCAGCTCCGGCAGTTGGAGACCCAGGCGGACGACTCGCTGGCCCCGCCGCGCACCCCGGCGGCCGCCTCGCTGCCGCCGTCGCCCTCGATGGCTCCGGCCGGCGCGGGCGCGATGGGCCACAGCATGGGCGGCAGCCCGTCCATGGGCGGTCCCTCGATGGGGGGCCCCTCGATGGGCGCGCCGTCACCGGGTCCGTCGTACGGCGGGCAGCAGCAGATGTCGCCCGCGATGACGCAGCCGATGGCGCCGGTACGGCCGCAGGCGCCGCAGCCGATGCAGCAGGCGCCGTCGCCGATGCGCGGGTTCCTGATCGACGAGGACGACAACTGACGGGTTCGCGCGTGAGGTACGCGCAGCCGTCGGCAGGCTGAAAAGGGCTGGGCCCGGGACACATGTCCCGGGCCCAGCCCTTTTGCGTGGCCCCGCCTGGTGCGGGGTGCGGTGGTGCGGGGTGGCGGGGTGCGGGTAGGGGCCGCTGCGCGGGGCATTCCCCTACCCGCCCCTTCCCGAACCGGGGCTCCGCCCCGGGCCCCGGGCCCCGGTCCTCAAGCGCCGGACGGGCTTGAGAGGGGCCCGGGACGGGGCTGGAAGGGACAGCCCTTGAGCGGTTACACCTTGCGGAGGCGGAACGTGAGGGACAGGCCCTCGTCCTCGAACGGGGTGCCGTACGTGGCGTCCGCGTCGCCCGGGGCGAAGTCCGTCGCCAGGACCTCGTCCGCGATCAGCGGGGTGTGCGCCGTCAGCGCCTCGGTCGTCGCGTCGTCCGTCGCCGTCCAGCGCACCGTGATCCGGTCCGCCACGTCCAGGCCGCTGTTCTTGCGGGCCTCCTGGATCAGGCGGATCGCGTCCCGCGCCAGGCCCGCCAGGCGCAGCTCCGGGGTGATCTCCAGGTCGAGGGCGACCGTCGCGCCGGAGTCGGAGGCCACCGACCAGCCCTCACGCGGGGTCTCCGTGATGATCACCTCGTCCGGGGCGAGCGAGACGCTCTCGCCGTCCACCGTCACCGACGCCGTACCGTCGCGCAGCGCCGCGGACAGGGCGGCCGCGTCCGCCTCGGCGACCGCCTTCGCCACGGCCTGGACGCCCTTGCCGAAGCGCTTGCCCAGCGCGCGGAAGTTCGCCTTCGCCGTCGTGTCGACCAGCGAGCCGCCCACCTCGGAGAGCGTCGCCAGCGCGGAGACGTTCAGCTCCTCGGTGATCTGGGCGCGCAGTTCCGGCGAGAGCGCCTCGAAGCCCGTGGCCGCGATCAGGGCGCGCGACAGCGGCTGGCGGGTCTTCACCCCCGACTCGGCCCGTGTCGCGCGGCCCAGCTCCACCAGCCGCCGTACCAGCGCCATCTGGCGGGAGAGCGTCGGGTCGATCACCGACAGGTCCGCCTCCGGCCAGGTCGCCAGGTGCACCGACTCGGGCGCGTCCGGGGCGACCGGTACGACCATGTCCTGCCAGACCCGCTCCGTGATGAACGGGGTCAGCGGGGCCATCAGCCGCGTCACCGTCTCGACCACGTCGTGCAGCGTGCGCAGCGCGGCCTTGTCGCCCTGCCAGAAGCGGCGGCGCGAGCGGCGTACGTACCAGTTCGACAGGTCGTCGACGAAGGCCGAGAGCAGCTTGCCGGCCCGCTGGGTGTCGTACGCGTCGAGCGCCTGCGTGGTCTGGTCGACCAGCGCGTGCAGCTCGCTCAGCAGCCAGCGGTCGAGCAGCGGCCGGTCGGCCGGGGCCGGGTCGGCTGCGCTCGGCGCCCAGTCGGACGTACGGGCGTACAGCGCCTGGAAGGCGACCGTGTTCCAGTACGTGAGGAGGGTCTTCCGCACGACCTCCTGGATCGTGCCGTGCCCCACGCGCCGGGCCGACCAGGGGGAGCCGCCGGCCGCCATGAACCAGCGCACCGCGTCCGCGCCGTGCTGCTCCATGAGCGGGATCGGCTGGAGGATGTTGCCCAGGTGCTTGGACATCTTCCTGCCGTCCTCGGCGAGGATGTGGCCGAGGCAGACGACGTTCTCGTAACTCGACTTGTCGAAGACGAGCGTGCCGACGGCCATCAGCGTGTAGAACCAGCCGCGCGTCTGGTCGATGGCCTCCGAGATGAACTGCGCCGGGTAGCGCTTCTCGAAGAGGTCCTTGTTTTTGTACGGGTAGCCCCACTGCGCGAACGGCATGGAACCCGAGTCGTACCAGGCGTCGATGACCTCGGGGACGCGGACGGCGGTCAGCTCGCAGCCGTCCTGCGGGCAGGTGAAGGTCACCGCGTCGATGAAGGGGCGGTGCGGGTCGAGCCCGCTCTGGTCGGTGCCGGTCAGCTCCGTCAGCTCGGCGCGCGAGCCCACGCACGTGTGGTGGCCGTCCTCGCAGCGCCAGATCGGCAGCGGGGTGCCCCAGTAGCGGTTGCGGGAGAGCGCCCAGTCGACGTTGTTGTTCAGCCAGTCGCCGTACCGGCCGTGCTTGACCGAGTCGGGGAACCAGTTCGTCCGCTCGTTCTCCTCCAGGAGGCGGTCCTTGACGGCCGTCGTACGGATGTACCAGGACGGCTGCGCGTAGTAGAGGAGCGCGGTGTGGCAGCGCCAGCAGTGCGGGTAGCTGTGCTCGTACGGCACGTGGCGGAAGAGCCGGCCGCGCTCCTTGAGGTCCGCCGTCAGCACCTCGTCGGCCTTCTTGAAGAAGACGCCGCCGACCAGCGGGAGACCCGCCTCGAACGTGCCGTCGGGGCGGACCGGGTTGACGACCGGGAGGCCGTACGAGCGGCAGACCGCGAGGTCGTCCTCACCGAAGGCGGGGGACTGGTGGACCAGGCCCGTGCCGTCCTCCGTGGTCACGTACGCGGCGTTGACGACGTAGTGCGCCTCCTCGGGGAACTCCACGAGGGTGAAGGGGCGGTCGTACGTCCACCGCTCCATGTCGCGGCCCGTGAAGGACGCGCCGGTGGTCTCCCACCCCTCGCCCAGGGCCTTGCCGACCAGGGCCTCGGCGACGACGAGCCGCTCCGTGCCGTCCGTCGCGACGACGTACCGGACGTCGGGGTGCGCGGCGACCGCGGTGTTCGAGACCAGCGTCCAGGGGGTCGTCGTCCAGACCAGCAGGGACGCCTCGCCGGCGAGCGGGCCCGAGGTGAGCGGGAAGCGGACGAAGACCGAGGGGTCGACGACCGTCTCGTACCCCTGCGCCAGCTCGTGGTCGGAGAGCCCGGTCTGGTCGCGCGGGCACCAGGGCGCGACCCGGTAGTCCTGGACCAGCAGGCCCTTGCCGAAGATCTCCTTGAGGGACCACCAGACGGAGTCGATGTACTCCGGGTTCATGGTCCGGTACGCGTTGTCGAGATCCGTCCAGAACCCCATGCGGGTCGTCAGCTCGGCGAACGCGTCGGTGTGCCGGGTGACGGACTCGCGGCACTTGGCGTTGAACTCGGCGATGCCGTACGCCTCGATGTCCTGCTTGCCGGTGAAGCCGAGCTCCTTCTCGACGGCGAGCTCCACGGGCAGGCCGTGGCAGTCCCAGCCGGCCTTGCGGGCGACGTGGTAGCCGCGCATGGTGCGGAAGCGCGGGAAGACGTCCTTGAAGACGCGGGCCTCGATGTGGTGCGCGCCCGGCATGCCGTTGGCGGTGGGCGGGCCCTCGTAGAAGACCCACTCGGGGCGGCCCTCGGACTCTTCGAGGCTCTTTTCGAAGACCTTGTTCTCGCGCCACAGGTCGAGTACGGCGTGCTCCAGCGCGGGCAGGTCGACCTGGGCGGGCACCTGGCGGTACCGGGGGCCGGTCGCGGTCGTCGGCGCGGGTTCTGGTGTCATCGGGGGCTTCCTCCGGCGGATCTGCGGCGTCTCCGTCGAAGGGACGAGAGCTGGGCTCCCGCGGTACCACCCTTCTTGGCCCCGGGCGTCGCCGCCCGTGGCCCCCTCATTGGGGTCGCGCTGCCGGTTCTACTCGCCCCGGGGTGACCTGGGCTTTCTTCCGGCGGCTCCGGGGTGATGCTTCACGTCGCGCTCTGCCCCCGGGCTCGCACCGTCCCCGGGTCGCTCATGGCCGCGTACGACGCTACTCGTCCCCATCCACGCCTCTCGCTGAACCCAGTGTACGGGGCGGCGCCCGGCCCGGCCGACCGGTTTTAGGGCGGTCCTGGCGGGGGAGCGCGCGCCCGGGAGGGTGCCGGTGGGACCGGGGAGCGGAGGGCGCCGTACGGCCGAGCGTATGACCCGAATGGTTATACCGGCGCCCGCGTACGGCGTGGCGCGCGAGGCGGCGGATTACCGGGCGGGGAGCTGGGCACAACGCAGGGAGGCCGGTGTTCTCACGCCATGGGGAGGGGCCGGAGAGGCGGCGTGCCCCGTTGCCGCGGGGCTGGTGTCGATTTATCGTCCCAGCACGATTCGCGAGCAAGATCGCGCTATGTGAAGGGGCCGCGGCCATGGTGGCGAAGAAGACCGCCGCGAAGGAAACGACCGTGGCGGAACCCGCGGCGGCGAAGAAGGCGGCAGCGAAGAAGACGACCGCGAAGAAGGCGGTGGCCGGGAAAGCGGCCACGAAGAAGGCGCCGGCCAAGAAGGCGGCGGCAGGGAAGCAGGTGGCCAAGAAGGCCACCGCCAGGAAGGCCGCGGCGAAGAAGGCAACGGCTGGGAAGGCCGCGGCTGCGAAGGCCGCGGCTGGGAAGGCGACGGCGAAGAGCGCACCGGACACGAAGGCGCCGGCGAAGAAGGCTCCGAGCGGGAAAGCGGCGACCGGCAGGACGGCCGCGAAGAAGGTCCCCGCGAAGAAGGCGCCGGCGAGCAAGGCACCTGCGAAGCAGGCCGCGTCCGCGGCCGAGGGGGCGGCCCAGGCCGCGGAACAGACGGGAGCCAGAACGGTGGGAGCTAAGAAGACCGCGGGCGGCGGAGGACCGGCCGGCGCCACAGCGGTGTCCACGGCCCAGGCCGACGCGTCGGCGCCCGGGGAACTCGCGGTACGGCCCGGTGAGGACCCCTGGACCCCGGAGGAGGTCGCCGAGGCGCGTACCGGTCTGGAGAGCGAGATCGCCCGGCTGACCGCCGAGATCACCGCGTCGGAGGCCGCGCTGGCCGGGCTGATGCGGGACTCCGGGGACGGAGCCGGTGACGACGACGCGGACACCGGTACGAAGAACATCACGCGGGAGCACGAGATGTCGCTCGCCGCCAACGCCCGCGAGATGCTGGAGCAGACCGAACGGGCGCTGCTGCGGCTCGACGCGGGCACCTACGGCCTCTGCGAGGTCTGCGGCAAGCCGATCGGCAAGGCCAGGATGCAGGCGTTCCCCCGGGCCACCCTCTGCGTGGAGGACAAGCAGAAGCAGGAACGGCGGGGCTAGGCCCTGACCCACACCACAGGTCCTGATGCACACGACAGGTCCTGGGGCCGACGGACCCGCGCCCCCGGGGCCGGGTGCCGACCGGGCGGCCGGTGCGCAGGTACGGGGACGGGGGTACCGGTGTGACGTACCCTCGTCCTCAGTCAGGTACCCAGTACTCCAGCAGGTTGAGGGACTCACGTGGCAGAGGCGGAGCGCAGCATCGGTACGCCGTCCGTTGGCGAAGACAGCGACAACGGGAACGACGGCGAGACCGCGGCCACGGCCGAGCAGCCGAAGGGCAAGCGCAAGATCGCCGCGCTCTTCACGGTCGCGCTCCTGGCGTACCTGTTGGACCTCGGGACCAAGATGCTGGTGGTGGCCAAGCTGGAGCACCACGAGCCGATCGAGGTCATCGGCGATCTGCTGAAGTTCGAGGCGATCAGGAACGCGGGCGCCGCCTTCGGCATCGGTGAGGCGTTCACCGTCATCTTCACGATCATCGCGGCGACGGTGATCGTGGTGATCGCCCGGCTGGCGCGCAAGCTCTACAGCCTGCCGTGGGCGATCGCGCTCGGGCTGCTGCTCGGCGGCGCGCTCGGCAACCTCACCGACCGGATCTTCCGCTCGCCCGGGGTCTTCCAGGGCGCCGTGGTGGACTTCATCGCGCCCGCGCACTTCGCGGTCTTCAACCTCGCCGACTCCGCGATCGTCTGCGGCGGCATCCTGATCGTGCTGCTCTCCTTCCGGGGGCTCGACCCCGACGGGACCGTGCACAAGGACTGAGGGGGACCGCGCGCCGGGACCGGTGGCCGGAGGGCACGCGGTCGGGGCTGTCGCAGCCACAAGGCATACTCGACAGGTGAGCTTTCCCGAGATCAGAACCCTGCCCGTGCCCGACGGCCTGGAGGGCGAGCGCGTCGACGCCGCCATAGCCCGCATGTTCGGCTTCTCCCGTACGAAGGCGGCCGAGCTGGCCGCCTCCGGGAAGGTCCAGGTCGACGGCGCCGTGGTCGGGAAGTCCGAACGTGTGAACGGCGGGGCCTGGCTGGAGGTCGAGATGCCCGCGGCCCCCGCGCCCGTGCAGATCGTCGCCGAGCCCGTCGAGGGCATGGAGATCGTGCACGACGACGAGGACATCGTCGTCATCGTCAAGCCGGTCGGTGTCGCCGCGCACCCCAGCCCCGGCTGGTCCGGCACGACCGTCATCGGCGGTCTGGCCGCCGCCGGCTACCGCATCTCGACCTCCGGCGCGGCCGAGCGCCAGGGCATCGTGCACCGGCTGGACGTCGGGACCTCCGGGCTGATGGTCGTCGCCAAGTCGGAGCGCGCGTACACCCTGCTCAAGGCGCAGTTCAAGGAGCGCGTCGTCGACAAGCGCTACCACGCGCTGGTGCAGGGGCACCCGGACCCGATGAGCGGCACGATCGACGCGCCCATCGGCCGCCATCCGAACCACGACTACAAGTGGGCCGTCACCGCCGAGGGCAAGCCGTCGGTCACGCACTACGACCTGATCGAGGCGTTCCGGTCCGCCTCGCTGCTCGACATCAAGCTGGAGACGGGCCGTACGCACCAGATCCGGGTGCACATGTCCGCCCACCGCCACCCCTGCGTGGGCGACCTGACCTACGGCGCCGACCCCACCCTCGCCAAGCGGCTCGGACTGACCCGGCAGTGGCTGCACGCCGTACGCCTCGGCTTCGAGCACCCGTCGGACGGGCGCTGGGTCGAGTACGCGAGCACCTATCCCGCCGACCTCCAGGGCGCGCTGGACAAGGTCAGGGCGGAGAGCAACGCGTGACCGCGCCCGGCTACGCACTGCGGGTCGCGACGGAGCCCGCGGACATCGAGGCGTGCTTCGCGGTCCGCAAGGAGGTCTTCGTCGTCGAGCAGCGGGTGCCCGAGGAGCTGGAGTACGACGGCCGGGACGGCGACGCGGTCCAGGTGCTTGCCGTACGGGACGACGGGGTGCCGCTGGGCACCGGACGGCTGCTGTACGGGCCCGGCGCGGCCGACCGTACCGGCGGCGATGCGGACACCGGCTCCCTGGGGCGGCTCGCGGTCCGCGCCACGGCCCGCGGCCTCGGCATCGGCGCGGCGCTCGTGCGGGCCATCGAGGACGCGGCGCGGGAGCGCGGCCTCCGGGTGGTCGACCTGCACGCGCAGTCGCACGCGCTGGGCTTCTACGAACGGCTCGGATACGAGGCGTACGGCCCGGAATTCCCGGACGCGGGCATTCCGCACCGCTCCATGCGCCGGGTCCTGCGGCGGTTCTGAGGCGGCTCCGGGGCGGTGAGGTCCCGGCGGGCCGGTCGGCCGGGGACCGGGCGGTCGCACCCCCTGACCTGGGGCGTACGGGGCTCATGGCAGGCTTGGAGCCTTGATCACCCTTGTCCGCCGCCAAGGCTTTCGAGGCTTTCGACCACCGGAGGGCCCCCGTGGACCAGTTGGCACTGCTGATCGTCCTGCTGCTCGGGGCGGTGCTCACCGTTCCGCTCGGCGACAAGCTGGGGCTGCCGTCGCCGGTGCTGATGACGATCGTCGGGGTCGTCCTGGCGCTGCTCCCGTTCGTACCGAATGTGCAGGTGCCACCGGACTTCATCCTTCCGCTCCTGCTGCCGCCGCTGCTGTACGCCGCCGTACAGCGCACCTCCTGGCGGCAGTTCACGGCGAATCTGCGGCCCATCTTCCTGCTGGCGGTCGCGCTGGTCTTCGTCACCACGGCGGCCGTGGCCGCGGTGGCCAACTCGGTGGTGCCCGGCCTGCCGATCGCCGCCGCGGTCGCGCTCGGCGCGCTGGTCGCCCCGCCCGACCCGGTGGCGGCGACCGCCGTGGCCGGATCGCTCGGGCTGCCCCGGCGGCTCGTCTCCATCCTGGAGGGCGAGGGTCTCTTCAACGACGTCACGGCGATCGTGCTCTACCACGTGGCGATCGCGGCCGCCGTCAGCGGGACCTTCTCCTGGCCGGGCGCCGTCGGCTCCCTGGTCCTCTCCGCGGTGGTTGCCGTGGTGGTGGGGCTCGCGCTCGGCTGGCTCACCAACAAACTGATGTCGCTGCTCGGCGACGCGACCCTCCAGATCGGTCTGTCGCTGCTGGTGCCGTTCGTCAGCTACGTTCTGGCGGAGGAGCTGCACGGCTCCGGCGTGCTCGCGGTGCTCACCACCGCGCTCTTCCTCGCCACCCACACGGCGGACGCCGACGACGTCATGGGACGGCTGGCGGGCAACTCCTTCTGGCAGGTCGTCGACACGCTGGTGACCGGGGTGGCCTTCGGTCTCATCGGCCTTGAGCTGCACAACGCGTTCGGCGCGGCCGAGGGCCGGACGTCGGAGATGCTGGGCTGGGGCGCGGCGGTGGTCGGGGTCGTCGTGTTCGTACGGCTGCTGTGGCTGCTGCCCGCGACCTGGCTGGCCAAGCGGATGCACAAGATCCGGGACTACGACGAGGAGATCCCGACCAGCTGGCGCGAGACCGTCGTCATGTGGTGGGCCGGGATGCGCGGGGTGGCCTCGGTCGCCCTGGCGCTCGCGATCCCGCTGGAGACCGACGACGGGCAGCCCTTCCCGGGGCGCGAGGAGATCATCTTCATCGCGTTCGCGGTCATCATGGCGACCCTCGTCGTCCAGGGGCTGACCCTGCCCTGGCTGGTGAAGCGGCTCGGGGTGCGGGCGGACTCGCAGGCGGAGCACGAGCTGGAGCACGCCCTCGCGCTCCGCGCGGCCAAGGCGGCCAAGAGCCGGCTGAAGGAGATCGAGGGCGTCGAGGAGCTGCCGGAGGACATCAGCGAACGGCTGCTGCGCTCGGCCTACGACATCGGGCTGCGGATCAGCCCCGACCTGGCGGACGACGAGCGCCGCGAGTGGGCGGCGCAGCGCGTCGCGCGAGGCCGGACCATGCTGCGCATCCAGCGCGAGATGATGTCGGCGGCCCGCCACGAGGTCCTCTCGGCCCGTAACGAGCCGGGCGCGGACCCGGAGATCGTCGACCGGGTCCTGCGCCACCTCGACGTACGCAGCATGCACTGACGGGCCCGGAAACGCGGGACCGGGGGATCGTGGGACTGGGGGATCGCTGGACCGCGGACCGCGGGACCGCGGCATCAGGGAGCCCCGGTCCCGCGGGTCCGTCAGCCGCGGCCGGTGTCGGCCTCCCGGCCCGCGTCGGTCTCCTCCCCGGGCTCCCTGGTCGCGGGGACCCGGCTCCGGGCGGCCGACGGCGTGGCGACCTCGCCCACGATCCTCGGCAGGGCGTACGGGTGGTGCGCGGCCAGCCAGGCCACCATCTGCTCCCGTACGGCGCAGCGTACCTTCCAGATGTCGTCCGCGTCCTTGGCCGTGACCACCGCGCGCACCTCGATCGTGGTCGGGGTGGTGTCCGTGACGGCCAGGCTCCAGTCCCGGCCGTCCCACGCCGGGCACTCCGCGAGGATCTCCTGGACCTTCTCGCGCATCAGCGGCACCGGCGCGGAGTGGTCGAGCTGGAAGAAGACCGTGCCCGTCATCTGGACCCCGCCGCGCGACCAGTTCTCGAAGGGCTTGCTGGTGAAGTACGAGACGGGCATGGTGATGCGCCGCTCGTCCCAGGTCCGTACGGCGAGGAAGGTGAGCGTGACCTCCTCGACCACGCCCCACTCGCCGTCGACCACCACGGTGTCGCCGATGCGCACCATGTCGCCGAAGGCGATCTGGAACCCGGCGAAGAGATTGCTGAGCGTGGACTGGGCGGCGACACCGGCGACGATGCCGATGATGCCCGCGGAGGCCAGCATCGAGGTGCCGATGCTGCGCAGGTCGGGGAAGGTCAGCAGCATCGCGGCGACCGCGACCACCACGACCACGGCGATGATGATCCGCATCATCAGCGTGACCTGCGTACGGACCCGGCGCACCCGGGCCGGGTCGCGGGTCGTGGACGCGTAGCGGGCGTACGACGACTCGACGATCACGGAGACGACCCGTACGACCAGCCAGGCGCCCGATGCGATTATCACCAGGGAGAGTGCCCGGCCGATGTCGGTGTGGTAGTCCTCGATGAGCTGCCAGCCGGTCTCGCGGTACGTGCCGCGCAGCAGGGCGGTCAGCAGCAGCACCTGCAGCGGTACCCCGCAGCGCCGCAGCAGGCCCCACAGCGGGGTCTCGGGGTGGCGGTCGTCCGCGCGGCGCAGCAGCAGGTCCACCGCCCAGCCGAGCGCCAGGGTGAGCAGGACCGTGCCGCCGAGCACGATCAGCGGGCGCAGTGCGTTCTCCATCATTCTCCTACGTGGCCCTCACGTGGGGCCGGGGTCTCTCGGTCGGGTCCGGACGGGCTGGCAGGATGTCCGGATGAACATCATGCTCTTCCACTCCGTCTACGGGGTGCGCCCCGCGGTGCACGCGGCGGCCGACCGGCTGCGTGCCGCCGGGCACGAGGTGCGCGTGCCCGACCTCTTCGAGGGGGAAACCGCCTCCACCGTCGAGGAGGGAATGGCGCTGAAGGACCGGATCGGCAAGGAGGAACTGCTGCGCCGGGCGGTGCTGGCGGCGGCGCCGTACTCCGAGCGCGGACTGGTGTACGTGGGGTTCTCGCTCGGCGGCTCCATCGCGCAGAACCTGGCGCTGGGCGACGCGAAGGCGCGCGGGCTGCTGCTCCTGCACGGTACGTCCGACATCGCGGAGAACGCGTCCGTGGACGAGCTTCCCGTACAGCTCCATGTGGCGGACCCCGATCCCTTCGAGCCGCACGACTGGCTGACCGCCTGGTACCTGCGGATGCGGCAGGCGGGGGCGGACGTGGAGGTCTACCGCTACCCCGGCGCCGGGCATCTCTACACCGACCCGGAGCTGCCGGACTACGACGAGCGGGCCGCCGAGGAGACCTGGCGGACCGGGCTCGCCTTCATCGACTCGCTCTGAGCCGTGAGCCCCCTGCGGACCGGCCGTCGCGGGCGGTCCGCAGGGCGGCGTTCCGTCAGCCCTTGAGCGCCGCGGTGATCGCGGTGTCGAAGTCGGCCACGGTCATCGGCGGGTTGTCGCTGCCCGGGCTCGTGAGCTTCTTGCCGTCCATCTTCAGGGTGGGCGTGCCCTGGACGCCGCTCTTGTCGAAGGTGGCGGACATCTTCATCGCCCAGGCGTCGTACGTACCGCTCTCGACGTCCTTCTTGAACGTCGCGTCGCCCTTGAGCGCGTTCACCGAGTCGGCCACTTCGAGGAGGTAGCTGTCCTTGGCGAACTTGTCCTGCGACTCCTCGGGGTGGTACTTCGCCGAGTAGAGCGCCGTCTTGTACTCCAGGAACGCCTCGGGGCTCACGTTGAGCGCCGCGCCCAGCGCCGACAGGGCGTTCTTCGAGCCCTCGCCGTTGTCGGAGTTGTCGATGAAGGTCGCGCCGATGTACTTGATCTTGAACTTGCCGGCGTCGAGGTCTTTCTGGACCGTCGGGCCGACGGCCTGCTCGAAGTTCGCGCAGACGGGGCAGCGGGAGTCCTCGTACAGTTCGAGCGTCTTCTTGGCGTCCGGCTTCCCGATGACCACGGTGGTGCCGTTCGCGCCCTCGGTGTTCTTGGGGGCGACGACGGACTTCTCTTCCTTCGCGGTCTCCCAGTGGGAGGGCTTGTTGGACTGGACGACGGCGAAGCCGACGCCGCCGGCTATCGCGAGGACGGCGACGGCCGAGCCGATGACGACGAGCTGGCGGCGTACCTTGTCCTTCTTCGCCTGCCGTTCGCGCTCGGCGCGCAGCCGCTCGCGGGCGGCTTCCTTGTTGGCCTTGCTGTTGCGTGCGCTCATGGTGATTGGCTCCGTGTGATGACGTGGTGCGGCTGGGGAGGGGAGGGGGCGCGGCCGCGCGGGCTCGGGAAGAGCCTCAGACGGCGGCGGGCACCGCTCCGGGCGGGCCCCGCCGTCCCACGGAGTGGACGAGGAGCCGGTGACGGGAGGGGCGCGGGCGGCCGGTGGGGCGCGCGGCGCGCCGTACCGCCCGGGCGGCCGTGGAGACCACGGCGCACGCGATCAGCAGCGGCCGGAAGGCGCTCACGGCCGCGGCCCGTACGAGCCGGGAGAGCGCCGCCTCGCCGTGCCTCAGCCAGACCGCGGCGAGCAGCCCCACCGAGACATGGACGGCCAGCAGCAGCCACGGCAGGGCGGGATCGGGGGAGTCCAGCAGCGCGGCGGCGGTGGACCGGGACGAGGCCACCCCGGGCAGCGGCGTGCCGAAGGCGCCGCCGCACAGGACGTCGAGGCCGACCGAGCGCAGCGACCCCGCCACGGGGCCGCCCGAGGGGCCGTAACAGACGCGCTGGCCGCTGGTGAAGATCGTGTCCGCGGCCAGTTCGAGGGGGACGAGCAGGGCGGCGATCCGCCAGAAGCCGCGCTCGCGGCCCGCCGCCGCGTAGCTGAGCGCGAACACCACGGCGCCGAGCCCGGCGACCAGGGAGAGCGGCAGCGGGGTCCGGGACAGCAGCACGTGCGAGCCCGCGGACAGCGTCACGACCAGTGCCGTGAAGAGTGCTGCCCGCGCCGCTCTGAGCCGCGTCCCGGATATGTCCATCGTCGCCGAGTGTGCCATGGGTCCCGGTAAGCGATCCCTAAAGCATCACGGAATCCGCCACCGGGACCGGCGGCCTGACCGGTGTCCTACGCCAGCCGGCCGTTGCGGAACAGGTCCACGAAGATCTGGTGGTCCGCCCTGGCCCGCGCCCCGTACCTGTGCGCGAACTCCACCAGCAGCGCTCCGAAGCCGTCCTCGTCGGCGGCGATCGCCGCGTCGATGGCGCGCTCCGTGGAGAACGGCACCAGGGAGTGCCCGCTCTCGTCGTCCGCCGCCGCGTGCATCGTCGCCGTCGCCCTGCCGAGGTCCGCGACGACCGCGGCTATCTCCTCCGGGTCGTCCAGGTCCGACCAGTCCAGGTCCACCGCGTACGGCGAGACCTCCGCGACCAGCTGCCCCGCCCCGTCCAGCTCCGTCCAGCCCAGCCAGGGGTCCGCGTGCGCCTGGAGGGCCCGCTGCGAGATCACCGTGCGGTGGCCCTCGTGCTGGAAGTAGCCGCGGACGGCCCCGTCGGTGATGTGCCGGGAGACCGCCGGGGTCTGCGCCTGCTTCAGGTAGATCACGACGTCGTTCTCCAGGGCGTCGCTGTTGCCCTCCAGCAGGATGTTGTACGAGGGCAGCCCCGCCGAGCCGATGCCGATGCCGCGCCGGCCCACGACATCCTTGACGCGGTACGAGTCGGGACGGGTCAGGCTGGACTCCGGCAGCGTCTCCAGATAGCCGTCGAAGGCCGCGAGGATCTTGTACCGGGTGGCCGCGTCCAGCTCGATGGAGCCGTCGCCGGGCGCGAAGCGCCGCTCGTACTCCCGGATCTCCGTCATCGAGTCCAGCAGCGAGAAGCGCGTCAGCGAACGGGCCGAGCGCAGCGCGGTGAGCAGCGGGCCCTGGGCCGTGTCCAGCGTGAAGGGCGGCACCTCGTCGTTCTTCGCGCCCGTCGCCAGCGCGTGGACGCGCTCGCGGTAGGCGCCCGCGTAGATCTCCACCAGCTCGGTGATCTGGGCGTCGCTGAGCGCCTTCTGGTAGCCGATCAGGGCGAGCGAGGCGGCGAACCGCTTCAGGTCCCAGGTGAACGGGCCGATGTACGCCTCGTCGAAGTCGTTCACGTTGAAGATCAGCCGGCCGTTGGCGTCCATGTACGTGCCGAAGTTCTCCGCGTGCAGGTCGCCGTGGATCCACACCCGGCCCGTACGCTCGTCGAGGAACGGGGCGTCGGCCCCGGCCCCGGTGCCCGCCCCGGCCCCCTCCCGCGCCAGATCGTTGTAGAACAGGCACGCCGTACCCCGGTAGAAGGCGAACGCGGAGGCCGCCATCTTCCGGAACTTCACCCGGAAGGCTGCTGGATCAGCGGCCAGGAGCTCACCGAACGCGGTGTCGAAAACGGCGAGTATCTCCTCTCCGCGCTGCTCCTCGGCTTCTTCGACGGGTCGCGGAACCGACATCGCGGGGTGCCTCCTGGTGGCGGTGGGTGGACGGACGACTACGGGGCGACGCTGCCCCTCGAAGGGCGCGGCGCGTCCTCGGAGGGGCAACGCGCGAAGCGGCCCGCGAGTGCCCGTCTCCGGCGCGCCCGGGCGGCCGTCCGGCGGGCCCCGGCGTCTCCTCACGGACGGCCCCGGCGTCACCTCGTGGACGGCCCCGGTGCCCGTCCGCTGTCGGTCGCGCGACGTAGACTTCGGGGCTGTCTCCCCCGGACTGTCCGCAGCCCGGGGAGACCCCCGGGGTCACCCCGGGTAACCACCGTGTCGTCCGCTCACTGGAGGCCCCCGCCGTGACCAAGCCGCCGTTCACGCACCTGCATGTCCACACCCAGTACTCGCTGCTGGACGGTGCCGCGCGGCTGGGGGACATGTTCACGGCGTGCAAAGAGATGGGCATGTCCCATATCGCCATGACCGACCACGGGAATCTCCACGGGGCCTACGACTTCTTCCATCAGGCGAAAAAGGCGGGCGTGACGCCGATCATCGGGATCGAGGCGTACGTGGCGCCCGAGTCCCGGCGGTTGAAGCGGAAGGTGCAGTGGGGCCAGCCGCACCAGAAGCGGGACGACGTCTCCGGTTCCGGTGGTTACACCCACAAGACGATCTGGGCGGCGAACAGCACCGGGCTGCACAACCTCTTCCGGCTCTCCTCGGACGCGTACAAGGAGGGCTGGCTCCAGAAGTGGCCCCGGATGGACAAGGAGACCATCGCCAAGTGGTCCGAGGGCCTGATCGCCTCCACCGGCTGCCCCTCCGGTGAGCTCCAGACGCGGCTGCGGCTCGGCCAGTTCGACGAGGCGGTGAAGGCCGCCTCCGAGTACCAGGACATCTTCGGCAAGGACCGGTACTTCCTGGAGCTGATGGACCACGGCATCGAGATCGAACGCCGGGTGCGCGACGGGCTGCTGGAGGTCGGCAAGAAGCTCGGCATCCCGCCGCTGGTCACCAACGACTCCCACTACACGTACGCGAACGAGGCCACCGCCCACGACGCGCTGCTCTGCATCCAGACCGGGAAGAACCTCTCCGACCCGGACCGCTTCCGCTTCGACGGCACCGGCTACTACCTCAAGTCGACCGACGAGATGTACGCCGTGGACCTCTCCGACGCCTGGCAGGAGGGGTGCGCCAACACCCGCCTGGTCGCCGACCAGATCGACACCGAGGGCTGGTTCCAGGAGCGGAACCTGATGCCCAAGTTCGAGGTGCCCGAGGGCTTCACCGAAGTCTCCTGGTTCCGCGAGGAGACCATGCGCGGCATGGCCCGCCGCTTCCCGAACGGGATCCCGGAAGACCGGATGCGCCAGGTCGAGTACGAGATGGGCATCATCATCGACATGGGCTTCCCGGGGTACTTCCTCGTGGTCGCCGACTTCATCATGTGGGCGAAGAACAACGGCATCGCGGTCGGCCCCGGCCGTGGCTCCGCCGCCGGTTCGATCGTGTCGTACGCCATGGGCATCACCGACCTCGACCCGATCGAGCACGGACTGATCTTCGAGCGGTTCCTCAACCCCGAGCGCATCTCCATGCCCGATGTCGACATCGACTTCGACGAGCGCCGGCGCGGTGAGGTCATCCGGTACGTGACCGAGAAATACGGCGCCGACAAGGTCGCCATGATCGGCACGTACGGCAAGATCAAGGCCAAGAACGCCATCAAGGACTCCGCCCGGGTGCTGGGCTACCCGTACGCGATGGGCGACCGGCTCACCAAGGCGATGCCCGCCGACGTCCTCGGCAAGGGCATCGACCTCAACGGCATCACCGACCCCAAGCACCCGCGCTACAGCGAGGCGGGCGAGATCCGGGGGATGTACGAGAACGAGCCGGACGTGAAGAAGGTCATCGACACCGCGAAGGGTGTGGAGGGCCTGGTCCGGCAGATGGGTGTGCACGCGGCCGGCGTGATCATGTCCAGCGAGACGATCACCGACCATGTCCCCGTCTGGGTCCGGCACACCGACGGTGTGACGATCACACAGTGGGACTATCCGCAGTGCGAGTCGCTCGGCCTGCTGAAGATGGACTTCCTCGGCCTGCGCAACCTGACGATCATGGACGACGCCGTCAAGATGGTGAAGTCCAACAAGGGCGTCGAACTCGACCTGCTCTCGCTGCCGCTCGACGACCCGAAGACGTACGAACTGCTCTGCCGGGGCGACACGCTCGGCGTCTTCCAGTTCGACGGTGGCCCCATGCGATCCCTGCTGCGCCAGATGCAGCCCGACAACTTCGAGGACATCTCCGCCGTCTCGGCCCTCTACCGGCCGGGCCCGATGGGCATGAACTCGCACACGAACTACGCGGAGCGCAAGAACGCCCGCCAGGAGATCACCCCGATCCACCCGGAGCTGGAGGAGCCCCTCAAGGAGGTGCTGGGGCTCACCTACGGCCTGATCGTCTACCAGGAGCAGGTGCAGAAGGCCGCCCAGATCGTCGCGGGGTACTCACTCGGCGAGGCCGACATCCTGCGCCGCGTGATGGGCAAGAAGAAGGCCGACGAACTGGCGAAGAACTTCGTCCTCTTCGAGGCCGGCGCCAAGAAGAACGGCTTCTCGGACGAGGCGATCAAGGCGCTGTGGGACGTCCTGGTGCCGTTCGCCGGGTACGCGTTCAACAAGGCGCACTCCTCCGCGTACGGACTGGTCACCTACTGGACGGCGTACCTCAAGGCCAACTACCCGGCCGAGTACATGGCGGCGCTCCTGACCTCCGTCAAGGACGACAAGGACAAGTCGGCCGTCTATCTCAACGAGTGCCGGCGCATGGGCATCAAGGTGCTCCCGCCCAATGTCAACGAGTCGCTGTCCAACTTCGCCGCGCAGGGCGACGACGTGATCCTCTTCGGACTGACCGCCGTCCGCAACGTCGGCCAGAACGTCGTCGACTCGATCATCCGGTCCCGCAAGGCGAAGGGGAAGTACGCCACCTTCCCCGACTTCCTCGACAAGGTCGAAGCGGTCGTCTGCAACAAGCGCACCGTCGAATCGCTCATCAAGGCCGGCGCCTTCGACGAGATGGGACACACCCGCAAGGGCCTGGTCGCCCACCACGAACCGATGATCGACAACGTCGTCCAGGTCAAGCGCAAGGAGGCCGAGGGGCAGTTCGACCTCTTCGGCGGCGGTGACGAGGAGACGAGCGAGCCGGGCTTCGGGCTCGACGTCGAGTTCTCCGACATCGAGTGGGACAAGTCGTACCTCCTCGCGCAGGAGCGCGAGATGCTCGGCCTGTACGTCTCCGACCACCCGCTCTTCGGCATCGAACACGTCCTGTCCGACAAGTCGGACGCCGCGATCTCCCAGCTCACCGGCGGGGAACACGCGGACGGCGCGGTCGTCACCATCGGCGGGATCATCTCCGGCCTCCAGCGCAAGATGACCAAGCAGGGCAACGCGTGGGCGATCGCCACCGTCGAGGACCTGGCCGGTTCGATCGAGTGCATGTTCTTCCCGGCGACCTATCAGCTCGTCTCCACCCAGCTCGTCGAGGACACGGTCGTCTTCGTGAAGGGCCGGCTGGACAAGCGCGAGGACATCCCCCGGCTCGTCGCCATGGAGCTCCAGGTCCCCGACGTCTCCTCGGCCGGCACCGACGCGCCGGTCACCATCACCATCCCCACGGTCAAGCTCACCCCGCCCATGGTCAGCAGGCTCGGCGAGATCCTCAGCCACCACCGGGGCAACTCCGAGGTCCGGATCAAGCTCCAGGGCGCCAGGAAGACCACCGTGCTCCGCCTCGACCGGCACCGGGTCCAGCCCGACCCGGCGCTCTTCGGCGACCTGAAGGTCCTGCTCGGCCCGGCCTGCCTGGCCGGCTGACCGGACGTCCTTATTGAGGAAACGAGGAGGGGCGCGCCCGGTTCTCCGGGCGCGCCCCTGCGCGTGCCTACGCTCGTACGGGTGTCAGTTGTGGCCGAAGCGCTTCTGCCGCTTGTGGGCGACATCCGACGGTGTGATCCTCTGTTCCACCTGGTCGGACGTGTCCTCCATCGACGAGGACCTCGACTCCTGCGTGCCGCGCTCCGACTCCGAGCGGGCGTGCTGTTTGTTGCCGCGATCCCGGTTCTTGTTCTTGGCCATGGCACTGCCTCCTGCGGTTCTTTGAGGACCAGGGGCCCCGTTCAGACTCACATAGGGCGCGAAACGCCGCACTTTGGATCATTGCGGTGTGTAGTGGTACCCAGGAGCCGTGCCCCGCCGTCGCCCCGGGGCCGTTCCGGGGCTGTCCCGGGGCCGGCCCATGACAGCTTCACCGGTGATCCGTCGCCGATCCGCCACGCCGATGATCGAGTTCCGGACGTTAAGCCCCTTGCTGTCGGGCAGACTCGAAGCAAACTCGCAGTAACTCCCGATACCCCGACCCCGAGGTTCCCGAAAGAGGGTGGAACGCGTGGACCGCTGCGTCGTCCTGGTGGACGCCGGCTACCTGCTGGGCGCCGCCGCGAGCCTGCTGGCCGGAGAGCCGGCCAGATCCCGGATCACGGTCGACCACTCCGCCCTGATTCAGGGCCTCAGGGAGCGTGCCCAGGCCGATACGGAACAGCCGCTGCTCCGTATCTACTGGTTCGACGGCGCCCCCGACCGGGTCCCACAGCCCGAGCACCGGAGGCTGCGCGTGATGCCGCGCGTCACGGTCCGCCTCGGCGCCCTCACGAGAAGCGACGGCCGCTGGGCGCAGAAAGGCGTCGACGCGGCGATGCATGCAGAACTCACCGAACTGGCCAGAAATCGCGCCTGCTCCGACGTGGTGCTGGTCACGGGCGACGGTGATCTGCTCCCCGGCCTGATGTCGGCCAAGGAACACGGCGTCGCCGTCCACCTCTGGGCGGTCCAGGCCGCCGACGGTGACTACAACCAGTCCGAGGACCTGGTCGCCGAGGCGGACGAGCGCCGCGTGCTGGACCGCGCCTGGATCACCAAGGCCGTACGCGCCAAGGACCTCGGCGGAGTCTGCGCGCCCGCCCCGACGCCGCGCCCGGAGATCGCGGCCATCCTCTCGGCGCCGCTGCCCGAATCGGCGCTCGCGGCGTCGGCGGAGCGCGCGGCGGAGGCCCAGGCACCGGTCCAGGCGCCCCCGGGCCGCAACGGGTCGGCCCCGGGGCCCGCCGCCCGCGGCCCGGAGCCGCACCCCGCGCCCCCGCCCGGCAAGGCCGTCCCCACCCCCAAGGACCTGGCGGGCCTGCGCGCCCCCGGCGCCGACCGCGGGCCCGCCCCGGCGCAGCCCCAGCACGCCGCGGGCGCGACGCTCCGCTGGTCCTCCGACAAGGGCTGGGTGGAACGCCCGGGGAGCGGCCCCTCGGGCGAGCCGCCCGAGACCGCCTCCCTGCCCACCCTGGCGCAGCTCACCAGCGCGGAGCAGCGGTGGGCGGACCGGGAGGAGGACATCACGACGGTCGGCGGCGACCCGTTCGAGGTGGGCCAGGTCTTCGCCCGCCGCTGGATGGAACGCCTGCCGGAGAGCGGCCACGTGCAGAAGCTCTCCGTGATGTATCCCCGCGTCCCGCACCGCATCGACGGCGAACTGCTGCGGTACGCGGCGCGCTTCGGGCTGCTGGCCCACAAGGACGACCAGATCGACGAACACGACCGGTACGCGATCCGGGCGGGCTTCTGGCGCGAGATCGACGTCAGGGCCGCCGAATCGGCGTGACCGTCCGAGACCCGAAAAAAACCGCTCAGGGCCCACCCCGTATGGTCGTTTCTCGTGAGTACGGTGTGCGTGGTGCGCGACTTGGTCAAGACGTACCCCGCCGCGCGCGGCAGCCGTGGGGCCCCCGGGACGCCCGAGGTGCGTGCCACGGACGGGATTTCGCTCGAAGTGCGGCGTGGTGAGCTGTTCGGTCTGCTCGGGCCGAACGGCGCCGGCAAGTCCACGCTCGTACGGCAGATCACCGGACTCATGCGGCCCGACTCCGGCGCCGTCGAGGTCCTCGGACACGATCTGGTGCGCCATCCCGAGCGGGCCTCGCGGCTGATCGGCTATCTCGGCCAGGAGTCGACCGCGCTGGACGAACTGACCGTCGCGCTCGCCGCCGAGACCACGGGGCGGCTGCGCGGGCTCACGCTCCGGGCGGCACGGGCCGAGCGGGACGAGGTCCTCGCGGAGCTGGGGCTCACCGAGATCGCCGGGCGGGCGCTGAAGAAGCTCTCCGGCGGGCAGCGGCGCCTCGCGTGCTTCGCCGCCGCGCTGGTGGGGGAGCGGCCCGTACTCGTGCTGGACGAGCCGACCACCGGCATGGACCCCGTCGCGCGGCGCGCGGTGTGGGCCGCCGTGGACCGGCGGCGCGCCGAGCACGGGGTGACGGTCCTGCTCGTCACCCACAACGTCATCGAGGCCGAGACGGTGCTGGACCGCGTCGCCGTGCTGGAGCGCGGCAAGGTCATCGCCTGTGACACCCCCTCGGGGCTGAAGGAGCAGGTCGCCGGGGAGGTCCGCGTCGAGCTGGTATGGCGGGAGCGCGCCCCGCTCGACGTGCCCGAGGTCGCCGCGCTGCGCGGCTCCGCGCAGGAGTCCGGGCGGCGCTGGGTGCTCCGGCTCGCGCCGGACGAGGCGCGGGCCGCCGTCGCCGCGGTGACCGGCGGCGCGGCGTTCGCGGCGCTGGACGACTTCACGCTGGCGACGCCGAGCCTGGAGGACGTCTATCTGGCGCTCGGCGGCCGGGCGCAGGGACTGGTGAAGGCATGAGCGCGGGTGAGCGCGTGAGCGCCGGGGGCATTTACGGGAGCCGCCCCGCGACCGCGCGCCCCGTGACAGGGTGGGGCCCGGTGACGCGACGCGAAGCCGCCCGGGGGCCGTCACCCGTAGGGCAGGCCCCGGATCCGCGACGAGCGGACCCGAACGTACCGAACAGGAGCAGCGCCAGGTGAGCATCGTGCCTGCGGAGGCCGTGGCCGGGAGGATCCGGACGGCGAAGGACACCACCGCCGGGGCGGCCGGGGGAGCACCCGCGCCCGCACCCCTCGCGCCCCGGGCGCGGCTGCTGCCCTCGCTCGCCGCGGTCTACCGCGCCCAGCTCTCCCGGGCCCGGGTCGCCCGGATCCCGCTGCTCTTCGTGGCGACGTTCCAGTCCGTCGGGATCATGATCCTGATGCGGGGCGTCGTGGACGGCGGCGCCGAGGCGCGGGCGGTCGTCGCCGGGTCCAGCGTGCTCGTCGTCGCGTTCGTGGCGCTCAACCTGCTCGCCCAGTACTTCGGCCAGTTGCGGGCGAGCGGCGGCCTGGACCACTACGCCACGCTGCCCGTGCCGCCCGCCGCGGTGGTGCTGGGCGCGGCCGGCGCGTACGCCTCGTTCACCGTGCCCGGCACGGCCGTCACGGCCGTCACCGGCAGCGTGCTCTTCCAGCTTCCGCTCACCCACCTGTGGGTGCTCGCCGCGGTCGTCCCGCTCGCCGGCGCGGCCCTCGCGGGGCTCGGCGCGGCGCTCGGCCTGCTCGCGCCCCGTCAGGAACTGGCCACCCTGATGGGCCAGCTCGGCATGTCCGCGGCGCTGCTGCTCGGCGTGCTGCCCGCGGACCGGCTGCCGGGTCCGATCGGTTACGCGCGCGACCTCCTGCCGTCCACGTACGGGGTGGAGGCGCTGGCCCGTACGTTCGACGCGCATCCCGACTGGCCGGCCGTCGCGTTCGACCTGGGGGTCTGCGCGGCCGTCGGGGTCGTCTCGCTGGCCGTGGCGACCTGGGCGTACCGGCGGGCCGCGGTCCGCTGAGCGGCGGCGCCCGGTGTCCGGTGTGCGGCCCCCCGCGCCGGTCCGATGCGGCGCCCACCGCCGGGGCCTGGCACGATGGCACCGTGACCGCACCTCTGACGCCTCCCCATCAGCCGCAGCACGACGATCCCTGGCAGACACCGTCGGCCGGGGTCTCGCCCGATCCCGCGGCCGACGCGGAGAAGGGGCCCGACATGAAGACCGAGATGCGGCAGGCGGCGGTGGTGCTGGCCGCCCTCATGGTGTCGGGGCTGCTGCTGGGGCTGCTGTGGGTGTGGCTGGCGCCGCGCGTTCCGCTGGTCTCGAACGCCACGGCCGTCTACCTGAAGGACACGGAGGGCGAGGAGGCCATCGCCGCCGACGGTACGTTCCTCCTGCTGGCGCTCGCCTTCGGCGCGGTCGCCGCGGGCCTGGTCTTCCTCCTTCACCGGAGCGGCGGGATCGCGCTGGTGGTGGGGCTGGCGCTGGGCGGGCTGCTGGGCTCGGTGGTGGCGTGGAAGTTCGGCGCGTCGCTCGGGCCGACGTCGGACGTCGTGGCCCACGCCAAGCAGGTCGGCAAGGGCGTCACCTTCGAGGCGCCGCTCGAACTCCAGGCGAAGGGCGCGCTGCTGGCGTGGCCGATCGCCGCGATGGTGGTGCACCTCGCGCTGACCGGCCTGTTCGGCCCGCGCGACCCGGAACCGGAGTGGGAGTGGCACACCCCGTACGGGGCCGCGCCCCAGCGGGGCGACGGGAATCCGGCCGAGAATCCGGCCGAGAACCCGTCGTGGGGCGCCTCGGAGAAGTGACGGGCGCGAGCCCCGGGCGCGAGCCCCGGGCGCGGTCCGGGCGTGAGTCTCGGACGCGGGTCCCGGGCATGAGCCTCAGACGCGGCCGATCGGGGCCATGACCGCCGCGGTGAGCGCCGCCAGGTCCCCCGGGGCCAGCTCGACCTCCAGGCCGCGGCGGCCCGCCGAGACGCACACGGTCGGATGCGCCCCGGCCGAGGCGTCCAGGACCGTACGGAGCCGCTTGCGCTGGCCCAGCGGGGAGATGCCGCCCCGTACGTACCCCGTCGTCCGCTCGGCCGCCGCCGGGTCGGCCATGGTGGCGCGCTTGCCGCCGACGGCCGCCGCGAGGGCCTTGAGGTCCAGCGAACCGGCGACGGGGACGACGGCGACGGTGAGTTCGCCGTCCACGTCCGCGACGAGCGTCTTGAAGACCCGGTCGGGGGAGACACCCAGCGCCCGCGCGGCCTCCTCGCCGTAGGACGGGGAGGCGGGGTCGTGCTCGTACGCGTGCAGGGTGTACGCGGTGCCCGCCGCCGTCAGCGCGACCGTGGCGGGGGTCCCGCCGGACTGCTGCTGCTTCCTGGACTTCTTCGCCATGTTCCTCGCCATGTTCCTCGCCATGTCCTTCGCCATGCGCGGATTCCCCTGGGACGGTGCGGCCGGCGGGTCAGTTGAGGTGGGTCGGCCCCTGCGTCAGCACCACGGCGGGCAGCGAGGGGAGATGCCGGATCACCGCGGTCTCCGACCGCAGCAGCTTCAGCTCCTCGCGCAGCCGGGCCGCGATGTCCGGCGCCTCCAGCAGCCGCTGCTTCGCCGGGACGTCGAGCACGGCCGCCGCGGCCACCAGGTACGACACCACCGACGGCTCGTCCGGCAGGTCCTCGATCCGGGAGAGCGAGCGCTCCCGCGCCCCGGCCAGCCGCTTCTGGTAGCTCTGGAAGGCCCGCAGGACCCCTTCGGCGAGCGGTGTCGCGCCGTCCCCGGGCTCCTCCGGCAGCTCTTCCAGCTCCGCCGTGAGATACGGGCCGTTCGCCTCGACGGAGAGCAGCCGGACCCGGGTGGTGCCGGTGGCGACCACCTCGAAGGTGCCGTCGGGGCGCTCCCGGATCGTGGCCGCGTCCGCGACACAGCCGACCCGGTGGAAGGCGTCGAGCGGATCGGGGCCGAAGCCGTCGGCGGGACCGCGCTCGGGCGGCGACGTCCCCTCCGGCATCCCCGGGGCGGTCACCGCCACTTCGTGCCCGTCGCGGACGGCGACCACGGCGAACAGGCGCGGCTCGGAGTCGTCCGTCTTCAGCAGCTCACGCATGATCGCGCGATACCGCTCCTCGAAGACGTTCAGCGGCAGGACGAGGCCCGGGAACAGCACCGCGTTCAGCGGGAAGAGAGGGAGGCGTGCGGTGGTCACAACGGTCAAGCGTAATGGCCGTGGGACCCTCCGCGGTCGGCCCGGTTGCGCAAAGGCATGGTCGAGGCCACCTGGATCCGTACGCCGTCCCGTGTTTCGAGGAACAGGCCGAGCGGATCGTCGGTGAAACTCGTCCACGGGAAGGACGTCGCGTACGGCCCGATCAGCCGGAACTGCTCCAGCGCCGCCGCCCACCGGCCCCGCTCCACCAGGACGTACGCGAGGAGGTTGCGCACCTCGGCCGGCCAGGGGTCGCCCGCCCCGTACCGGGCGGAGACCGTGATCGCGAGATCGGCGGCGGTGTCGATCCGGTCCCCGTGGACGGCGCCCGGCGTGCCGCTCAGCAGCCGGCTGAAGGCCGCGCGCACGGGCAGCGCCCGCACGAGCGATTCGGGCAGCGCGTCCCGCGCCGCGTTCTCGGCGAAGTCGAAGCACTCCTGGTGCGAGCCGTACCAGTGGGCCGAGAGGTACTGGAGGGCGGCGACATGGCAGCCGTAGTGGTGCGGGCTGCGGCGTACGGCCTGCGCCCACAGCGCCTCGAACGCGGTGTGCGGGGCGTGGGTGCCCCGCGCGTGGTCCAGCGCCACGCGCCACGGCACCGGGTCGCGCGGATCGCCGTCCGCGGCGGCGTCGATCAGCGGCCCCGTCTCGCGCAGCAGCTCGGCGCGGGCCGGCGAGTCCCAGGCCCGGCGCACGGCCAGTTCGGCCCGTACGAGCAAGGCGTCCGGATCGTGCGGCGCGGCGTGCAGCCAGGCGGCGAGCCAGCCGTCCCGGCCGTGCGCGAACGCGGCCAGCCGCATGACGTAGCGGTCCCGGTCCTCCCACGCGGCGGTCTCCCGCGTCGCCGCGAGCACTTTCGCCGCCTGCTCGTACTCCCCGAGCGCGGCGGAGACCAGCGCGGGTCCGAGCCGGTCGTCGGGGGCGTCGAGCAGCACCTCGTGGTCCGGCGGCAGCCCGGCGGAGAGCTGCGGAGTGTGCCGGACCATACGCGCGGTGCTGATCAGGGCGCGAAGCAATGACATGGTGCGGACCATTGAAAACCGCAGGTGACGGGGGCGCCAGAGGGTTCCTGTGAAGCTTTGGTGGCGGGGGAAAGGTTGTCCTGGCGGAGGTCAAGGGAACGTAAAGAAACCGGGGTGCTGCCCGCCGGTTGTGGGGAGACACCCGGCTCCGGAGGCGCCGGTGACTCCGGGTGGCCCCCGTGCCGCGCGTGGCCTCTGGGACCCGTGTGGCCTCCGTGTCCCCGGAGGCCACCGGGCGGGCGGTCAGCCCCTTCGCAGGACCCGGGTGGCGCCCGTGGCCACCGTGGTCGCCAGGATCCAGCCCAGCACCACCAGCCCCGCCGCCGTCCACTGCCAGGTGCCCTGCGGGAGCCAGTACCCGTCCTGGCCCAGATCGATCACCGGGATGAGCAGGTCCAGCGCGTAGAGCGCCGGATTCCACATCGGGTGCTCGTCCGCCCGCAGCGGCGGCGGCGGGTTGCGTGCGAAGGCGATCGTGCCCGCGCCCCACAGCAGAGCCATCCACAGCGCCGCCCGGCCGGGGCGGTAGCCGTACGCCACCGTCCAGTCCTGGAGGTAGCCCCACAGCTTCGCCGCCAGCGGCAGCGTCTCGCGGCGCCGCCGCTGCTTCGCCAGCAGCACCTCGCGCGCGTCCGCGTCCTCGCCGCAGTTGCGCAGCACCTGCGCGAGCCGCTCGTACGGCTCCGGGGAGTACTCCGGGGTCGCCGCCGCCAGCCACTCCAGCCGCCGCAGCAGCGGGAAGTGACCGAACGGCACGAGGTTCTCGTAGACGAAGCCGCCCATGGCGAGGCCGCCGGGACCCGGCCAGCTCGTCGACATGTCGACGAGCGTGACGATCCGCGCGCCGTTCAGCACGACCCGGCCCTCCTCCACGCGCTCGCACTTGAACCGCAGCTCCGGCGTGCTGATCCGGCGCAGCGACAGCTCCTCCGTCGGGGCCAGGAAGAACCGCGCGCCGTCCACGTCCAGCGCGTCCCCGAACCTCCCGTCGTCGAGCCGGACCCCGCCCCGGCACTCGAAGCGCTGTAATCGCGCGCCCAGCAGCGGCGTGGCGGTCGGGCCGACGCCGTACGGGGGCGTCACCAGGGCGACGTCCGGCACGCCGGGGACATCGGTGGTGTCGGCGATCCACGCGCCCGCCATGTACAGCGACCGCTCCACCGTGAGCTGCGGGGCGTTGAGCGCCCGCCGCTCCTCCGCGGCGCGCAGCCGGCTGCCGCGCAGGCTCAGCGACACGCCGATCTTCGCGCCGCGCAGACTGACCTCGCCGTACGTCTCGATCTGATCGGCGGTGAAGTCCTGCGCGACGGACAGCCCGTCGGCGGCGATCGCCCGGCCGAGCCGGTCCGGCCCCACGTCGATCTCGCTGATCAGCAGATCCGTGCCGATCTGCGCGTCGGTCAGCCGGATCCCCCGCTCCACCCGGCAGCGCGGCAGATGCAGATCGCCCTGGGTGCGCAGGCGCGCGGCCTCCAGCCGGGGGATCGCGCACTCCACCATCCGCAGCGTGGTGAAGTGCGACTCGGGCAGGATCACCTCGTTCTCGAACCGGCACCGGTCCAGCTCCAGGTACGGGGCGACCGTGCCGCCCGCGAGATTGAGCGTCCCGGTGATCTGGACGCCCCGCAGCTTGAGCGCGGCGACCCGGCCGGGCAGCGCCGCCGGCCCGTTGAGCAGGAGCAGGGCGATCACCCGGGCGCGCACACTGCGCTCCGTGCCCCAGGGGCGGGGTGAGAAGGGATCGTTCAGGAGTGGGTCCGGAGTGCTCAGGTCGTACGTGCTGCCGTTGCGGAACGACTGCCACATGCCGACTTCCGCCGCACTGAGCCAGTCCGGAGATTCGTTGTACTGCGGCTCGGTCACGGCCGCTCCTCCGCTTCCCCGTTGGTTACAGGGTGTGATTGCCGATCATGGATGTGTGGAGCGATGAACGCTGCTGTGCGGTGCTGTCCGGTGGTGTGGATCGATGCAAAACGTGAGGTCTGGAGCGATGTACAGAGGGGTGTACAGACCAGTTGGGCGAAACGGTCCTTACCCTCGTTGTGCCCCGATCGGTGACGAACTGAACACTAGTAGTGAGGAGTGGTGTCCGGGACATGTATCAGCCAGTGATACAGACGTCCGGCGCCCTGATCCGGTCTGCGAGAATTGACCCCGTGATCTCACGAATCGATCTGCGCGGCGACACCCTCCCCGAGGGCGTGGCTCTGCGTGACCTGCTGCCCCGAGCCGAGTTCGACGTGGCGGCCGCCCTGGAGAAGGTGCGGCCCCTCTGCGAGGACGTCCGCCATCGGGGCACGGCGGCGCTGATCGAGTCCGCGGCGAAGTTCGACGGGGTCGAGCTGGAGCACGTACGGGTGCCCGCCGCCGCCCTCGCCGATGCCCTGGCGGCGCTCGACCCCGACGTACGGGCCGCGCTGGAGGAGTCGATCCGCCGCGCCCGCCTGGTCCACCGCGCGCAGCGCCGTACCGCGCACACCACCCAGGTCGTGCCCGGCGGCACCGTCACCGAGAAGTGGGTCCCGGTGGAGCGCGTGGGCCTCTACGCGCCCGGCGGCCGGTCCGTCTACCCCTCCTCCGTGATCATGAACGTGGTGCCGGCGCAGGAGGCGGGCGTCCCGTCCATCGCGCTGGCCTCCCCCGCGCAGAAAGAGTTCGGCGGCCTGCCCCACCCGACGATCCTGGCCGCCTGCGCGCTGCTCGGTATCGACGAGGTGTACGCGGCGGGCGGCGCCTCCGCCGTCGCGATGTTCGCGTACGGCACGACGGGCCCCGACGGCTGCCCGCCGGCGAACATGGTCACCGGCCCCGGCAACATCTGGGTCGCCGCCGCCAAGCGCTACTTCACCGGCCGGATCGGCATCGACGCCGAGGCAGGACCCACCGAGATCGCCATCCTCGCGGACGACACCGCCGACCCGGTGCACGTCGCCGCCGACCTGATCAGCCAGGCCGAGCACGACCCGCTCGCCGCCGCCGTCCTCGTCACCGACTCCGCCGCACTGGCCGACGCCGTGGAGAAGGAGCTGGAGCCGCAGGTCGCGGCGACCAAGCACATCGAGGACCGGGTACGGCCCGCGCTCACCGGACGCCAGTCGGCCGTCGTGCTCGTCGACTCCGTCGAGGACGGCCTGCGCGTCGTGGACGCGTACGGCGCCGAACACCTGGAGATCCAGACCGCCGACGCCGCCGCCCTGGCCGGGCGGGTGCGCAACGCGGGCGCGATCTTCGTGGGCCCGTACGCGCCCGTCTCGCTCGGCGACTACTGCGCGGGCTCCAACCACGTCCTGCCGACCGGCGGCTGCGCCTGCCACTCCTCGGGCCTGTCCGTCCAGTCCTTCCTGCGCGGCATCCACATCGTCGACTACAGCGAGGACGCCCTCGCCGAGGTCGCCCACCATGTGGTGACGCTGGCGGAGGCGGAGGATCTGCCCGCGCACGGCGCGGCGCTCAAGGCAAGGTTCGGATGGAAGGTACCCGGCAAGTGAGCACCACCCAGACACCCGAGCCGCCGCCCCGGCCGCTCGGGATCGACGACCTGCCCGTACGGGACGAGCTGCGCGGCAAGTCCCCCTACGGCGCGCCCCAGCTCGACGTCCCCGTACAGCTGAACACCAACGAGAACCCGTACCCGCTCCCCGAGGCGCTCGTCGAGCGGATCGCCGAGCGGGTCCGCGAGGCGGCCCGCGGGCTCAACCGCTACCCCGACCGGGACGCGGTCGAACTGCGCACGCGGCTCGCCGACTACCTCACCCGCACCGGCCTGGCGGGCACCGCGGTGCCCCCGCTGACCGCCGCGCAGGTCTGGGCCGCCAACGGCTCCAACGAGGTCATCCAGCAGCTGTTGCAGACCTTCGGCGGCCCCGGCCGCACCGCCATCGGCTTCGAGCCCTCGTACTCCATGCACGGACTCATCGCGCGGGGCACCGGCACCGGCTGGATCTCAGGGCCGCGCAACGAGGACTTCACCATCGACGTCGCCGCGGCGCGCGAGGCGATCACCGCGCACCGGCCCGACGTCGTCTTCGTCACCTCGCCCAACAACCCCACGGGCACCGCGGTCGGCGCCGACGCCGTCCTCGCGCTGTACGAGGCCGCCCAGGCGGTCCGCCCGACGCTGGTCGTCGTCGACGAGGCGTACGTCGAGTTCAGCCACCGCCCCTCCCTGCTGCCGCTGATCGAGGGCCGCCCGCTCCTCGTCGTCTCCCGCACGATGTCCAAGGCGTTCGGCGCGGCCGGACTGCGCCTCGGCTACCTCGCCGCGCACCCCGCCGTGGTCGACGCCGTCCAGCTGGTGCGCCTGCCGTACCACCTCTCCGCCGTCACCCAGGCCACCGCGCTCGCCGCGCTGGAGCACACCGATACGCTGCTCGGGTACGTCGAGACGCTCAAGGCCGAGCGGGACCGGCTGGTCGGGGAGTTGCGGGCCCTCGGGTTCGACGTCACCGAATCGGACGCGAACTTCGTCCAGTTCGGCCGCTTCGAGGACTCCCGCACGGCCTGGCGGCAGATCCTCGACCGGGGGGTCCTCATCCGTGACAACGGCGTACCGGGCTGGCTGCGGGTGACCGCGGGCACCCCGTCCGAGAACGACGCGTTCCTCGACGCGGTACGTGATCTCAAGAAGGAGCAGAGCGCATGAGCCGCATCGGCCGCGTGGAACGCACGACGAAGGAGACCTCCGTCGTCGTCGAGATAGATCTCGACGGCAGCGGAAAGGTCGATGTGTCGACCGGGGTCGGCTTCTACGACCACATGCTCGACCAGCTCGGCCGGCACGGCCTGTTCGACCTCACGGTGAAGACCGAGGGCGACCTCCACATCGACTCGCACCACACCATCGAGGACACCGCCCTCGCGCTCGGCGCCGCCTTCAAACAGGCCCTCGGCGACAAGGTCGGCATCTACCGCTTCGGCAACTGCACGGTGCCGCTGGACGAGTCGCTCGCCCAGGTCACCGTCGACCTCTCGGGCCGCCCGTACCTCGTGCACACCGAGCCCGAGACGATGGCGCCGATGATCGGCGCGTACGACACGACGATGACCCGGCACATCCTGGAGTCCTTCGTCGCCCAGGCCCAGATCGCCCTGCACGTCCACGTCCCGTACGGGCGCAACGCGCACCACATCGTGGAGTGCCAGTTCAAGGCGCTCGCCCGCGCCCTGCGGTACGCCTCCGAGCGCGACCCGCGCGCCGCCGGAATCCTTCCTTCGACCAAGGGCGCGCTGTGACCGGTCTGTCGACCATCCTGATCGTCGTGGGGCTCTTCCTCGCCGGCGGTGTGTACTCCTTCCACAAGCAGAAGCTGCCCATGGGCGTGATCGTGCTGCTGGGACTCTGCTCCGTGCTCTGCCTGGTGGCGGGCGTCCTGCGGATCCAAGGACTCTGGGGATGACCGACAACAAGAGCGTGGTGGTCTTCGACTACGGGTTCGGCAACGTCCGCTCGGCCGAGCGCGCCCTCGCCCGCGCCGGGGCCGACGTGGAGATCACCCGCGACTTCGACCGGGCGATGAACGCCGACGGGCTGCTCGTCCCCGGCGTCGGCGCCTTCTCCGCCTGCATGAAGGGGCTCACCGCCGCGCGCGGCGACTGGATCATCGGCCGCAGGCTGGCCGGCGGCCGTCCCGTCATGGGGATCTGCGTCGGCATGCAGATCCTCTTCGACCGCGGCATCGAGCACGGCGTGGAGAGCGAGGGGCTCGGCGAGTGGCCGGGCACCGTCGGGCCGCTGAAGGCCCCCGTCGTCCCGCACATGGGGTGGAACACCGTCGAGGCGCCGGACGACAGCCGGCTGTTCGCCGGGCTCGACCCCGACGCCCGGTTCTACTTCGTGCACTCGTACGCCGCGCGGGAGTGGAGCCTGGAAGTCACCAACGCCAAGATCCGCGCCCCCCGGGTCACCTGGGCCACCCACGGCGAGCCGTTCGTGGCGGCCGTGGAGAACGGCGCCCTGTGGGCCACCCAGTTCCACCCCGAGAAGTCCGGCGACGCCGGCGCCGAGTTGCTGACCAACTGGATCGGAACCCTCTGAATGTCTTCTGTACCGAATGCGCCGAAGTCCGATGTGCCGCGGCTCCCGAAGCTGGAACTCCTCCCCGCCGTCGACGTCCGCGACGGCCAGGCCGTACGGCTCGTCCACGGCGAGTCCGGTTCGGAGACCTCGTACGGCTCCCCGCTCGAAGCCGCCCTCACCTGGCAGCGCGCCGGCGCCGAGTGGCTGCACCTCGTCGACCTCGACGCGGCCTTCGGCACCGGTGACAACCGGAAGCTGATCGCCGAGGTCGCCGACGCCATGGACATCAAGGTCGAACTGTCCGGCGGCATCCGCGACGACGCCTCGCTCGCCGCGGCCCTCGCCACCGGCTGCACCCGCGTCAACCTCGGCACGGCCGCGCTGGAGACCCCGGAGTGGGTCGCCCGGATCATCGCCGAGCACGGCGACAAGATCGCGGTCGGCCTCGACGTCCGCGGTACGACCCTGCGCGGCCGCGGCTGGACCCGTGACGGCGGCGACCTCTACGAGACGCTGGCCCGGCTGGACTCCGAGGGGTGCGCGCGGTACGTCGTCACCGACATCGCCAAGGACGGCACCCTCCAGGGCCCCAACCTGGAGCTGTTGAAGAACGTCTGCGCCGCGACCGACAAGCCCGTCGTCGCCTCCGGCGGCGTCTCCTCCCTCGACGACCTGCGGGCCATCGCCACGCTGGTGCCCGAGGGCGTCGAGGGAGCGATCGTCGGCAAGGCCCTGTACGCCGAGGCGTTCACCCTGGAAGAGGCGCTCGCGGCGGTGTCCGGATGAGCGACGACCCCGCGGCCGTACGGAGGATCTCCTCCGGCGGCCCCTGGGAGGAGTCCTTCGGCTACTCCCGCGCGGTGGAACTGCCGAACGGGCTCGTCCTGGTCTCCGGCTGCACGTCGGTGGTCGACGGCCGGATCGCGGAGGGCGGCCCGTACGAGCAGACCGTCACCGCGTTCGGCGTGGCGCTCGGGGCGCTGAAGGAGCTGGGGCTCGGCGCCGAGCACGTCGTACGGACCCGGATGTACCTCACCCACGTACGGGACGCGGACGAGGTCGGCCGCGCCCACAAGGAACTCTTCGACGCGGTGCGGCCCGCCGCCTCCATGCTCGTGGTGGCGGGACTGATCGACCCGAGCCTGGTGGTCGAGGTCGAGGTCGAGGCGTACCGCGGACCCGGCGAGCGCGGAGGTGCCGCATGACCCTGGCCGTACGGGTGATCCCCTGCCTCGACGTCGACCAGGGCCGGGTCGTCAAGGGCGTCAACTTCCAGAACCTGCGCGACGCGGGCGACCCGGTCGAGATGGCCCGGCTGTACGACGCCGAGGGCGCCGACGAGCTGACCTTCCTCGACATCACCGCCTCGTCGGGCGACCGCGAGACGACCTACGACGTGGTGCGCCGCACGGCGGAGCAGGTCTTCATCCCGCTCACGGTCGGCGGCGGCGTACGGACCGCCGAGGACGTCGACAAGCTGCTGCGGGCGGGCGCGGACAAGGTCGGCGTCAACACGGCGGCCATCGCCCGCCCCGAGCTGATCCGCGAGATCGCCGAGCGCTTCGGACGCCAGGTCCTCGTGCTGTCGGTCGACGCGCGCCGCACCCCGTCGGGATCCTTCGAGGTCACCACCCACGGCGGCCGCAGGGGCACCGGCCTGGACGCCGTCGAGTGGGCCCACGAGGCGGCGGAGCTGGGCGCGGGCGAGATCCTGCTCAACTCGATGGACGCCGACGGCACCAAGGACGGCTACGACACCGAGATGATCGCGGCCGTACGCGCCCACGTCACCGTCCCGGTCATCGCCTCGGGCGGCGCGGGGAAACTCGCCCACTTCGCCCCGGCGGTCGAGGCGGGCGCCGACGCCGTACTGGCGGCCTCGGTCTTCCACTTCGGCGATCTGCGCATCGGCGAGGTCAAGGACGCACTGCGGCAGGCGGGCCGGCCGGTGCGGTGACACCCGCGCCACCCGCGCCCGGCCCGTCCGGTACGCACCGAGGGCCCCGCCGCGGCAGTCGCGGCGGGGCCCTCGGGCGTGCCGCGCCTTCATCATCGTCCTCCGGAATCCGAGGAATCCGAGGAATCCGAGGAATCCGACAGGTTGCCGAAATCGCCGGCAGGTCGCATCGACGTATCCCTCGATTCCCTTCGATTCCCCTCGATACATCGGGTGTGTCGGGGAACCTAGGCGTGTTACGTGCACCTGTCAATGAGGGTGTGGGTGGCGGATTCGGGCCATAAATCGGCGATCATCGGTCGGATATGGCCGTTGTGGCCAGGCGAGGCGATCGCTCTGAAGCCCTTGACTCCTCCGATGTATTGGTGTTGCCTGCCCCTCGCGTTCCTCGCACGACATCACGGGCGGCTCCCCACGGGACCCGTCCCGACCGACCCACTCCCTCACCGGAAAGGGCACCTGATGAACCGGAGAAACGTCTTACGGGCCGGGGCCGGCCTGCTGGCCGGCGGGGCCGCGCTCGCCCTGCCGCCGGCCCTGCCCGCCGGCGCCGTCACGGCCGCCGACCCGACCGACGGATGGACGCCGACGGCGTTCACGTACAGCTGGCAGAAACCCTGGAACCTCGATCTCGCCGACCGGCACAGCTCCAGCGGCGGCGTCCACCGGATGTGGGTGTACTCCACCGACGAGCCCTTCCAGGAGGGCAGCACCACCGACCCGCGCACCGAGATGCGCTGGAAGGGCGACTACTCCACGGGCAACCACATGTGGGACGCGGACGTCTATCTCCCGTCCGGCACCGACGGGGCCTCGTTCGTCCAGATCCTCCGGGGCGTCCACCCCGCGGGCACTCCCGCCACGGACATCATGCTCAACGTCTTCGACACCAACGGCGGCACCGTACGGCGCTACGACGGCACGGTGCTCAGGACGGGCGCGTACAACACCTGGTTCAACGTGAAGATCGCCCACACGGCGAGCTCGGGCACCGGCTCCATCAAGGTCTACTTCGACGACTCGCTCGTTCTGACCGTCGCCGACCGGGGACCCGCCACCCGCTACTTCAAGAACGGCGTCTACCACCACGGATCCGGCCGCGCCGAGGCCCGCTTCCGCAACATCTCCTACTGGACACGGTGATCCCCCGGACACGGTGACCGGGGCGCGCGACGGGGGCCGCCGGGCCGCGCCTCTCCGGGGAACTCACCGGACCGGTCCGGTCCGGCGGCCCCTCCCGTCACGTGGTGCCCGGCTCCTTACGCGAACCCCAGCTTGGCGCCCTGCACCCGGTCGATCGCTTCCTTCTCGCCCTCCAGCTCGACCCTCGCCGCCTCCTGCCGCCCCGACAGGAACAGCAGCAGCTCGCCCGGCTCGCCCGTCGCCGTCACCACCGGGGTGCCCCGGTGCGCCACCGCCGTCTGGCCGTCCGGGCGGCGCAGCACCAGACCCACCGGGGACTTGCGGCCCATCAGCCGGCCGCCCTTCTCCAGCCTCGACCACAGGGTGTCGGCGAAGACGCGGTCCACCTCCCGGGGTGTCCAGTCGGGCTGTGCCCGCCGGACGTCCTCCGTGTGGATGTAGAACTCCACCGTGTTCGCCACCTCGTCGAGCTGCTTGATGCCGTACGGCGACATCTTCGGCGGCCCCGTCCTGATGAGCTGGATCAGTTCCTCGTACGGCTTCGCGACATACTCGGCCTGCACCCGCTCCAGGCGGTCGTTGAGCGCCGTCAGCATCATCCCGGCCGCGGCGTCGGGGCGGCGTTCGCGCACCACCACGTGGGCCGCGAGATCGCGGGTCAGCCAGCCGTCGCAGAGCGTCGGGGCATCGGGGCCCGCCGCCTCCAACAGGTCGGCGAGCAGAAGTCGTTCACGCTTTGCATGGGTCGACATGTGTCCAGCGTACGGCGGCCGGATCGCGTCCGCCCAGTGGACGCCCCACCCGGGGAACCGGGCGGGCGCGGCACAATGGGCCCTATGACCAGCACGACCGGGGACGCGTCCCCCACCGGAGGGCTCGACCCCGCCATCTCCGCCCGTCTCAAGCGCAGCGCCGACGGACTGGTCCCGGCGATCGCCCAGCAGTACGACACCGGCGAGGTGCTGATGCTCGGCTGGATGGACGACGAGGCCCTGCACCGCACGCTGACCACCGGCCGCTGCACCTACTGGTCCCGCAGCCGCCGGGAGTACTGGGTGAAGGGGGACACCTCCGGCCACGTCCAGCACGTGAAGTCCGTCGCCCTGGACTGCGACGCGGACACCGTCCTCGTCCAGGTCGACCAGGTCGGCGCCGCCTGCCACACCGGCGCGCGCACCTGCTTCGACGCGGACGTCCTGCCCCTGGGCGAGTGAGTCCGCGGCCTTCCGCGACACCCTTCGGACGGCTGAGCCCGCCGCCCGGCGGGCGGGCCCGTTCGTCGCACCCCCCGTGCGCCCGTCGCGCACCCTACGCCCCCGTACCCACACCGAGTAGGGTCAGCCGCCATGGACCTTGAGACCTTCCGCAAGCTGGCGGTGGACCGCCGCGTCATCCCCGTCAGCCGGCGCCTCCTCGCGGACGGCGACACCCCGGTCGGCCTGTACCGCAAGCTCGCCGGCGAACGCGCCGGCACCTTCCTGCTGGAGTCCGCCGAGAACGGCCGCTCCTGGTCCCGCTACTCGTTCATCGGGGTACGGTCGGCCGGCACCCTCACCGCGCGCGACGGGCGGACGCACTGGCTGGGTACGCCGCCGGTCGGCGTCCCCGTCGACGGTGACCCGCTGGCCGCCCTGCGCGCCACCGTCGAGACCCTCCACACCCCCCGCGACCTCGCCTCCGGCATGCCGCCCTTCACCGGCGGCATGGTCGGCTACCTCGGGTACGACATCGTCCGCCGGCTGGAGAAGATCGGCGACCACGCCCGCGACGATCTGCGCATCCCCGAGCTGACCATGCTGCTCACCTCGGATCTCGCGGTCCTCGACCACTGGGACGGCTCCGTCCTGCTGATCGCCAACGCGATCAACCACAACGATCTCGACACCGGCGTGGACGAGGCGTACGCGGACGCCGTCGCCCGGCTCGACGCGATGGCCGCCGATCTCGACCGGCCGGTCCACTCGCCGCCCGTCGAACTGCCCGCTTCCGAGCTGCCCGCGTACTCGGCGCTGTGGGGCGGCCCCGCCTACCAGGACGCCGTCGAGGACATCAAGGAGCGGATCAGGGCGGGCGAGGCCTTCCAGGTCGTCCCCTCCCAGCGGTTCGAGACGCCCGTCACCGCGAGCGCGCTCGACGTGTACCGGGTGCTGCGGGCCACCAACCCGAGCCCGTACATGTACCTCTTCCGCTTCCCCGCCACCGAGGAGGGCGGGACCGGCTTCGACGTCGTCGGCTCCAGCCCGGAGGCGCTCGTCAAGGTGGAGGACGGCCACGCGATGGTCCACCCCATCGCCGGTACCCGGCCGCGCGGCGCCACCCCGCAGGAGGACCAGGCGCTCGCCGACGAACTCCTCGCCGACCCCAAGGAGCGCGCCGAGCACCTGATGCTCGTCGACCTCGGCCGCAACGACCTCGGCCGGGTCTGCGAGCCGGGCAGCGTCGAGGTCGTCGACTTCATGTCGGTCGAGCGGTACTCCCACGTCATGCACATCGTCTCCACCGTGACGGGCCGGGTCGCCAAGAGCCGTACCGCCTTCGACGTGCTGACCGCCTGCTTCCCGGCGGGCACCCTCTCCGGCGCGCCCAAGCCGCGCGCCATGCAGATCATCGACGAGCTGGAGCCCACCCGGCGGGGACTGTACGGCGGGTGCGTCGGCTACCTCGACTTCGCCGGTGACTCGGACACGGCCATCGCCATCCGTACGGCGCTGCTGCGCGACGGTACGGCCTACGTCCAGGCGGGCGCGGGCGTCGTCGCGGACTCCGACCCGGTCTCGGAGGACACCGAGTGCCGCAACAAGGCGGCGGCGGTGCTCCGGGCCGTCCACACCGCGAACCGGCTGAGCGGCGCGTGAGCGAGGGCGCGAGCGGCATGTGGGCGCGTGGCGCGGGACGGGGTGAGACGCCCGGGGAGCGTCGCGGCGGGCCCCGGGCTCCGGGGGGTTTGCGGCGGTAGGGGATAGTGGGATACGTGAGTGCCGTACCCGTACCCCAGCCCCGTACCTCCGCAGGCTCCGCGGCCGCCGATTCCCGCGGCAGCCGCCGCAGTCTCGGCGCGGCCCTGCTCCTCGGCGCGCTCGGCGCCGCCGTGGTGCTGATCGCCTCCGGCCAGACCTGGGCCGAGGGCGCGGCGGCCATCGGCGGCGGTTCGCTGCCGCTCGACGCCGACGGCCGTGACATCACCGGCGTGCCCGCCGCCCTCGCGATCGTCGGCCTCGCCGCGCTCGTCGCCGTCTTCGCCGTCCGGGGGGCCGGGCGGCGGCTGGTCGCCGCGCTGCTCGCCCTGAGCGGTACGGGGGCGGCCGTCGCCGCGTTCCTGGGTGCCTCCGACCGCGGGGCGCTCGACGAGAAGGCCGCGCAGACCACCGGCGACACCGCCGCCACGGTCTCCGGGCTGAGCCACACCGCGTGGCCCTACGTGACCACGGCGGGCGGCGCGCTGATCCTCCTCGCGGGCGTGCTCGCCGTCGTGTACGGCCGCCGCTGGCCCGCGATGTCCGGCCGGTACGAGCGGCCCGGCCAGGCCGCCGCGGCCGGGCCGGGCGGCGGCCGCGGCGCCCGCAAGGCACCCGTGGTGGACCCCGACCGGCCCGAGGACCTCTGGAAGGCCCTGGACCGCGGCGAGGATCCGACCCGCGAGAGCTGACTCACACCGAGACCCCCCGAAGCCGTCCGGCCCGCGCATGCGGGACAATATGCGCTGAGCGTCCGGCTCACCCAGCGCATCCGACCCACCCCAGCGCATCCGGCGCAACAGCAACGAGGAGAACTCATGGCGGGCAGCAGCCACGGACACACCCCGGCGGCCTGGACCGGCGTCACCATCGCCTTCATCGGCTTCTGCATCTCGGGAGTCGGCATGGTGGCGGTCAACTTCCTCGCGTTCTACGGCGGCCTCGCCGTCGTCCTGCTCGGCTGGGTCGTCGGCATGGCGATGCGGGCTGCGGGCATGGGCATGCCGAAGGAGTCGCCGGAGCTGGCCGCTGCCCGTAACGCGGCGGCGAACAAGCAGGTCAACCTGCGCTCCGAGGACGTCCGGGCGCAGATCCTCGGCCAGGCCGACGCCCACCAGCACGAGCGGCACGAGGCCGCCGCGCCGCTCGCGGGACAGGCGCAGGCCCAGACCGTCTGATCCCCGTACCCCGGGGTCCCATGGCGGCGCCGGCGGTCCACCGCGATGTCCCCGGCGGCCCGCCGCACACGACGCAGTCCGGCGAGGCCGGGCTGCGTCTTTCCGTGGGGAGAGGGGACAATCACCGCGTGGACCATGCGCCGAACGCCCCGCACCCGCCCGCCGCGCCGCCGCCGGGCGACCCACGGCAGCCGCCGCCCGCGCCGTACGGGGCGCCCGCGCCGTACGAGGTGCCGCAGTCGGCGTCCCGGGTCAGGCGGCTGCTGGCGCCGCTCGCCGCCCTCGCGGGGGCCGCCGCCGCGTTCGCGTACGTCGGCCTGGTCGACCCGAACGAATCCGGCCACTACCCGCCCTGCCCGCTCTACAGCCTCACCGGTCTCTACTGCCCCGGCTGCGGCGGCCTGCGCGGTGCCCACGCCCTGGCCCAGGGCGACCCGCTGACCGCGTTCGGCGACAACGCGCTGGCCCTCGTGGGCTACGTGATCTTCGCGGTGGTGTGGGTGATCTGGGTGGTAAGAGCCGCAAAAGCGCTCCCCCTGCGCATCACCCAGCGCCCCCTGTGGTGGTGGACGCTCGGTGCCGTGCTCGTGGCCTTCAGTGTCATCAGAAACATGCCTTTCGGCTCGTGGCTCGCGCCATGATGGGCCCCGGGAGCGGCACGCTCGGCCGACCGGATGCGGGCCCTTCGGCCACTTCCGGCTAGCATCGGGAGGGCCGGACCCCACGACATGGCCGAACAGCGCCCGATGGCAGCTCCGGCCACCGTCGGTACGATCCGAACTGAACCGCACCCGTCCCGGAAGGGGGCCGCTCGCGTGAGTGTGCTCGACGAGATCATCGACGGCGTACGCGCCGACCTCGCAGAGCGGCAGGCGCGTGTCGGCCTCGACGAGCTCAAGGAGCGCGCGGCCAAGGCGCCCCAGGCGAAGGACGGCCTCGCCGCGCTGAGCGGCGAGGGTGTCCAGGTCATCTGCGAGGTCAAGCGCTCCAGCCCGTCCAAGGGCGCGCTCGCCGCGATCGCCGACCCCGCCGGCCTCGCCGCCGACTACGAGGCGGGCGGCGCCGCCGTCATCTCCGTACTGACCGAGCAGCGCCGCTTCGGCGGCTCGCTGGCCGACCTGGAGGCGGTCCGCGCCCGGGTCGACATCCCGGTCCTGCGCAAGGACTTCATCGTCACCTCGTACCAGCTCTGGGAGGCGCGCGCGCACGGCGCCGACCTGGCGCTGCTGATCGTCGCCGCGCTCGAACAGCCGGCGCTGGTCTCGCTGATCGAGCGGGCCGTGTCCATCGGGCTCACCCCGATCGTGGAGGTCCACGACGAGGAGGAGACCGAGCGCGCCGTGGACGCCGGGGCGAAGGTCATCGGCGTCAACGCGCGCGACCTGAAGACCCTCAAGGTCGACCGCTCCACGTTCGAGCGGGTCGCCCCGGAGATCCCGGCCGGCATCCTGAAGATCGCCGAGTCGGGGGTGCGCGGGCCGCACGACCTGATCGCGTACGCCAACGCCGGGGCCGACGCCGTACTCGTCGGCGAGTCCCTGGTCACCGGCCGTGACCCGAAGTCCGCGGTCGCGGACCTGGTCGCCGCGGGCGCGCACCCCGCGCTCCGGCACGGGAGGGACTGACCCCGCCATGCCCGCCGCCGTCCGCTCCGCGGTCCCGACGCCGGACGCCCACGCGCCGCTCGCGCGCGGGTGCCGTCCGCGGGGCTGCCGCGCGCCGGCCCGGCGGGTGCACGGACGGCGGGTGCGGTACGTGATCGGTGACGAGCCCGGCCAGGTCAACGGAATGCGATGGCGTCGCACCACCGCGCCCCAGACCCCCGCACCCGCCGACCGGTAGGTCCGGGTCGCCCGTGACCGGCAGGTCCGGGTCATCCGTCGACCGGCAGGTCCGGGTGGGTCTTGGCGCGGTGCGCGCCGGAGCAGGTGATCGTACGCGCCCCACGCGTCCAGGAGGACGCTTCCTCTCGCGGCGATGACGCCTGCCCGACGCGCCACGGTGCCCTCCGTCCGCTGTTCCGAGGAGTTCCCGCGTGTCCGAGTCATCATTCTTCATTCCCGACCCCGAGGGTCAGGTCCCCAGCGCCGAGGGGTACTTCGGTGCCTTCGGCGGCAAGTTCATCCCCGAGGCGCTCGTCGCCGCCGTCGACGAGGTCGCCGTCGAGTACGAGAAGGCGAAGGGCGACCCCGCCTTCGTCGCCGAGCTGGGCGACCTCCTGGTCAACTACACCGGTCGGCCCAGCGCGCTGACCGACGTCCCCCGGTTCGCCGAGCACGCCGGCGGCGCGCGGATCTTCCTCAAGCGCGAGGACCTGAACCACACCGGTTCACACAAGATCAACAACGTGCTCGGCCAGGCCCTGCTGACCCGGCGGATGGGCAAGACCCGGGTCATCGCCGAGACCGGCGCCGGACAGCACGGGGTCGCCACCGCGACCGCGTGCGCGCTGTTCGGCCTCGAATGCACCATCTACATGGGCGAGATCGACACGCAGCGCCAGGCCCTGAACGTGGCCAGGATGCGGATGCTGGGCGCCGAGGTCATCCCGGTGAAGTCCGGCAGCCGGACGCTGAAGGACGCCATCAACGAGGCGTTCCGCGACTGGGTGGCCAATGTCGACCGTACGCACTACCTGTTCGGCACGGTCGCGGGCCCGCACCCCTTCCCCGCCATGGTCCGCGACTTCCACCGCGTCATCGGTGTCGAGGCCCGCCGCCAGATCCTGGAGCGCGCCGGACGGCTGCCCGACGCCGCCGTGGCGTGCGTGGGCGGCGGTTCGAACGCGATCGGCCTCTTCCACGCGTTCATCCCCGACGCGGGCGTCCGCCTGGTGGGGTGCGAGCCCGCCGGCCACGGTGTCGAGACCGGCGAGCACGCCGCCACCCTGACGGCGGGCGAGCCCGGCGTCCTGCACGGTTCGCGCTCGTACGTCCTCCAGGACGAGGAGGGCCAGATCACCGAGCCGTACTCGATCTCCGCCGGGCTCGACTACCCGGGCATCGGCCCGGAGCACGCGTACCTCAAGGACAGCGGGCGCGGCGAGTACCGGGCCGTGACCGACGACGACGCGATGCGGGCGCTGCTGCTGCTCTCGCGCACCGAGGGCATCATCCCGGCGATCGAGAGCGCGCACGCGCTGGCCGGAGCGCTGGAGCTGGGGCGTGAGCTGGGGAAGGACGGCCTGATCGTCGTCAACCTCTCCGGGCGCGGCGACAAGGACATGGACACCGCGGCCAAGTACTTCGGCCTATACGACGAGGACAACGGCAGCGGCGCCGGCAACGGCACCGGTAACGGCAACGGGGAGGACGCCAAGTGAGCGGGAACATCGGGCTGCTGAACGACACCCTCGCGGGCGCCAGGGCCGAGAACCGGGCCGCGCTGATCGCCTACCTCCCGGCGGGCTTCCCCACCGTGGACGGCGGCATCGCCGCCGTGAAGGCGGTCTTCGACGGCGGCGCCGACATCGTCGAGGTCGGGCTGCCGCACAGTGACCCCGTGCTCGACGGCCCCGTCATCCAGACCGCCGACGACATCGCGCTGCGCGGCGGCGTGAAGATCGCCGACGTGATGCGCACGGTCCGTGAGGCGTACGAGGCGACCGGCAAGCCGGTGCTGGTGATGACGTACTGGAACCCGATCGACCGGTACGGCGTCGAGCGGTTCACCGCCGAGCTGGCCGAGGCGGGCGGCGCCGGGTGCATCCTGCCCGACCTGCCCGTCCAGGAGTCCGCCGTGTGGCGCGAACACGCCGGCAAGCACGGTCTGGCGACCGTCTTCGTGGTGGCGCCCAGCAGCAAGGACGCGCGGCTGGCCACGATCACCGCGGCCGGCAGCGGTTTCGTCTACGCGGCCTCGCTGATGGGCGTCACCGGCACGCGGACCTCCGTGGGCCTGGAGGCGCGGAACCTGGTGGAGCGGACCCGCGCCACCACCGACCTGCCGGTCTGCGTCGGACTCGGGGTGTCCAACGCCGAGCACGCCGCGGAGGTCGCGGGGTTCGCGGACGGCGTGATCGTGGGCTCCGCGTTCGTCCAGCGGATGCTGGACGCCCCCGACGCGGCGACGGGGCTGGTCGCGGTGCGTGAACTCGCCGCTGAGCTGGCCGAGGGCGTCCGCAAGCGCTGACCCCGGGCGCCCGGGAACATCGGGCGGAAGGGTCACCCGTACGGGTGGAAGTGGGACCGGGGAGGTGCGGAGGCACCTCCCCGGTTCGTTGCTGTGGGCGTGAGCGAGAAGAACCGTGAGGCAAAGAGGAGCGCGAGAGAGCGGCTCCAGCAGGAACGCGTGGCGGACCGGGCGCGGGAGAAGCGCAGGCGCACGCTGATCATGGCGGCGACCGTGGCCGGCGTGCTCGGCATGGTCGGCGTCGTCGGTGTGATCGCGGCGAACGTGAAGAAGGACAGGGAAATCGAAGCGGCGGGTGCGGCGAGCGCGCCGTCCGGTGTGAACGGCAAGGACGACCTGGCGATCCCTGTGGGGGCGACGGACGCGCCGGCCACCCTCACGGTGTACGAGGACTTCCGCTGCCCGGCCTGCGCCCAGTTCGAGAACGGCTTCCGGCGGGTGATCCACGAGCTGGAGCGGTCGGGCGAGCTGAAGGTCGAGTACCACCTCGCGACGATCATCGACGGCAACATGGGCGGCACGGGCTCGCTGCGCGCGGCCAACGCCGCCGCGTGCGCGCAGGACGCCGGCAAGTTCCCCCCGTACCACGACGTTCTCTACGCGAACCAGCCGCTGGAGACGGACGACGCCTTCGCGAGCAACGACAAGCTGCTGGAGCTGGCGGGCAAGGTGCCGGGCCTGGAGTCGGCGCCCGGCTTCCGCCAGTGCGTGGAGAAGGGCGGGCACGACCAGTGGGTGGACAAGGCCGCCGAGGCGTTCCGCACGGGCGGTTTCTCCGGGACGCCGACCGTGCTGCTCAACGGTGAGGCGGTCTTCCCGAAGAAGGGGAGCGAGAACATCACCCCGGAGAACCTGAAGAAGTGGGTCAAGGAGGCCAACAAGGACAAGAAGCCGGGCACGGCCACGCCCACGGCACCGTCCTCGATCCCGGCGGGAGCCCCGGAGCGGGAGGGGCGGGGCCCCGACGAGGCACCGGCTTCGGAGTCAGCCTCGGACGCCCCGGGCGCCCCGGAGCCGGCGGCGCACTCGGCGACGGTCCCCGAGGCCCGGCCCGGGGAGCAGCCCGCCGCCTGAGACCGGGGACGGCCACCGGCGCCGACCGCGCCCCGAGGGAAAAAAGTCGGCCGGGAGGGACATCCGGATGCCGGGCGGGTTGCCGCAGCTCCCGCCCGGCACTGTACCGTCGGTTCTGCCATGGACCTTGCCTACATTCCCAGCCCGTCGACCGGAGTGCTCCATCTCGGACCACTACCGCTGCGCGGCTATGCGTTCTGCATCATCATCGGTGTCTTCGTCGGCGTCTGGTACGGCGGCAAGCGCTGGGTCGCCCGGGGCGGAAAGGTCGGCACGGTGGCCGACATCGCCGTCTGGGCGGTGCCCTTCGGACTCGTCGGCGGCCGTCTCTACCACGTGATCACCGATTACCAGCTCTACTTCAGCGAGGGAGAGAACTGGGTCGACGCCTTCAAGATCTGGGAGGGCGGCCTCGGGATCTGGGGCGCGATCGCGCTGGGCGCGGTCGGTGCCTGGATCGGCTGCCGCCGCCGGGGGATCCCCCTCCCGGCGTACGCGGACGCCATCGCCCCCGGGATCGTGCTCGCTCAGGCCATCGGCCGCTGGGGCAACTGGTTCAACCAGGAGCTGTACGGGAAGCCGACGGATCTGCCGTGGGCACTGAAGATCAGCGCGGGCCCGAACCGGGAAGCCGGTCTCTACCACCCGACCTTCCTCTACGAGTCGCTGTGGTGCGTCGCCGTCGCGCTCTTCGTCGTCTGGGCCGACCGCCGCTTCAAGCTCGGTCACGGCAGGGTCTTCGCCCTGTACGTCGCCGCGTACTGCGTGGGGCGTGCCTGGATCGAGTACATGCGCGTCGACGAGGCACACCACATCCTGGGCCTCCGGCTGAACGTCTGGACGGCTGCGCTCGTCTTCCTGCTCGCGGTTGCCTACATCGTCATCTCGTCGCGGCTCCGGCCGGGGCGCGAGGAGATCGTGGAGCCCGACCTGGAGGCGAAGGCGGACGGTGACGGGGCCGGGAAGACGGACGCGAAGGCGGACGCGAAGACGGCCACCGGGTCCGAGGCGAAGGCGGATGCCACGTCCGACGCGAAGGCGGCGGGGACCTCCGGCGGGAAGTTCGGCAAGGACGCCGCGACGGACACCGCCACGGATTCCCCGGCCGGGGCCGGGAAGACCGGCAAGGGCTGAGCAGGAGCCACGAGGCACGAGGCAACGAGGTACGGCGACGGCCCGGCCCCCCCCACCAGGGGC
>NZ_JBHURV010000051.1:0-71240 GCF_042673865.1 Streptomyces sp. NPDC056987
TAGGTGTACTGACCCGCGTCAACAACCCCGCGGGTCAGTACACCTAGGCCGCGACGACTGCCTCGGCGTGCCGCTGGATTGCGGTCACCGTCCTTCTCGTTCAGCTCCAGGCCGTGGGCCGCAGTGACAAGGTCCTCCGCCGCAGCAATGACCGAAGCGGTGCCGCACAGCTGGACCCCGAGCAGTGCGCCGACGAGTTCGGCGCCGACCTCCCACCTCTGGGGGGCGCAGCGGCAGATGTGCGGTGCGACTTACCACTCGTTCGGGTGAGGTGATGGCCGGTCATGGGAGGTCAGGGTTCGGGGGCCGCTACGAAGGACGCGTACGCATGTGATCTTCGAAAGGGACCCGTTGTGCGTTTCCGTTCCGCTGTCGCTCTTCTCGCCGCTACGGGCGCGCTGTTCGCACCGTTGTCCGCGGCGGCAGCCACCCCGGCTTCCGGCCTTCTCGCTACTCCCGGTGACGTCCTGGCCATGCCGTTGAACGATGCTCTGGGGGCTGTGATCGTTGAGGAGGAGGACCGTACCGGGTACAAGCGCACACTGTTCCGGCACTGGGTGGATGCCGACCGTGACGGCTGCGACTCCCGCGCCGAAGTACTCAAGCAGGAAGCGGTCGTCGCCCCCGCGCAAGCGGCGGGCTGCAAGCTGAGCGGTGGCCGCTGGTACAGCGCCTACGACGACCAGTACATCGACGGACCGAGCGGACTGGACATCGACCATCTGGTCCCGTTGGCGGAAGCATGGGACTCCAAGTAGGCGGAGTTGGGCTCAACGCATCATTCTGCTCCCGCACGCTGACGGCGCGGGGTAGGTCGGGGATGGGGTTGTCACTCGTAGAGGTGACGGTAGATACGTTCTGACCTGCGGAAGGGCGTTCAACGCCACGATGTTGCATCTGATGCAACTCTCGGAGGCGGCATTGAGCAGGGCGAGTTTGCCTGGGGCGGTCCGGCTTGTGCGGGCGGCGAATGTGGCCGCGTTGGATCCGGAGGCGGCGATGTTCGCCGCGATGCTGACCGGGTGGGAACAGCAGCAGCGCAGTCGGCTGCTGACAAAGAAGACAATCAGCGACCGGGTCAGTCTGGTGCGTCGGTTCGCCGAGTTCACCGGCACCTACCCCTGGGACTGGGCCCCCGAGGACGTCGAGGCGTACTTCTCCGCCAGGCTCTCGCGCGGCGAGCTGGTGTGGTCGACGGTGCGGGGGCAGCAGGGCGACTTGGAGATGTTCTGCGCGTTCATCACCGACGCGCGGTACGGCTGGGCGGTGGCCTGCTCGGAGGAGTTCGGCCGGTTCCCGGCTCAGGTGTGTCACGACTGGAACACCGCAGCTCACGTCGTGGAGTACGAGGGACGGCCCGGACGGCGGGCGCTGACGTTCGACGAGCTCCAGATGTTCTTTGATGCCGCCGATGATCGGGTTGAGGAGACCCGCCGGAAGCGGCGCAAGGGGGTGCTTGCGGCGTGGCGGGACGCGATCCTCCTCAAGCAGGTCTACGCCTACGGGACGCGGCGCCGGGAGACGGTGATGCTGGATCTGGCCGACCTGCGGCGGAATCCGCGGGCGCCGCAGTACGGGCGGGTGGGGGCGGTGGAGGTGCGGTTCGGAAAGGCGTCGCGGGGGAGCCCGCCTAAGCGGCGGACGGTACTGACGGTTCCGGAGGTCGAGTGGATCGTCCCCCTCATCGAGGAATGGGCGGCCGAGGTGAGGCCCGGCTTCTCTCCAGGCCGGCATCCGGCGTTGTGGGTTACGGAGCGGTGTGGCCGGATCGGGGTGCGGCGCCTGGATGAGGTGTTCGCTTCGGTGCGCGAGCGCGCCGGGCTGCCGGGCGAGCTGGACCTGCACTGCCTGCGGCACACCTACATCACGCACCTCGTCGAGTTCGGCTATCCGGAGCGGTTCGTGCAGCAGCAGGTCGGACACGCCTACGGCTCGACGACAGCCTTGTACACGTGGGTGTCTGACGAGTACCGCAACCGGCTGATCGAGAGCGCGCTGCGGCGACGGCTGGAGGCCGGCACGAAGGAGGAGGGGGCGCTGTCGTGGTGAAGCGCATGGAGATCGTGTGGAACCTGCGCCGGTTGATGGCCGAGCGGGACATGTTCCAGACCACCGATCTGATCCCAGCCCTGGCCGAGCACGGGGTCAATCTCTCCCGAGAGCAGGTCTACCGCCTCGTCACTCAGGTCCCGCAGAGGCTGTCGATGGACGTGCTGGCCGCGCTCTGCTCGATCCTCCACGTCACCCCGGCGGACCTGATCACCGTCACCGAGACCCACGTCCAGGTCGCCAAGACGACCGCGACCGGCGAGACCACCACCGCCGCAAAGGCCCCGCCGGCACGCCGAGTACGCCTGACCCGACCGGGAGACCGATGACCGCCCCCGCCTCCACCCCGGAAACCTGGCGGGAACTCGCCCGCCTGATGACCTCCTCCTTCCCCGACCTTGCCGCTGCGGACGCGGCCCGGATCGTCGCCGACCTGACCCCAGCCGCCCGCGGCCGCATCCGGGCCCACCTCACGGCCCACCCCGACGCCCTGGTCAGCGGCGCATCCTCCGCACCCCGTTCCGTCCAGGCCTTCATCACCACCCTGACCGACCGCGGGGTCACCGGAGTGCGGGCCCCGGCCTGCCTGCGCTGCGGACGCGTCCGGCCACTGCGCCGGGCCGTCCCGGGCGGCCGGGTCTGTCTCGGTTGCGAAGGAACCCTCGCCAACCGCGGCAACATCGGCGCCTGCACGGTCTGCGGAACCATCGGACCACGACCGAGCAGGAACACCTGCGCGGCCTGCCGCCGCCGGCAGGCCGCGGCGACCCGCACCTGCTCGGCCTGCGGCAAACCGGCCGAACTGGACCCCTGCTCGAACTGCCGCCCCCGGCCGGCGACCCCATGCGCGCTCTGCCACACAACTGCCCCCGTGACCGCACGATGGCCGCTCGGCCCCGTCTGCACCCCCTGCTACCGGACCGCCCGCAGCCACCCCATGCCCTGCCCGGACTGTGACCGGGCCCGGGTACTGATCGGGCGCGCCGAGCACCGCCGGGTCTGCGGGCCCTGCGCCGGCGTCCCCGACCCCTACGCCTGCGAACGTTGCGCCGGACCGCGCTCCTACAAGGTCGGCCGACTCTGCGACCGCTGCGCCGTCGCCGACCACCTGGAGGAGCTCTTCACCGACGTGCCCGAAGCGGTGGGCAGCGGGCCGCTCGCGGCGATGCGGGCGGCGCTGGCCCAGGCTCCGGATGCGGGAACGGTCCTGAACTGGCTGCGCGGCTCCCGCTCTGCCCGCCTCCTGCGCGACCTCATGACCTCAGGCCGCCCGCTCTCCCACACCGACCTCGATGCCACGATCGACGGCCGTGGCACGGCGATGACCGCCGAGTACCTGCGCGGCCTGCTGACCGCCTACCAGGTTCTGGAGCCCCGGGCCGAACTCGCGGTGCGGATCGTCCGGCACCTGGAACGAACCGTCGCCCGGCACCCCGAGCACGGAGCCCTGCTCCGCGCCTACGTCCGCTGGTCCCTGCTGCCCCGCGCCAAACGCCACCAGGCCGTCCGGGCCGGCGGAGTCAAGCACCGGATCCGCTGGGCCTACACCCGCATCAACCTCGCCGCTGAACTCCTCACCACCACCGCCGGCCACGGCCTGACCATCGCCACTCTCGACCAAGGCCACCTCGACACCTGGCTCGCGGCCAACCCAGGAACACGCTACGAAGTCCGTGACTTCGTCGTCTGGGCCCACCGCCGCCACCACGCCCGCGACCTCCTCGTGCCGCACCGCCCGAAGGCCGACCCGGTCGGCCTGGTGGAGGACTCCCACTGGGACCTCCTACACCAGTGCCTCACCGACACCCGCCTCGACCTCGACGTCCGGGCCGCCGGCGCGATCCTCCTGCTGTTCGGCCAGCACCTCACCCGGATCGCTGCCCTGCCCACCACCGCCCTGACCGCCGAAGACGGGACGACGTTCCTCACTTTGGGCAGGACCCCGATCCCACTCCCCACCACCCTGGCCGACCTCTTGACCACCCTCGCCGACCGCCCCGCTCCCCAGGGCTGGGCCGCGAACACGAGTGCCGGCTGGCTGTTCCCCGGCCACCTGCCCGGCGCCCACATCTCCGCCGCGGCCCTCAGCCGACGCCTGGCCGCCTGTCACATCCCCAACCGGCCCGCCCGGACCACCGCCCTGGTGGCCCTCGCTTGCGACCTGCCGCCCGCGGTCCTCGGCCCGATGCTCGGCCTCCACCCGATCACAGCCGTCCAGTGGCGCCGCCGCGCCGCCACCGACTGGGCCGCCTACCTCCAAGCACGCCAGCGTGCCCTTACCGACGGGCCTCCATACCCCGGGCCCTGATTCGATCGTCATGCAAGTCCGCCAGGCCGTGCCGGCCTGTTATCCGCCCTGTGGGGCCGATTTCGGCAGATCTACACTGAGCTGCGAGAACGCTACGGGGGAACAGGATCATGGGCGTGGGTACGGGTACGAGCAATGCGGTGGACGGCCAGTCTTCCCTGATCTCCGCGGTCCAGGCTGGAGACACGGATTTGGTGAGGATCCTCCTCCACGAGCACAGCGACTCCGACTGCCTGGACGCCGCGTTCTGCCTGGCCGTCCGGATGCACGCCGGGCGCATCGCCCAACTGCTGCTCCAGTACGGTGCGGATTCGGGCCAGAGCCGCCCCGATGACCTCATCCCCCTGAGTGAGGCGGTCGACTCGGGTTCGCCCGCTCTGTTCGAGGCGCTCCTGGACCACGAGATCCGCGGCAGGTATCCCGAGAGCGAACTCCTGGAGGCCCGGGACCTCGCGCGCCGCTGGCACGAGACGGGGGTCGAGGCCGAGCTGCGACGCCGTACCGGATCCCGGGACGCTGTCGGCCGTAAGCGGGTTCAAGACGGTGAGTACGACAGCGTCGTCGAGTTCACCCTTGGTGGCATGACTGCGCGGGACGGCCATGGGGCGATCCTCACGTATGTCGAGGAACTGCTCGGGGTACGAACCTCGTTCGAGGAGCTGATGGACCGTGCGTTGGCCCAGGTCGATCAGCAGGACCATGCAACGTGGAGCCGTGCCAGCCTCCAGTTGAGTGGACGGCGGGAGGAGGCGACCTGGGCCGCTGCGGCGGTACTGCGTACGAGCCCGGACCCATCCCGCCGATTGTTCGGTGCCGAGGTGCTCCGCCTTATTCATCTGTTCGACGACAGCGACGAGGACGCGTTCGCTGGTCCCGCTCTGGACCTGTTCACCGGCTGGGCGGCCGCCGAGACGCACCTCGCCGTCCTCACCGAGGTGCTGGTCGCTCTTGGAGAACACAGCGACCCCCGCGCGGAGGCGGCCCTTCTGCCCCACGCCGGCCATCCCGATGCCCGGGTACGGCGTGCGGTGGCGCAAGGGCTCAGTGCCTTGTCCTCGCCGCCGGCCTTTTCCGGCGATGCTCGCACGGCGTTGCTGGGGCTGATGGCCGATCCGGACGCGGTGGTACGGAAAACCGCCTGCCGCGTGGTTGCCGAGGGCAGGGACCACGATCCCGCGTTCGCGGACGCCATGGCAGCTGTGCTGGACGATACGGACCGTCTGGTCCAGTTGGCTGCCGTCTACGGGCTCGCCCTCCGCGACGACGAAAGGTGCGTGGAAGCAGCACGCCTTCTCGGCCCGCCGCAGCGCGGTTCCCTGGAAGAGGAGGGCTACCTCGACGCGGCGTGGCGTTACCAATGGCGCCGCGACGGCGGCTGAACGTCCCCGCCTGTGCCTGTCAGCTGCTCCGGAGCCGGGAATACCGCACGGTTCGAATGACGCTCCCCGCCAGCTGGCGCGTCACGCTGGTCACCGGCCGAACGGCAGGAGTACGCCAACGACCTCAGCGCGGAACGGAGTCTGATCGCCGTCTCGGCAAGGACCAACCGGTCCAAGGCCGACCAGGATCCGGCGACCTGGATGCCGCCAGCCGAGGGATACCGCTGCCAGTACGTCGCCGACTGGATCGCCACCAAGCTCCGTTGGCGGCTGACCATCGACCCGGAGGAGAAGACCGCGCTCTCGGAGAAGGCTACGGGGTGCCCCAACCTCCCCCTCCGGGTCACCCTCGCCCGTTGACCACCGGCCCCTTTGCCTTACCCCGCCTCCGGCCTGCGGTGCGAGGATTGCGCCCTGCCTGAAGGCCACCCGTCGGCGGGTCCCGGAGATAAGGCCCGCCGACCGGCGGAAGCAGATCAGGTCAACCGACCCAATAGAGCCGGTCAATGCGACACTTTGTTGCGTTGACCGGCTTTGTTGTTGTTCTGGACGTGATCTGGCCCTCTGCAGGTTCGCAGAGGGCCAGATGTGTTTGTGCTGGTCAGGTGTGGTGCAGGGGGTGGGGTGGGTCAGGGCTCGGGGGTGTTGTCGGGGAGGTAGCCGCCCAGGGTCCAGCGGTGGGGGTTGCTGAGCTTGTGGCGGTTGGAGGGCCGGCGGCGGGCGGGTTGGTGGTGGGTCTGGAGGGTGTCGAGCCAGCTGGAGAGTTTGCGGTGGTTGGCGTGGGCGATCTGGAAGGCGAGGAGGAGGGACTGGGCGGCGATTCCGCGGATGCGGCGGGTGCGGGAGCGTTCGATGGCTTCGTGGTCCTTGGCGTAGCCGTTGAAGTGCTCGACGCGGTTGCGGAGGCGGAAGTAGTGGTGGACCCAGAGGGGGCGGCCGTGGTCGAGTTCCTGCCAGTGGCGGATGCCGATGTCCCGGGCGAAGGTCAGTGACTCGCGGCGGCAGATTTCCGGGGGCCCTGTCGGTGTGGGGGTGATGTCGATGAGGGGCAGGCGGGGGTCACGGCCGAGGCTGCGGCGTTTGGCCGGGCAGGCGACGGTGGGACGGGTGCCTGCTGCGGGGCAGAGCATCCTTCGTGCGCCGCGGTGGTCGGGGGCGGCCTTGGGACGCAGGCGGTAGGAGGCGCGGGCGTCGACGCGGGCGCGCCAGGTGTGTTTGTCGATCTTTTTGTTGAGGAGGTCGGAGGTGGTGGTGATGAGTGCTTCGGGGATGTGGGGGCAGTACCAGGTGCCGTCGACGAGGAGGGCGCCGGCGTGGGAGTCCTGGATGCCGAGTTGGTCGATGCGGTAATCCCAGACGGGGCGGTAGCCGAGGTCGCGGACGGGGATGTGGAATTTCTCGGGCTGGGCGGAGTTGTAGGCGCGGTCGGCGGCGAGCCAGCCGGTGGGGTAGTTGCGGCGGTGCATGTCGCGCAGTGCGGTGACGGCGTTGCCGGCGGGGTCGTGTCCGGGTTTGTCGACGGTGAAGGCGAGGACGAGTGCGGGCAGCGGCGGCTTGTGGCCGTACACGGGGCGTTTGGTGGTGCCGGGCGGGGTGGTGGAGGTGTCGCCGGTGACGATGAGGGTGGCTTCGAAGCCGAAGAGGTAGCGCTTGGCCTTGCGGGTCCTGCGGCTGCTGCCTGTGTGGGGTGTGGCGGGGTCGCGGTGGTCGCCCTCGCGGACGTACCAGGCGGCGTCGGGGTCGGTGGTGCTGATGCCGCGGGAGAAGGTCCGGATCGGGGTGGCGTCGAGGCCGACCGAGCCGTCCCAGAACTCCTCGATCACTGGCCTGGCCGGGGCGAGGGATGCCTCGACGATGCGGTTGGTGACCTCGACGAGGAGCTGGTGGCGGACGGCGAGCTGTTCCGGGTCGGCGTCCTGTTCCAGGCGCAGGGCTTCTGCGCGCGGGAGACGTCGTTTGGGCAGTGGGGAGGGGTCCATGACGGCTTCGGCGGCGTGAAAGGTGCGTCGTACGGCGAGGTAGGCGGCTTCGAAGCCGTCGGCGGTGTCGGGCCCTGCGGGCAGGGCGAGCTGGGTGCGTGCGGCAGGGGTGAGCTGGTGAGCGAGGATGTCGGCGACCTCGGCCAGCACGACGCGTCCCTGGTTGCGCCAGGAGCTGAGGGTCATGGCGGTGAACAGGGCCTTGAGGCTGACGGTGCGGGTGCGTCCGGCGTTGGACTTGCGGTTCTGCTGCTGTGCCTGATGGATCAGGGGGATGACGCCGGAGCGTTCGACGAGCTGGCGGCCACGGGTGAAGTCGGCGGCCCTGACGTGTCGGCGGCGCCGGCGCAGCTGGTGCAGCCAGCAGGGTGTGCCGGTGCGGTCGCCGGGGAGCGGGTCGTGGTGGTTGTGGGTCACGGCATCTCCCTGAGGGTGGTGTGGGCCTGCTCGGCGCTGGTGCCCTTGAGGTAGGGCAGGAGCCGGGAGAGGGCGTGGAGGGAGTCGAGTCCTGCCGCGGCGAGCAGGACGGGCAGGGGGATGGGGATGTTCATGCGCTCGACGAGCCAGGTGGCGCGGCAGCGGCCCATGACCAGGCGGGGTGTGCGCGGGTCGTGGGCGGCGCGGTAGACGAGGTCGGTGATGGTGTTGCTGGTCCGGGCGAAGCAGGCGGTGCGGAAGAGGTAGCCGGTGCCGGTGTGTTCGGCGGCCTGGCCAGGGTGCGTTCGTAGGGGCGGGAGCAGATGATCAGGCGGGTGCGTGCGCCCCTGACGGTGGACACGCAGGAGCCGTCCGACAGGACGCGTACGTCGGGGCCGCGCAGGGGGATGGTCTCGTTGGTGTCCAGGCCGAGGGCCAGCAGCAGGCGCAGTCCGCGGCGGAGTTCGTCGGTGGGCTGGCCGCCGGCCCAGGCCCACAGGGCGGCTTTGTCGTTGGGGCTGTAGGGCTGGGAGGGGTCGGACTCGGAGAGAGGGACGGGGCGTCCGCCGGGCAGGTCGGGTCCGAAGACGGCGGTCCTGATGGCGGTGAGGCAGGCGCGGTAGTTCGCCCGGGTGGCCTCGGTGACTTCCGGGCAGCCCGCAGCGGCGAACTGCTCGACCATCGCCGGGGCCAGCCACAGGCGGGCGTCCTGGCGCTGGCCCGGCAGGTCGGCCTCAGTAACACCACGTTCCGCCGACGCTTCCCCGACATCGCTCAGGAGCTCGGCACCCTCTGCTCGACCCCGGCCAGCACCGCTGGCGGGCTTACAGTACCCGCGGATCCGGGCAGCGAGTAGCGTCCACTGCAAGTGCCGAAGTTCGAGGCGCCGAGCGGGCCGGGCGAAACGGATGTGCCGTCCAGCGTGTTGACGGGGTATTGGGCCGGGCCGCCGATACGTTCCGGATCATGCGCCTGCGAACCCTCCTGCTGGCCGCGGCCCTGGCCGCAGCCGTCACCCCCACCACGGCAACAGCCGCCCCCGCCACCACCTATTATCTCGACTGCCAGAGCGGCGCCGTCGACGCCACCGGCACTTCACCCGCGGCCCCCTGGCGCACCCTCGCCCAGGCCAACGCGCACACCTACGTCCCCGGCGAGCGCCTTCTCCTCAAACGCGGTACGAAATGCGGAGGTGTACTCGCGCCCAAGGGAAAGGGAGCGGATGGGGCGCCCGTCCAGATCGACGCCTACGGGAGAATGAGCGACAGCAAGCCGCACATCGAGGGCGGGGGTGCCCGCGCCGCGCTCCTCCTCACCAACACCGAGCAGTGGGAGATCCGCAACCTCGATCTCTCCAACACCGGCCCCGACACCACCACCGACCGCCGCGCGGGCCTCTACGTCGAGCTCACCGACTACGGCGTCGCCCATCACTTCGTCGTAGAGGACGTCGACGTCCACGACGTCAACGGGGCCGAGTTCAAGGACCCGGACCCGAGCGGGGGGATCCTCTTCACCGTGAAGGGGGCCAAGACCCCCACCCGATTCGACGACGTCCGGGTCAGCCACTGCACCGTCCGCCACGTCGACCGCACCGGCATCGCCAACCCTTCCACCTGGACACGCGCTTCCGGGGCCGCTCAGATCCAGTCAACCGGAGTGGTGTTCACGGACAACGACGTGTACGACGTCGGGGGTGACGGCATCGTCGTCCTGACGTCGCGCGGCGCCCTCGTCGAGCGCAACTACGTCAACGGGTTCAACAGGCGGTCGGCCGACTACAGCGCCGGCATCTGGGCCTGGGACTCCGATGAGGTGCTGTACCAGTACAACGAGGTCACCGGGGGCCACGGGACGATGGACTCCATGGCGTACGACGTCGACGGCGGCAACAACCGCAACGTCTACCGCTACAACTACAGCCACGACAACGAGGGCGGATTCCTGCTCGTCTGCAACGGCAAGAACATGGTGAGCAACGGGAACCGTGTCCACGACAACATCAGCATCAACGACCGGAACACGGACCCGCAATACGGCGTCGTCTCCGTCCTGTGTGACGCCTCCACCGATACGCGCGTCTACCGAAACACCATCGTCACCAACCGGTCCGACACCGCGCTCGTCTCCAACAAGGGCCTCACCGGTGTCACCTTCGAGGACAACATCTTCGTGGGCGCGGCCACCGCACAGGGCTCCCCCATCCGCGACACCCTCAGCACTTACCGCAACAACCTCTACTGGCACACCGACCAGACCCGGGACACCGCGGGCGTCCGCGCCGACCCGCTGCTCAGCTCCGCCTCGCCCACCACCCCGGACGGCGTACGCCTGAGGAGTGGCTCACCCGCGCATGGGGCCGGGTCCGTGAAGGCCGGCGTGGACGGGACCGCGTACGACTACTTCGGGAACCGGATTCCGGATCCGCCCAACATCGGCGCGGACCAGGCCGGCTGAGCGCAGAGCGACCGGATCAGGCACGTCTCGCCGTCGTGCTGAGCCGAGCGCGACGTCACGGCGTTCGGCCCTGGCTGCGGGTGTGCCGTCGAGTCATGAGCGCGATCGTGGCCCACGCGAGGCGGATCGCCTCGCATCCGACCAGCGCTCGGCCGGAAGCATGTCCCAGCACGACGATGCCCTCGGGGCGGGCCCCAGAGCTCGGCCCGATCATGCCGACAGAAGAAGGAGAAGACGGACGTGAGTGCGTGGACTTCCGTGTCAAAGCTGACGGTAATTCTCGACAGCGGCCAGCACCAGGGGGCGCTGAACCAGGATAAAATTGGAGTGGTGATCAGCATCCAGCCGACCGACGACGACGGGAACCCTGTTGTCGTCGACATCGGCGTCCTGTACGACAAGGTGCTGCTCATTGATTTCGTGGACGGAAGCCTCCTCCCCAAAGACGATAAATCTGCCCTGAACTGGTGCTGGATTAAAGACAAGGAATTCAAACCGAACCCGGGTATGACACCGCAGATCAAATACATCGTGAAGCATGCCGTTTTCTCAGATGACAGGAAGGTCAGGACGTTCGGGGTCCGAGTCGAATTTGAGGGAAATAAATACCTCTACAGCTCTCTGAACGGCACGTATCAAAGCTCCGTCCAAGTCGAGGCACTGCGATGACAGGCGTCAGCGAGGTGCCGCGAGCGTGGGTGTAATCCCGTTCCTGTGACGCTTGGTGCGGCCGGACCCGGCTCGTTCGCGTCAGCCCTGTCGAGTTCGGGGAGAAGCGCTGAAGCGATCCGCCGAACAGGCGGATCCGGAGTCCGTCGATCGGGGAATATCGGAGCCGCGAGTCGGCGAGTCCCATGAAGCCGGCCCTTTGGGCGGGCATGCTGGGCAGCGGAACAATGAACCGTTCAGGCATCCGGAAGGGCGACGCGCCTGACCTTGCCTGTACTCCTCCACCGCGGGAGAACTCTACTCCCTCAGGATGCGCACCAGGAGAGAAAATGTCGGCAATGGCGTACGGAATTGTCAACGCGAACGGCAGCAAGAGAAACGGGCAGGGGTTCTCGTCGAGTAAAGTCGACAAAGGGCACTACATGATCAATTTCTCGCCCAGCTTCACGGCGGAACCCGCCGTCGTCGCCACCATTGTGGACGAGGGGTACACCTGGAATGTCGCCGTTCACGCGATCACGCAGGAGAACTGCAGGATCGAGGTGGGAAACGTGAAGAGGGACGAAGGGCTCGACGATATGCCCTTCAGCTTCATCGCCGTGGGCTGACCGAAGGTCCGGAGCTTCCAGGGACCAGCGATCCCGCCGCTGTGGAGCGTGGACACAGAGTGCCGCTACCGCCGGTCGGCGCCCAACGGGGCGGCCGGCCGGCGCCGCATTGCGGCGCCCCCTGCTCCATCCGCAGCGCGCTGTACGCCGGTCGGAGTCGTCGTCCGGCGCGCCTCGGTGGCCGGTGGTGCGCCACGGCTGATGATGCCGGGGACATAGGCACGCGGCAGGCTGCATCACAGCGGTAGGCGCGACAAAGCATGGCAGACCGGGTGCCCGGTGCATTCCGATATCGGAAGGTTCTGGCGTGAGTCCGACGTCCCAGGTGTTCAGCCATGCCACCAGTAACTTCTCCAGCGCGGTGTCCGGTGGTGTCGATCCCCGGACGGGGCTGTTCGGCGTGCGGATCGCACTGGGCGACCTCATCGGCAACCGCGGCCTCGGCCCGTCGCTGCCGCTGACGCTGTCGTACTCGCCGCTGACCAGTACCGACATGGGGCTCGGGCAGGGCGTGTCGCTGGGCCTGACCACGTACGACGTCGACGAGCGGCTGCTGACCCTCGCGAGCGGCGACCAGTACCGCGTCCAGGAGACCGGCACGAAGGTCGTCCTGCAGCAGCACAAGCTCGACACCGTGCACATCGCCCGGGACCAGGAACGCAACCGCTACCGGATCGCGCACAAATCCGGTGACGTGGAGGAGCTGACCGGGCCCGGGAACGGCCACAGCCTCAAGGTGCCGACCACCCTGCTGACCCCTACCGGGCACCGCCTGGACCTGAACTGGGACTTCACCGCCGGCCCGCAGCCCCGTCTGACGGCGGTCAAGGACGAGCAGGAGGAGAAGTACGCCACATTGCTGACCGTGACCTACACCGGCCAGTCCAAGACCACCCTCCATGTGCTGCCCGGGCAGGAGGAGGGCTACGACGTCGAACTGCGGTTCCGCAACGGTCTGCTGGGGAGCGTCCACCACTTCGGGACCGGGCCGGACAAACCGCCACTGGTGTGGGAATTCACCCACACCGCGGTCGGGGACCAGGGGGAGTGGGGTTCCTGGATCACCGGCATGAGCATGCCGGGCGGGATGACCGAGACGGTCTGGTACCGCAACGACGGGCACTGCTTCCCCGCGACCGCGGACATGCCGCCGCTTCCCTGCGTGTACCGGTACGTCCAGACGCCAGGCGGGGGCCAGCCGCAGATCGAGGCGGCGTACGACTACACGGACACGAACTTCCTCGGCGGCCATTCCGACGTGGACTGGGACAGCTCCCGGGACTGCCTGTACGACGTCCTGACGCAGTACACCTACGGCTCCACGGAGTCGCGGACCTGCGCGGGCCAGACCACCCGGACCACCCGGACGTACAACAACTACCACCTGCTGACCACCGAGAAGCAGCAGCAGAACCACTGCTCGCACACGGTGGAGACCCAGTACTACGCGGTGACCGGCAAGCCGTTCGAGAAGCAGGTGCCACAGTTCCAGCTCCCGAAGAAGCACACGGTCACCTGGGCGGACTCCCGGCAGGGCACGTCGCGCGTCGAGATCACCGAGACCGCCTTCGACACGTCGGGCAACCCGCAGTCCCGGACCGAACCCGACGGCAGGCGGACCACGTGGACGTACTACCCGCCGCAGGGGAACGCCGACTGCCCGCCCGATCCCAACGGGTTCACCCGCCTTCTCCAGAGCGTCGTGCGCAAACCTTCGGACACCGCGGGCGCCTTCCCCGACGCGCCCACCCATACGACGACCTACCGCTACACGGCCTACGACGTCCCGGCCAAGGACTCCCCGGTGAAGAAGGCCGTACTGAAGTCGGAGGAGAAGCACTACGCCGGAACCGACCGGCTGCTGCAGGGCAAGACCTGTTCCTACAACACTTCGGACACACGGGAGTTCGGCCGTCTCACGGGCCTGGTCGAGACGGAGTACGACGACACCGGAGCTGCCGCCTGCCACACGACCCACACGTTCGTCTTCTCCCTCGACAAGGACACGCTGGTACAGGCCCACACGACGGCCGTCCAGGTGTCCTCCCAGGACCCGCTCACGCTGACGCGCTCACAGAAACGCTCACGGTTCACCGGACGCCCGTGCTCCGAAACCGACACACAGGGCGACGTCACGGAGATGACCTACGACCGTCTGGGACGCCTGCTCACCCGCACCACGAACGCGACCGACACCACCTACCGGGCGACGGAGCACCACGTCTACGAGACGAGCGGCGCCTTCGCGTTCACCGCGCAGTCCACGGACGTGCTGGGCAACCGGATCCGCGACAGCTACGACGGCGCGGGCCGGCTCGTCCAGATCGAGCACAGCGACGTCCGCGACGACGGCCAGAGCCAGGACTGGTACGTCACCCAGCGGCAGACCTACGACGAACAGGGCCGTCCCGCTTCGGTCACGGTGTTCGACCAGCTCCCGGACGGCACGGAGAAGACCCAGCTGACCCGGACGTTCGTCCACGACGACTGGGGCCAGGTCAAGGACACGGTCGACAGCGACGGAACCACGCACCGCACCCTGACCGATCCGGTCGCACGGACCACCACCACCCAACTCCTCGGCGCAGGCGGCGTGCGGACCGGCAGGGAGGTGACGACCCACGACCAGCGGGGCGAGCCGGTGAGCGTGGAACGGTTCGACCTCGACGAGAAGTCAGCGGGAAAGCGCACCCTGAAACGCGACGGCTGGGGACGCGTGCGCAGCGAGACCGACGAGATGCAGCACACCACCCGGTACGACTACGACCTCCACGACCGGCTCGTCACCACCACCCTGCCGGATGACACCACGAAGATTACGCACACCTACGCGCCCTTCTCCTCGGACACTCTGCTCACCGGGATCCGGGTGAACGACGCGCACTACGGCACGCAGGAATTCGACGGTCTGGGACGGCTGAGGTCCACCACCTCGGGCGGACGCACCTGGTCCCACCACTACACCGCGGACCACGACCCGCTGCCCGCCTCCGTCACCCTGCCCGACAAGAAGACCACCCACGAGTTCCAGTACGTCCGGCAGCTCGGCAACGTCCTGTCCCAGGTGACGGCGGACGGGATCTGGCAGAAGTTCGAGCACGATCCACTCTCCGGCTTGCTGCGGCAGGCCAGCGAGGGCAAGAAGGACAGCAACGCCAAGGTCACGATCACCTGCGCCTACCACCGCTCGGGCCGGCTGCATAACGAAACGCTCTCCGGCCAGCCCGACCGCACCGCGACCTGGGACTACACCGTGGGCGGCCTCGAGCACAGCTACCAGGCGGTGGACGGCAAGGTCCAGCGGATCGCCCGGGACGCCTTCGGCCGGGTCACCGGCGCCGTGGACCCGGACATGGAGACGGCGCTCCAGTACGACGCCCTCGGCCACGTGGTCAGATGGACGGGCACGGACCCCCAGACGAAGACCACCCTGACCACGGCGCTGGCCCTGGACGCCTTCGGACGCGAGAAGACGCGCACGGTCACCGACGGTCAGAGCACGACATGGACCCTGGAACACACCTGGCAGCCGAACGGTCTCCTCAGCCGCAGAACGTTCATGCGTGGCACGTCGACGCTGAGGGACGAGACCTTCGCCTACAGCACACGCAATCAGCTCACCGCCTACACGTGCACGGGTGAGGCGCCACCGTTGGACGGCCAGCGCAAGATCACGGGGCAGACGTTCGTCCACGACGCCTACGGCAACGTCACCAAGTGCACGACAGCCTTCGCGGAGGGCGCCAGCGCCAAGGCCGAGTACAAGTTCGACAACAAGGATGATCCCTGCCAGCTGACCGGTATCCGCACAGCTTCGGCGCAGACCGATCTGAGCTATGACGCGGTCGGGCGGCTGACGAAGGACGACGCCGGACGCTCCCTCACCTACGACGTGCTGGGCCGTTTGTGTAAGGCGGGCGAGGCGAGCACCTACGGATACGACCCGCTCGACCGGCTGCTCACCCAGAACAGTGCCGGCACCACCAGCACGCTGTACTACCGCGACGCCCAGCTCGCCCTGGTGACCGAGGGCGAGCGGACCACCCGCCTGCTCCACCTCGGCACGGCCTGCGTGGCCCAGCACCGCAGCGGGGCGGGTCAGAGCGAAACCCGGCTGCTGGGCACGGACGGCAAAGGCACCGTACTCATCGCCGCCGCCGGCAAGAACCACGAGGAATCCGCCTACACCGCCTACGGACACCGCACGGCAGGCGGCGAGACGAGCGTCCTCGGCTACGACGGCCAGCGCATCGACCCGGCGACCGGCTGGCTCCACCTGGGCAACGGCTACCGCGCCTACCACCCCGTCCTGATGCGGTTCACCACCCCCGACAGCCTCAGTCCCTTCGGCGCCGGCGGGATCAACCCCTACGCCTACTGCCTCGGCGACCCGGTCAACCGCACCGACCCCACTGGCCACCTCAGCTGGGGCACCTGGCTCAACGTCGGCATCGCCGCCCTGGGCGTGGGCCTGGCAGTCTTCACCGGCGGCACGTCGATCGCCGCGGCCGTCGGCGTCTGGGCTACCGTCGCAGCCGTCACCGCCACCACCCTTGGCATCACCTCAGCCACCACCGCGGTCTTCGCCGCCGCCGAAGAAGAGAGGTCCCCCCGAAACTCCTTCATCCTCGGCATGGTCTCCCTCGGTACCGGCCTGGCCGAACTCGGAGTCGGCGCCGCACCGGCGGGCTCCCGGCTCCTCGGCGCCGCCGGACGCAGTCTGTCCCGGTTCGCCGCGCGGAGTGGCAGTCACACCATGCCGGCGGAGGAGGCGGCCGCGTTCTCGCAGGGAGGAGCCGCCTACCGGCGGTACCTCAACTCGCTCCCGGAACACACATTCGGCGGAGGTGGGAGACGGCCTCCCACGCGAACCCCCGCCCGAGCAGCGGTGCCTGAGCCCCCGCCAGAACCCGCCGCTAGGGGCACGGCCGCGCTTCGGCAGCGCCGAATCATGTTCCACTACACCACGGACGAGGGCCGCGCGAGCATCCTCCGTAGCCGGGAACTGAAACCGTCGAAAATCTACACTGACCCGAAAACTGGCCGGGAGGTCAATCATGCGCATGCTGGACCCGGGCAGTACCTGACGGACCGCGCGCCCCAAACCTTCAGATCGCTGAAGGATCGGTCATATACATTCGTGAATCACAGGAGGCAACCGCACAAGTATTCCCAGTACGTAACCATTGACGTGACCGATCTGAACGTCGTGCAGCCCTGGCCAGACCGCCCCAATGTGTTCTATCTCCGCAATGAGGAGTCACTCAATCTGAAGGATCGACTCCTGTATCCGTAGGCCACAGCAGGGTCGGAACCAAGAACCTCCCGAGCGAAATCAGGGTCGAGCGTTGTGGCGCGGGCGGAGCCATGCGCGGTGCGTCTGCGGCCGAGCCCTCCGGCCTCACAGCTACCCGATGACCGGGACCTGGGACGCCTGCAAGGACATGTGGCGCAACACCATCATCGGCACGCAGAGCCAATTCCTCACGGACCTCAATGAGCAGACGAAGCCTCTCGTCACCCCGGACACCGTCCTCACCTACGCGGTCAACCCCGACGACGGGCAGGTGGACTCCGACAGCGTCGAGCTGGACGGAGCTGTGAACCTCATGGCCAACCCGTACCTCCCGGACGGCCCCATCTGCGGTTCAGAGCTGCACAACTCAATCCTGGTCAGGGGCAATGTGGCCACCGACTCCATGAACTTCCTCCGGTTCGGGGCCGCCGGAATCAGCGAGCAGACCTCACCGACCAGGGACCCGCAGGCCAGCGCCCACGTCGCCGATGAACACGCTCTTCGTGCGCGCCCTGACGTCGACAATATTGCCTCCAGGACTTCGTAGCCGCGTCAAACCGTATGAATCCGAGCCGGTGAGCCCTCTGGGCCAGTGCCCAATACCTGCATGCAGTGCTGCCCACGAGCGAGTTCATGGGCAGCGCCGCGTAGTGAGTGGCCCTTGCGTTCACGGAGCCGGCGACACCCGGCAAACCAATCCGTGCGTTCGATGGCCCCGTATGTCGGCTGAGCCGCTTCAGAGGGAAATGATCTTCTTCGCCATGGGAACAGCAGCTTGCCCTCACAGAGAACATGACAGGTTAGACGATTGTGTCGGTTGACCGATCAGGCGGCGACGCAGGTCCGGTACACCGACGCCAGAGCCAGCCGCCAGGGTTCTGCTCGGGTACCTCGTACACGTGGTCCTGCCTGCCGGGCGGCGGTCACGCATCGGCACCTGCAGCCCTCGCAGAGGTACGAGTGGGTACCCTTCCAGAAACCCAGTCCGTCCCTTGGGCTGCCCTCCACCGTTCCTCGGTGAACTTCACGCCACAGCCCGCAATGGTGGCACAGGCAGGCCGCACGTTCGGCTGCCTTCTACTCGGCCGCGCGTCTTACCTTTGCTTCGTGTTCCATCTGCCGGGCCCACGCCGCCTCCTGCCCGCGGACTACGGCGACCTCGCACCGAGGGGTTGCCAGGCGTGCACGGGGCCGTGCTCAGCCCGCGGGGAATCACCCTCGTGGCAGGGCCTGGACCAGCAGACCGCCGGGCATGTTGCGTGCACAACTCTTCGGCGCGAAAAAGGGGATCTCATAACGCGTGCGTGGCGGACAGTCAGTGTGGTCCGCGCTTCGAGCGGGCGGGGGGGGAGCAGTTCGGGGCCGATCCGGCCAAGATCACTTCGCGCTTTCAGTGGACTGCTCTGTTGTTCCGTGGGCGCTGCCCGGCAGTGAGGCGAGCAGTTCGTTGAGTCCGTCGCATATCTCTCTGTCCCGCTGGTGGAGGAGAGCGGCCAGGCAGGCATGATCTATGAGGAACGCTTCCATGTCGCAGCCGCCGGCCGGCTACGACCCGCCGCTACAGCCCGGGTACTACCCGCCCCAGCCTCCGCCCGGGCTGCTACCAACCCCCAGCCCTACTAGCCGCCGCAGAAGCCGGTCGGCCCCGAGGCTCCGAAGATCAAGAAGGGCACGTTCCTCGAAGCGAATACCTTCAAGGGCAGCGCGCTCCAGGGCAAGGCGAAGGCCAAGGTCGAAGCCATCCTCGTCGACGAGGACGGCCAGGGCCTGCCAACCGGCTGATCCACTTCTACGTCGCCGGCGGCGGCCAGGAACTCGGCTCCGCCCGGACCAACGGCCAGGGCAAGGCCGTCTTCGACACCGGCAGCCACATCAGCGACCCCCAGCTGATGTCCACCGCGGCCCTGTCCGGCTACGTCGCCGAGTTCAAGGGCAGCTTCAACACCACCCTCTGAACTCCCGGCCACCGAAGCCACAACAGGCGGGAGAGCACCGAACAAGCCCGACCGCTCCCCCGCGCAGCAACCAAGCAGCACGACTCCACCGCGACTCCCACGGCTGCACACTACGGATGTCCCGTCCGGCTGCCACCACACCGGACGGGACATCCCGCGTATACCACCCGCCCCTACCCGTACTCGGGGCAGGGACGCGGTGGCGCGAAGGCCGCGGTGCAGCTGTAGGGGCCGCTTCCTGCCGACGGACAGGTTTGCCCGGTACTCGTCGGCGTGCTACGCGCCGCAGAGTGTGGTGTTGTTCTTCAGCGAGTGCGTAACGTCGTTGAGCTGGTAGGAGCGCAGGTCGTGGAGAGAGCCTCCGTTGGCCCCCACGCACACGTGCCGGCCGAAGTAGTTGTCCTTCTGGTAGACCCGTGCGGTCCGGCCGCTGTTGTTGATCACTGAGCTTCCCGCGTTTCTGATGTAGTCCGGCAGGTGCCGGACGCTACCGTCGACGGCGCGCTTGACGTAGGGCTGCCCGACGAAATTGATGTCGGGATAGATGCACACGAACCCCTGGGGACACGCAATCTTGTCCCGGGCCTGTGCGACACCCGTGCCGGCGCGATCCGGGATGGCCTGGGCGGGTGAGGTGCCGGCGAGTACCGCGGCCAGGGCCACGGTCGTGCCGGCGAACGCCAGCATCGTACGGGCGCGCAGAAGGCGCATGGGCTGTTCCCTTCGGTAGTTCTTCACGCGGCACAGCAATGACGCGGTGCGTCAAGGAGGTAAGAGACGTGCCGGTCCGGGTAGTTGTCGGCGAGTCTGGTGAGGAGGCTGTGAGCAGCGCACCGCCACGCCGACGGACCCCAGGTGCGGGGCAGGGCACGCGAAGGGGGTATCCAGGCGGATCGGTTCTGCATGCGGCCGACCGCCGAGATTCATCCGGACGGGTTAAGCAGCGACACCCGGCCGGGCTCAGGCACCACAACCACCGTGCCGGGCACCAGGATCCGCAGCAGGGAGCGGACGAGACAGCAGCACGGCGCGGGACGGCAGCAGAGCGAGGCACCGGAGGCAGCGCGGAAGGGCGGCGGGCCTCGCAGCACCGCCGTGCCGTCCGGATGGCGCGGCGCCGGAGTGGCGCGCCCGCGCAGGGAACCGCGGCGGTCGGACGCGGCGACTGCGGAGTCGTGGGCCGAGGCGTTCAGCCGAGCCGGATGCCATGGCAGCCGGCTCGCCGGACTGAGCTGACGTGCGAGAGCCCAGCCCGCGTCAGCCCATGAGTACGTCGATGAGCTGCGGAGAGTTTGCACCACGGCCCTACGGCGAGAAGGTCCGCAACATGGGCGTCACGGCAACCCCGATCACCACGTGCACGAGCACCGGTTGCGGTGCGTACAGCATGTCGGGGTGGCGTGGGGCGCAGCACACCTCGATCCTGCGCGGGTCGCGACTTAATGATCTTCCCGCTGCCGACGTAGGTGCGTGCCCGGCCCACATCGCACCGTACGAAGGGCGCCGCCCTGAACCTCGGTGCCGGCCGACCCAAGGAGGGGGTCAAGAGGTGCAGTACGTGTCCACGATAACGGCCACGATCTTCCACGCCTCGACCCCGTCGACCGAGGTACCGCCGCGGTACCGGTAGGCGGCGTTCTTGATCACAAGCCCCTTGTCCTCGCCCTTGCGGATGTCGTCACAAACGGACACCGAGCGACTGATCGCGCGGCCCTCTTCGACCGTGAGAGCCGGATCGATGGCCGTCAGTTCGGCGACGAGATCCTTCTCCTGCTCCGGAGTGGGGCGGAGGAACGCACTGCTCGCCGTCGGCGACGGAGCCTTGCTCGGGCAGCTCCGGCCGTCCGGCACATCGAACTCCCTGTCGCCGTCGGCGAGGCGGTTGTCCACGGCGACGGTGCCGCCGCCGGAGCAGTTGATCGTGACGAAGTACGCGGCGTCATCGGTGGCCTCGGACAGGGCGTCGTCGATGACCGCACGCAGCTTCTCGGTGCCGTCGACCTCGATCTCGTTGGTCGGGCTGTTGCCGCTGCCATCCCGCTTGAGGATCTTGTACGCGGGTGCGTAGGTGGCCGACTCGGAGTCGGTGTCGGCGCCCTCGGGGGCGCAGCCGACGATCCCGGCGAGCAGCACAGCGCCGATCAGGGCGGCCGTGGTGGTGCGGGTACGCAAGGTCTCCCCCTGGGATGCAGATGCATCTTCATCATCCGCGAGGAGGGAGGCGACGGGGCGGAAACGATGGAGGCGACCACCATTTGGGTGACCCGCACCTGATCCGGGCATGGGTGAGCCGGCACCTCTTGTGAAGCACGATGTAGGTCGGCATGCCGTTTCACTTGCTCCGCGCGATGTCCCGGCCCCGGCAGAAAGGCCACGTCGACGCGCGAACCGCCGGCGTCGGCAGTGCTCTCGCCGGTCGCTGTCTTGGGCAGCGGGATCCGCGAGGAAGCGGACGAATTCCCGACCGGCCAGTCACCTGTCGGGGACGGCGCGTGCGGGACTGATGTTGGAGGTCGCCCAAGCCATGGGGAGGGATTGTGCGGCATGCCTCACCCGGCTGTTGTAGTCGGGGCGTGGCGTGTTGGGCCGTTCGGGTGGGCCGGGTGCTGGGAGGCGTGCGGGGGCGGCGCGATGATTTGCGGCGGTGGCGCCCTGGGCGGGGCGGTGGCCGGGATGGGCGGGGGCGCAGGCGCGCGCGGTCGGGTTGCTGGGGGGTTTCGTGCTGATGGGGGGCCGCTTCCCGGGCGCCCCTCTCAGGGGGCAGCTTCTCGGGGTGCGGCTTGATTGCAGCGGGACTGGCGTGTGGCGTGTACCCACCATCCGGCTCTTTTCCGTGACCGGGCCATTTCTCTGCGTAGCGGCCCGGTGAGTTTCGCACTACCTTCAAACTCATGACGACTGCACCCGCAGAAGCCAACTTCTCCGACCTGATCAACTCGCCGACCGACACCGTTCACCGCATGCAGGACAACCCGCGAAAGGGCATCTGCCTCCACCGAAGGGGATCCGAAGAAGACCTCTACCTCACCACCGCAGCCCGCGCCGAAGAAGTCGTACAGGTCGTCGACACAACCACACGCATGTTCGTCGCCCTCATGAAGACCGACCCGATGGCCGTGGAACTCCTCACCCGGGTATTTCCCGATGCGTTCCCCTGGGTGCGGTTCCTGCCGCAGAAGTGCGTGCAGGAGTTCCTCGTCGAGCTCATCGAGACCGCCCGCTCCAGCACGGAACTCGGGCTGGTTGCGCCCATCGCCCGGCTCGTCACCCAGTGGCGGCACACCGCCGAGGTGTACTCCGACCCCGACCTCCTGGCCCGGCTCACCGCCGAAGACCTCGGAGACGACTACGGCCCCACACCCTTACCCCTGGTGGACAGCGAGTGAGCTACGGCAAAACCGACCCGGTCCCACCACCCCCGGGACCGGGCGAGTACGACGTCCGGTTCTCCACCCTCAGGGCGGCGGAGGGCTGGAAGCAACTCTGCAAGCAGGCATCAGGAAACGCTCTGGCCGCCTGGAAACTCATGCGCACGAACCCCTCACCCAACCCGTGCACGAAACGCCACGACCGGCTGAAAGGCCCCCTGAGTACGGCAGTTCGCAACGGGCGCGCCTATCCCCAGTGGCAGATCGAAGTCACTGGCGGCGGCCGACTGTGGTATCTGCTGGACTCGGACAGGCAGACAGTGTGGCTGCGCGAAGTCCACATCGGACATCCGAAGAAAACAGAATAGGAGGGGCCCATGGCAGGCATAGGCAACCCCGTCCGGACACTCCGGACGGGGTTTTCAGCTGTCCAACCCCAGCCCGCAGTCCGGTGGTCGTCGGCCGGCAAGCAGCCGGGACTCAAGAAAGTCCCGACCGAAGAGTCTCTCGCCTGATCCTTCCGCGCTTACTGGAGGACGGATGACCTCCATGCTGCCATGGCCTGGTCGCGCCGGCCTACCGCACGTCCGGACCGCCGCGCGCCGCGGGGTGCCACTCAAGGTTCAGAGAAGCGCAGAAGCCGGGTGACATCGTCGTCGTACAGTCCCGCCTGCTGAGTCTCGCCGACATCGCCATCGCCCGGCTCCAGTACCTCGGACTCGGCTCACCTCCGCTCGCGCGGAGAAGACGCAGTGAACAGACACCCCTGACCTGGCAGTTCCGGTTCACCCCCGCTCGCGCGGGAAGCACGCCTCGTCCGGGTTGATCGCCTTGGACGTGTTCGGTTCACCCCCGCTCGCGCGGGAAGCACCTGGATAGTGGCGACCTTGGAGCCCTTGGGGACGGTTCACCCCCGCTCGCGCGGGAAGCACGTGGCAGATCAACATGTTGGGTGCCATGGGCCCGGTTCACCCCCGCTCGCGCGGGAAGCACGACACCCGCCGGCCGAACGAGGACCGAACCGACGGTTCACCCCCGCTCGCGCGGGAAGCACTTTTCCGCTCCCTACAGTGCGGTTTTTCGCCCCGGTTCACCCCCGCTCGCGCGGGAAGCACAGCCCAGCTATCGCCCAGGAGAACCCGTGCACCGGTTCACCCCCGCTCGCGCGGGAAGCACTTCGACACGCCGCCGAAGAGCGCGTTCAGCACCGGTTCACCCCCGCTCGCGCGGGAAGCACCTCGGGCGTGGCCTCCGGCTCCGGGGCCGGCACGGTTCACCCCCGCTCGCGCGGGAAGCACGTGTCCTGGGCTTCCTCGTCGATCTGCTGCGCCGGTTCACCCCCGCTCGCGCGGGAAGCACCTGCGCGGCTAGTCGGTGTGGTTTTCCTGCCAGGGGTTCACCCCCGCTCGCGCGGGAAGCACCGCGATGCCTACCGTCCAGCCGCCAGCCATGCGCGGTTCACCCCCGCTCGCGCGGGAAGCACCGGCCGATGGGCTTTGACTCGATGCCATGGAGATGGTTCACCCCCGCTCGCGCGGGAAGCACCGTGACTGGTCGTCACCGGTGCCCGGTCGGAACCGGTTCACCCCCGCTCGCGCGGGAAGCACCACCCTCGCCGCCGCGACCCCGGCAGCCGCCGCCGGTTCACCCCCGCTCGCGCGGGAAGCACCGCCCGCTCGTAGCCGATGATCCCGAACTCGGCCGGTTCACCCCCGCTCGCGCGGGAAGCACTTCCGGCGGATCGAGTTGAAGTCGTTACCGACCGGTTCACCCCCGCTCGCGCGGGAAGCACGGGCAAGCCCGCCATCCGTGCTCCGGGCAAGCCGGTTCACCCCCGCTCGCGCGGGAAGCACAGACGTCTACGCACCGGGGTTCTGGCAAGTTTCGGTTCACCCCCGCTCGCGCGGGAAGCACCACTTGCCGCAAACAAGCTGGGGACCGTCCTGCGGTTCACCCCCGCTCGCGCGGGAAGCACACCTGGCGGCGGCCGGTGCGGACCATCAGGAGCGGTTCACCCCCGCTCGCGCGGGAAGCACCCGACAAGGGTGCGTGTTCGTGTGGAAGGAGTCGGTTCACCCCCGCTCGCGCGGGAAGCACCTCGGGCAGGTCGACCCGCTCATCCTCGCCACCGGTTCACCCCCGCTCGCGCGGGAAGCACCGCCCACGGGTGCGGTGTCGGCCCCTGCGGGCCGGTTCACCCCCGCTCGCGCGGGAAGCACCTGTAGTAGGTACGGGCCGCGATCTCCGGCGCCGGTTCACCCCCGCTCGCGCGGGAAGCACCGTTCCACTCGGGAACTCCCCGTTCGGAGCGTCGGTTCACCCCCGCTCGCGCGGGAAGCACAGCGGGGCGGGATACGCGGACGTTGCGAGCCACGGTTCACCCCCGCTCGCGCGGGAAGCACCGGTGGCGGTGGCCGTCCTCGGCCGGGCGGGTCGGTTCACCCCCGCTCGCGCGGGAAGCACCCCTGCCAGCGGCGGACCGCAGCCGCCGCCGCCGGTTCACCCCCGCTCGCGCGGGAAGCACGAAGACAGCTCGATGAGCCGCTGGAGCCGTTCCGGTTCACCCCCGCTCGCGCGGGAAGCACGCCGACATCACCGCCTGGCTCCGCAGGCAGGGCGGTTCACCCCCGCTCGCGCGGGAAGCACCCGCACCGTCGGTGGATCGCGAACGCTAGGGCCGGTTCACCCCCGCTCGCGCGGGAAGCACTCGAGCAGATCGGATCGGCCGGCCATGCCGCGCGGTTCACCCCCGCTCGCGCGGGAAGCACATCGTCGGGTACGAGCGGGCCTTTGAGGACACCGGTTCACCCCCGCTCGCGCGGGAAGCACTGCAGGACCGACACCAGGCCGAAGCGCTGCCCCGGTTCACCCCCGCTCGCGCGGGAAGCACCACCGGTGGCTGCTGGCACCCGTCCCGACCGCCGGTTCACCCCCGCTCGCGCGGGAAGCACGCCCGCTCGTAGCCGATGATCCCGAACTCGGCCGGTTCACCCCCGCTCGCGCGGGAAGCACTCGTGCCGGGGATCGGCGTGCGGTCCTCCGGGCGGTTCACCCCCGCTCGCGCGGGAAGCACAGGCTAGCCCTTGACATTCTCGCGTCCTAGTACGGTTCACCCCCGCTCGCGCGGGAAGCACCACTGCATGCACGACCAGTGCACCGACTGCGGCGGTTCACCCCCGCTCGCGCGGGAAGCACCCGGGAAGACGCCTGTACGGCGATCTCCCGAGCGGTTCACCCCCGCTCGCGCGGGAAGCACTCTTCCTGACCTGCGACTTAAGAGACGCTTTGCCGTTTCTTGACTCTTGTCTCTACTCATCGACACTCATGATGTCAGACCCCCGTGCTGAAGTACCGGCTGGAAGCAGCAGGCCAACACCGCACCGCGAACAGGGGGATGTTCATGGTCGACGCACGAATCCTTGGTAAGTCCCAGGGACTTGATCACCCTTACCCCTTGATGGGGCACCTGCTGGATACAGCGATGATTGCCGGTTCTCTATGGGAAACAGTGCTGACCCCATTCCAGCTAGCCGCGATCGCCTCCGCGATCGGGGTCGAGGTAGGGGCTGCCAAGCGCATCATCATGTTCTGGGCCGGCCTGCATGACCTTGGAAAGATCACCCCGCAGTTCCAGGACATGCTGATCCGAGAGCGTCCGGAACACAGGGCTTTCCTTGCCGAGGAAACGTACTCCCACGACCGAAATCGTGACGGCAAGACAAAGGGCCTGCGTCATGAGCTGGCCACCAATCAAGCGCTGCCCCAGCTGCTGGCCGGGGCAGGCTATCCGGCCTCCGGTCGGGTCGCTGGGCTGTTGGTCTCGCAGATCGGCCAGGTGCTGGGCGGGCATCACGGGCGGTATCCGCGGGGCGTAGAGGAAAAGGATCTGGCGAATCCGCTGCTCGCCTGCCACGAACTCGGTTCAGGTGGCTGGGCCGAGCAGAGGAAGACGCACATGGAGGCGCTCCGTGAGGTGTTGGGGTGCCCTGCCGGACCGGTCAACGGCTCCGGGGCTCTTGGCTCGGGGCGTGGGATGCCCGTTGCCCTGGCAGTGGTCGTCGCGGGGCTGGTGATCGTTGCGGACTGGCTCGCCAGCCAGGAACATGCCATTACCGCTCAACAGCAGGCCCTGGAGGGCGATTCGGGGAGCCTCGGGACGTCAATGTCCCAGCGGGCCCACGCGCAACGCGCCGGCGCGATGGCCCCGGGCTTGCTCTCCGAGGGCGGGCTCGGCCGCGCTGTCTTCCACGAACGGTCCTTCGAGGGGTTGTTCCCCGAGATCAAGACTCCTTATCCGCTGCAGGCAAGCCTTCAGTCCCGCCTCCCCCTCGCCGTGAACGCGGACCACGGTCCCGGTGTGCTGCTGGTGACGGCTCCCCCGGGCGAGGGCAAGACCGAGGCAGCGCTGTACGCGGCGATGGTGATGGCCGCGAAGTACGGAAGCAGCGGCCTGTTCTTCGCCCTTCCCACGCAGGCCACCGCGAACCAGATGTACGAACGGGTCGTGCGCTTCGCCACACACAACCTTGCGGACTCGGCCCAGTTGACGCTGCTGCACGGAGCCGCCGAACTGTACGAGGGATACCCGGAACCCTCAGGTGCGGGTAGGACTGGAAGCGCGGAGCCGGACGCCGACCGGGCCGAGCCACACGTCCTGTCCGACCACCAAGGCCGAAATCCGGGCGGGGTCTCCGTCACCGCGAGCCGCTGGCTGCGCTCGCGCGGACGTGGATTGCTCGCGCCGATCAGCGTCGGCACGATCGACCAGGCCCTGCTCGGTGTCCTGCCGCTGAAGCGCAACGCCCTGCGGCAGATGGGGCTGTCCGGTAAGACCGTGATCATCGATGAGGCCCACTCCTACGACGCCTTCACCCACGCGCTGCTTCTGCGCCTGCTGACGTGGCTCGGGGCGATGCGGGTGCCCGTGGTGCTGCTCTCCGCCACTCTTACCGGGCAGACGGCTTCCGGGCTGGTAGAGGCATATCTGGAGGGTGCCGGGCGAAAGGGCGGGGCCTACGCGCTGCCGGCGCCCGTCTATCCGGGCTGGCTGTACGCGGATGCCAAGCAGGTGACCGTACCCGCCGAGCCCGTCGGCAGTGTGCGCTCGCGGAGTCTGGACCTGGCAGTCCGGCCGGTCACCCACACCTACGATCCGGCAGCCGCGGACGGCCGACTCACCACGCTGATCACGGAATTGCGCGGAGTCACCGAAGCGGGAGGATGCGCGGCGGTGATCTGTACGACCGTCGCCGAGGCGCAGCTGACGCATGAGGCGTTACGTGAATACTTCAGTTCGTTGTACGGGCCCGCCTGGACTGCCTGGGACGATCGGGCACCAGCCGGCGGGGAGCATGGCGGGGGAGACGGGCCGGACCCGGTGCGGCTGCGACTGTTGCATGCACGGTTTCCGGCGTGGCGCCGCGCCGCGATCACCGCCGAGGCCGAGAGCTGGTTCGGGCGGGTCGGGAAGAAGGGTGTGGAACGGCCGCGCGGGGCAGTGCTCGTATCGACGCAGGTAATCGAGCAGTCGCTGGACTTCGACTTCGACCTGATCGTCTCCGACCTCGCCCCGATGGCCCTGGTGTTGCAACGCTCCGGCCGTGTCTGGCGCCACGCCGACCCTGCACCCGTACGGCCCGCATGGTGTACGGGCCCCCGGCTCACGGTGCTGGCCCCGGTCGGTGACGACGGGCGGCTGTCCACTCCGGCCGCATGGGGTGATGTGTACTCGCCCTCCCTGCTCCAGCGCACCCTGGAGCTTCTGGAACGCCACCACGGTGCTCCGGTCGAGATCCCGGCCGGAGTGCAGAGCCTGGTGGACGAGGTCTACTCCGAGGAGTTCGACTCGGCCGACCCGGAGAAGCTGTTCGAGCGCGACATCGAGCGCATGGGTGAGGACATGGCGTCCGAAGGGCTCGCCTCCACGGTCATGCTGCCCAAACCCACCCAAGTGACCGCACTGTACGATCTGACGACCAGCGAGGCGGACGAGGACCTGATCGCGACCCGGTTGGGTGCGGAGACCGTGCAGCTGCTGCCGGTGTTCCTGCGGGCAGACGGCACTCGGTGGCTCGACTCGCAATGCACCATTCAGCTGCCGGAACATGGCAAGCGCCACGACGGCCGTTTCACCCGTGCCGAGGTACGAGCCCTGCTGGGATACGTGGTCCCGTGCGCGTACGGCCCCTGGCGGAAGGCATGCACGTCGGCCAACGACGTCCCCGAGGCATGGATCGAGGAACCGCGCCTGGCCCGGATTGTGCTCCTGCCTCACTGCGCTGAAGCCGACGAGGGAGAAGGCACCGCCGAGGTGACGGGACAAGAACTGGGCGAGTGGTCGCTGGCCCTTGACTACACCTTGGGGCTGATCAAGAAGAGAACCTGACTTACAGTAAGAGCCTTTGAACTGGTTGTGATCACGTGTCGGTCCCCAGTATGTTCTCCGTGACGGGTCGTCAGCCCAGCGGCGCGGCGCCTACTGTTGCCTGACAGCCAGTCAGGTCCGTTGTGGGCGCCGCCGCCTACCCCGCTCGCGCGGGAAATTGGGACCTCTACACATCAGTTGGGCCAGTGAGAGCCGGTTCACCTCCGCCCACGCGGAGCGACGGCTTCAACGCTAAGGGCATCGGGCCCCCGGGACCAGACAACGGGCTCCACAGGCGGGGAAGAGCCTGACGGCTCCCGCCCATGGGATCGGCGGGGCCTCCACCGAGATGACACAGCTACCGAATTCCACTGACAGTGCACTCATCATCGCTCTACGCTGAACATCCAAGATCGTGCCGAATTGCGGTGACACCCAATGGATCTTCCGCTTTGGTGTGCCCGTTATCCCTAGAACCACGCGACCCCATGAGGTGTGCCACCGGCCATGCCCGTACCTCAGCCCGAGGACTGCTTCTGCCTCGTCACACGCCCCTGGATTCCTGTGAGGACCCTGGACGGCGACGCGCCGCTCGTTGGCCTGCGTGAACTCCTCCTCAATGCACATCAGCTGGAGGGTCTGGCAGTGGCGTTGCCTCCTGCCGCCTCCGGTCTGCTGCGCCTGCTCTGCGCGATGGCCGCGCGGGTCACCGATCTTCATGAGGCCATCGACGACAGCGGAAACGCCAGCGACTGGCTTGATCAGCGGTACGCGTTGCTGCAGCGCGCGGACCAGGGGTTCGACCCCGAGAGAGTGTCTGCGTACCTGGAAAAGTATGGTGACCGGCTGCGGCTGCACGATCCGCACCGACCGTTCCTCCAGGATCCACGCCTCGCCACCGAATCATTGTCCCGTTCGGGCGTGAACAAACTGGTCATGGCGCGGCCCGCCGGCAACAACCAGATCTTCTTCGGCCACTTCAACGATACGGAGCAGGTTCCTCTCTCCTCCGCCGAAGCCGCTCTGCACCTCATCACGCAGCTGTACTACGGTCCCTCGGGCCAGTGCACGCCCCGCACGGTGGCTGACAGGCGGTACGGCAACACCACGGCCGGGCCGTTACGGCGTGCCATGTCGTACCACCCGGTGGGGCGTTCGTTATACGAGACGCTCCTTCTCGGCATCCCGGCTCCTGGAGCCTGGCCGCAGACGAAGGGGCCGGTAGGAGATGCGTGCCCGTGGGAACGGGACGAACTGCCGGACCCGCTAGCTTTGCCCCACGGGCCCGTGGGGCCCCTGTCGGCGCTTACCGAGCGGTATCAGCACGCCGTCCTCCTCCAGCCGGGCCCCGACGGGGAGACGGTGGTGGACGCGACCGTCACCTGGGCCTTCCGCAGCAACCGGCCGGCCTTCAGGGACCCGTATCTGATCTGGGACGAGGCCAAGGACGGACAGCTCTACCCGCGTGACGCAAAGGCCGAGCGTTCGCTGTGGCGCGATCTGGACGCACTGGTCCTCAAGGAGCGGGGCGACGGGGGACGTCGCCCGCCGGTCCTCGACGGACTCACCGGTGGCCAGATCCCGGGCGATACCTTCGATTCGCTGCGTGTCTTCGCGTACGGCTTCGACCAGGACGGGCAGACCCGCGACCGTACGTATTTCAGCGCCTCCACTCCGCCCCTTTTCGCCCTGCTGGAGACATCGAACAAAGCGGGCGACAACGCGCTCGCGCTCGGAGTGCGGGAAGGCAAGCAATCCGCGGAGAAGGCGGCCTGGCGGCTGGAGGCGGCGCTGCGCGGTGCGTGGCGGGAGTACACCAGTCCGTTCGGCGCAGACAAGCCCGGTGGCAAAGAGCACCGGGGCGGTAACGGGCCGTGGCCCGGCGCCGCGCGTTCGGCGTACTGGCCTGCGGCGGAGGGGCGGTTCTGGGAGCTGTTCCACGCAGGCGACTTCTCCAACGCCCTGACCGTCTTCGCCAGGGTCGCGCTGGACGTCTACGACGAGGTGACTCTGCCGGTGGCGGGCTCGCCTCGCGGGGCGAAGGCGCGGGAGAACGCGCGCGGGCTGGTGGCCAGCCTGCTCAGTACCGGCTCCACGCGTCAGCCGGCATCGCCACGGTGAGAGTGACCCGGCCTGCGGGCCCCGTCTCGTACCGGTCGGCGAATCCAGCGAGACGAGGAGACAGGAAAAGGAGAGAGGAAGCGCTATGAGCACGGCAACGACCGGACCCGTTTCGCCCGGCAACACCTCACCCGATGACGCTCTGCCCGGCCAACGGCACCTCGGCCTGGAAGCTCATGATGCGTTTGTGCGGGCCGTACGGGGCGAATGCCGCGTCCCCGGCGCTCAGCAGGCTCTGCGACGTGCGCTCGGCAAACCGGTGGACGAGGTTCCGGCCCGTACCCACGCCGTGCTTCTGGGCAAGGGGCTTGTTCCGGACGGTGCGAAGGGTGACGCCCGGCGGGCGCACTACGCGGTCGCGGCGCTGATCGCTGCTCGGCCGCGTGCGGAACGCGACGCAGACCGGGAGCCGTCGCCGGAAGATCCCGCGACCGCAGGGCCAGGCGCGGGGGGCGCGGGAGCGGAGGATCCAGGCACCGCCCCGGAGACGGCCGTCGGTTTCAGGCCGCGCGGGACGAGTCTCGGCGAGAGTCTCGCGCTGGCCACTCTCCGCCGGGAACCGCCCAGCACGACGCACGGCTCCGAGGACACGGACAGCCTCAAGGTCAGTGGACTCGAATCCCGACTTCACCTGATGTCACGTCAGGACATCGACGGCATTCACCGGATGCTCCCGAGCGTGCTGCGACAGCTCGGCTCCACGGAGGTCCCTGTCGACTACGCGCGCCTGCTGAAGGACCTGACCGCCTGGCGCTGGTACCGGAACTCCGTGACCACCGAATGGCTGAGTGACTACTACCGCACACTCAACCGCGAGCGCGCAGCCACGAAACACCAGGCGAAACAAGCCCGAGCAGCACAAGAACATGAGCCGCCCTCCTCGTAGCGGCAGCCCCGCCAGCAGCACGCCGAACCGCCTCCGTCCTCCAGATCACGCACACGACCGCCTTCGGAGAAAGCTCTCTGCCATGACGACAACTGCCGTGCCACGCTTCCTGGACGTTCACGTCCTGCAGACCCTTCCGTACAGCAACGTCAACCGCGACGACCTCGGTTCCCCCAAGAGCATGGTCTTCGGCGGCACCACCCGGACCCGTGTCTCCAGCCAGGCGTGGAAGCGTCCCACCCGGCTGGCCGTCGAGGAGGCGATCGGCGAACAGGCCGTACGGACACGACGGCTTCCCCAGCAGGTCACCAGCGAGCTGACCTCGGGCGAGCGCGGCTGGCCGCAGGAACTCGCCGAGCTGGCCGGCGCCCAGGTCATCCGCTCCGCCGAGACAAAGCTCGCGCTGGAAAAGGGCGACCGGAGCACCGCCTCACTGCTCTTCCTGCCCGACAGCGCCGTCACCGAACTGGCCGATCTCGCCCAGGAACACCGACCGGCCCTGGAGAAGGCTCTCGGCAACAGGGCCGCCTCCGCGAAGGCACTGCTGCCCAAGGACGCCGTCCACGAGGTGCTGCGCTCACGCAACGGCTCGATCGCGCTCTTCGGCCGCATGCTGGCAGAGATCCCGGGCGCCGGAGTGGACGGTGCGGTACAGGTCGCCCACGCGTTCACCACCCACAGCACCTCCGTACAGGCCGACTTCTTCACCGCGGTGGACGACGCCGACAAGTGGGCGACGGACGCGGGCAGCGCGCACATGAACACCGGCGAGTTCAGCAGCGGAGTCTTCTACCGCTACGCAACGCTCGACCTGGATTCCCTCACCAAGAGCATCAACGATCCCGCCACCGCACGAACTCTCGCCGACGCCTTCGTGACAGCGTTCATCAATTCCCTGCCGGGCGCCAAGAAGACCTCCACCGCCCCGCACACCCCGCCCGACCTCGTCCACCTCTCCGTCCGCTCCGACCGACCACTGTCGTTGGCCGCAGCCTTCGAAGAGCCCGTACGCGCACGGGAGAAAGGCTGGGGAACCGTGTCCCGTACCGCCCTCAGTGACTACGCCGACCGTGTCGGAAAGCTGCTCGGCACCGCCGGTGTGGTGCACAGCGCATACGCAGGGATCGACGACGAGAAACGACCCGGGCTCGGGCAGCGGACCGCCTCCTACCCGGCATTGGTCGCCGAAGCGATCACAGCCGTATGGCCCCAGGCCGGCCAGGACAGCAAAGGGGCATGACCATGCCCACCACCCGTACCGTCACGGAGGCCACCGCCGGCGCTCCCCCAACCAGTCCAAGAGGCCCAGGACAAAGACCCGCCACCGCATCGGCAGTCGCGCCTGCCCCACTGGCCCTCACCGCCGGACCCGGCTTCCTCATCCAACTCGGAGGCCCACTCCAGTCCTGGGGCGAGCACAGTGCGTTCGCCGACCGGGACACCGTGTCCCACCCCACCCGTTCGGGCCTCATCGGCATGATCGCCTCCGCCCTCGGCATCCCGCGTGCCGACGCGACCACAGAGACAGACTCACGATTCGAACAGCTGACCCGGCTACGTTTCACCGTACGCACCGACCGGCCCGGCACCCGCCTCACCGACTTCCACACCGTAGGCGGCGGACTGCCCCAGCACCGGACCGTGCCCACCGCAAAAGGCGGCCGACGCGCCGCCGACGGCGCGACCATCGTCTCCCGCAGGCACTACCTCAGCGACGCCGTCTTCACCGTCGCGGTCACCGCCCCCGACCCCACCACGCCAACGCTCCTCACAGACTGCGCCGAGGCCCTGGCCGAGCCACGCTGGCCGCTGCACCAGGGCCGGCGCTCCTGCCCACCGAGCGCGCTCTTCCTCCTCCGGCCCGACAGCCCCGACCCCACCGCCGAACTCCTCGAACTGCCCCTCGCCCGAACCGCCCCACGCGGCAACAGCCCCACCGTCACCGTGTACTTCACAGCCGAAACACCCTTCGCCCGGCCACGAGAAACAGCATCCCCCGGATCCCCCGGCGATACGGCGGTGACCATGCTCAACGACGACCCCGTGTGCCTCGCCTCCAGAAACCGCATCCACCGCACCCGCCCCGCCTACACCACCAGCAGAGACCTCCCCACCGCCCGCTGCGCCGGCTACGGCACCGCGTACCTGGACGCGCTGAACACCTACCTGAAACCGAACACGCGCCCTGAAGAGGCCACCCCATGACCACCACCCCCCGTTCCAGCGGTTCCGCCACGCCCACCACCAGCACCGGTACCGCGTGGCTGACCCGCCTCGTCCTCAACCCGGCCCACCGGCAGGTCCACTACGACCTGGGCAACGCCACAGCGCTCCACCGCCGCGTCATGAAACTCGTACCGGACCATCTCGGCGACCACCCCCGCGCCCAGGCCGGAGTCCTCTTCCGCCTCGAACCGGACACCCCACCCGCCCCGGACAAAGACCCCGGAGCTCCAGTCATCCTCGTCCAGACACAACTCCCCCCGGACACCACCCGACTCCCCACCGGGTACACCACACACGTACAGACCCGCGACATGCACGCCATGCTCGAAGCACTGCGACCCGGCCTGCCGGTCCGCTACCGCATCCTCGGCAACGCCGTACGACGCTGCGGCCCCAACAGCACCCTGGGCAAATGGAAGCAGGCCATACCCCTGCACGGTGCCGACGCCGACCAGTGGTGGTCCGACCGCGCGAACCCGGCCGGACTCGACCTCGCCACCACCCGGTCCGAAGCCGCCGCAGCCCTCAGCACCCGCCACGACGAAACCATCCGCATCAACCGCTCGGCCGTTCTCTTCGAAGGAACAGCGACAGTCCGCGACCCGCAGGCCCTGCGCACCGCACTGCTCCAGGGCATCGGCCGCAGCAAGTCGTACGGCTGCGGCCTGCTGAGCCTCGCACCCGGCACCCGAACGAAAACGTGACCACGATGACCACCACCGCACCCGGCCCCGGAACCTCGCCGGCCCCCGGCCCCGGCCGACAGGTCTCCTCCTCCACCGCCCGACGACGCATCGCGGCACCGACCCTCGCCATGCTCCCCCGCATCGGCGACTCGCTGTCCTTCCTCTACGCCGACGTCGTCCGCATCGTCCAGGACGACACCGGCGTCTGCGCCGAGACCACCTCGGCCGACGGCGACATCTCCCGTGTCTACCTGCCGACCTCACTCGTCTCCTGCCTCCTCCTGGGCCCGGGCACCTCCATCACCCAGCCCGCACTCACCACCTTCGCCCGCCACGGCACCACCGTGGTGTGCACCGGCTCCGGCGGAGTGCGCTGCTACTCCGCCACCACCCCGGACTCCCTCACCACCCGCTGGCTCGAACGCCAGGTCCACCAATGGAGCGACACCGAACGCCGCCTCGCCGTTGCCCAGCAGATGTACCTCATGCGCTTCACCACGAAAGTGCCGGCCACCACGCCACTGAACAAACTCCGCGGCCTCGAAGGCCAGCGCATGAAAGCCCTGTACAAACTCCTCGCCCAGCAACACGGCATCGGCCGCTTCCGCCGCGCCTACGACCCCGCGGCCTGGGACGACCAGGACCCGGTCAACCTCGCCCTCTCCTCAGCCAACACCTGCCTCTACGGAATCGTGCACTCCGCACTGGTCGCACTCGGCTGCTCCCCCGCACTGGGATTCGTCCACCAAGGAAAACAACACGCATTCGTCTACGACCTCGCGGACCTGTACAAGGCCGAACTGACCATCCCACTGGCCTTCTCCCTCCACGACTCGCCCCAACCGGAGCGCGACGCACGCAGAGCCTTCCGCAAGGAATTACGCCTGTTCAAACTGCTCCCGCGCATCGTCCACGACGTACAGACACTGCTCGCACCGGAAGAGACCGAAGCCGTCCCCGAAAGCCAGACAGCCCAACTGGTCAACCTGTGGGACCCGGAAGTGGGCTCCGTACCAGCCGGAACGAATTACGCCGTCAGCGAGGAGTGAGCTGATGAGGGAAAGATCCAGCTTTAACGAGGGGCAGACACCATGCCGTCGATGACCGTACTCTCCACCACCGCCATCCCCGACCACGTCCGTGGCGCCCTCACCCGCTGGATGATCGAACCCACACCCGGGCTCTACGTGGGAACCCTCTCCGCCCGCGTACGCAAAGAACTCTGGTCCATCGTTCAAGCCTCCATCGGCCCCGGCGCCGCAACCCTCATCCACCCGGAACCCAACGAACAAGGCTTCGCACTCCACACTGTCGGCGACCGACGACGAGTACCGGTCGACTTCGACGGACTGACCCTCGTTGAGTTCAGAGCCCCGGAGGGAGAAGAGGAAACGCCGACGCCATAGCCGCCCCAGACGTAAACACAGGCCCCTCGCGCAGCAAATACCCCAACGCGATTCGCCCCTGCTCGCACGGGAAGCACTGGTCGGCACGGACCGCGGCCGCCGTCCGCGGCGGTTCACCCCCGCTCGCACGGGAAGCACGGCCGCGAGCTCGGCGTCCGCCTGCTGCAGGACGGTTCACCCTCGCTCGCGCGGGAAGCACCGCGTCGGATCCGGCGCGGCCGGCGTCCCGCCCGGTTCACCCCCGCTCGCGCGGGAAGCACCCGGCTCGTTCGCGTGCGCCAGTCGGCCACCGCGGTTCACCCCCGCTCGCGCGGGAAGCACTGGGGCACCGGCCTGGAGCAGCAGGCACAGGGCGGTTCACCCCCGCTCGCGCGGGAAGCACGCATGGATGCCGAAATCGCGGCTGAGCTGGGAAGGTTCACCCCCGCTCGCGCGGGAAGCACGTCTGACCGCCGGGCAGGCCGTGGATGCAGACCGGTTCACCCCCGCTCGCGCGGGAAGCACCGGGCCCGAACCCGTCTCGGGCAGCGCGTCACCGGTTCACCCCCGCTCGCGCGGGAAGCACCTCCCGGAGAGCTACCTCCGGCAGCAGTACGGCGGTTCACCCCCGCTCGCGCGGGAAGCACCCGGACCACCGGGCGGAAGTCGGTAGCCGCGGCGGTTCACCCCCGCTCGCGCGGGAAGCACTGTGAGCGCGCGGAGGGCTGCTGCGCGTCGTGCGGTTCACCCCCGCTCGCGCGGGAAGCACCCGCGGGCGTGCCGGTAGCTGCGGCGCTGGAGCGGTTCACCCCCGCTCGCGCGGGAAGCACGGCCGGTCCCCACCGACCAGTTACGGCAGATGCGGTTCACCCCCGCTCGCGCGGGAAGCACCTGCTCGGCCCGGTCGACCTCACCCGCATCCCCGGTTCACCCCCGCTCGCGCGGGAAGCACTCCATGGCCCTCGCCGGGAAGGCGTTCTACCGCGGTTCACCCCCGCTCGCGCGGGAAGCACACCCGCCGGGCCCGCAGCTTGGACCCGAACGTCGGTTCACCCCCGCTCGCGCGGGAAGCACTCGCGCGAGCAGTCCACGCGGGTGCTCCGGGACGGTTCACCCCCGCTCGCGCGGGAAGCACTCCAGCTCGTACGGCAGGCTGCGCCGCCTCACCGGTTCACCCCCGCTCGCGCGGGAAGCACCTGGCCGTGGTGTCCACGCCGCGTGTCCGCCCCGGTTCACCCCCGCTCGCGCGGGAAGCACGGGAGGAGACGGCCGGCGTGGTCGGCCGGGTTCGGTTCACCCCCGCTCGCGCGGGAAGCACGGCGTCCAGCGGTTCCAGCGGCGTTCCCACAGCGGTTCACCCCCGCTCGCGCGGGAAGCACCCCCCGCCCGGAGTGCTGCGCACCAACAGAGTCGGTTCACCCCCGCTCGCGCGGGAAGCACGGCCGAGACCTCGTGAAGGGTTACGGCCCGGAAGGTTCACCCCCGCTCGCGCGGGAAGCACTCGTGGTGGGCGGTAGAAGCGTCCTGAAAGTGCGGTTCACCCCCGCTCGCGCGGGAAGCACGTCCACTCCAGCGACTCCTGGGGGATCGGGAGCGGTTCACCCCCGCTCGCGCGGGAAGCACTAGAAGCGGTCCACGGCCTGCGGGCGCTCGAACGGTTCACCCCCGCTCGCGCGGGAAGCACAGGCGTGGACGGACATCGACCTCGACAAGGGGCGGTTCACCCCCGCTCGCGCGGGAAGCACTCCTGGTAGCCGTGGCTGTAGGTGACGCGGACCGGTTCACCCCCGCTCGCGCGGGAAGCACTCCCCGTCCTCCCACTCGTTCGTCTGCGGGTTCGGTTCACCCCCGCTCGCGCGGGAAGCACCGGTTCCGCGGGCGCGGGCTCGACGGCCGGCGCGGTTCACCCCCGCTCGCGCGGGAAGCACGCCACGATCCGCACGTCCTGGCCGCTCCTGCGCGGTTCACCCCCGCTCGCGCGGGAAGCACGTCCCCCCTCATTCACGCAGGTCACAAGCGATCGGTTCACCCCCGCTCGCGCGGGAAGCACGGGGAGCTCCCGACGCGGCACCTCTTGGTGGCCGGTTCACCCCCGCTCGCGCGGGAAGCACGGCAGGCTGCGGAAGGCGGCCTCCATGCGGGCCGGTTCACCCCCGCTCGCGCGGGAAGCACTGGGGTACGGGGGTTGTGGTCATCGGTTCCTCCGGTTCACCCCCGCTCGCGCGGGAAGCACGTGGTGGTGTTCGCCCGGCTCGTGTCCGTCGTCGGTTCACCCCCGCTCGCGCGGGAAGCACGGCCCGTTCGTAGCCGATCACGCCGAACTCGGCGGTTCACCCCCGCTCGCGCGGGAAGCACCCGCCGGTCCAGCCTGTTGATGTTCGCCATCACGGTTCACCCCCGCTCGCGCGGGAAGCACCTCGCGCTCCCGTTCCCGCTCGGCCAGTTCGGCGGTTCACCCCCGCTCGCGCGGGAAGCACGGGCCGACCGTGGTGCGGCCCTCCCGCTCGAACGGTTCACCCCCGCTCGCGCGGGAAGCACCCGCGGCCGGTGAGGATGCCGACGTGGGCCCGCGGTTCACCCCCGCTCGCGCGGGAAGCACCGCCCTCGGTCGGGGGTCTGCGGGAAGCTCCCCGGTTCACCCCCGCTCGCGCGGGAAGCACGGAAAAAGCCGGCCGCCCCGGGCCCTGCCCCATGGTTCACCCCCGCTCGCGCGGGAAGCACAGCCCCTCGGCCTGCAGGCCCTCCCACAGGTCCGGTTCACCCCCGCTCGCGCGGGAAGCACTGCGCGACGCCGGCCGACGGCTTGAAGGACGTCGGTTCACCCCCGCTCGCGCGGGAAGCACGCCGGGCGGGCCTGGCGCGACGCGAAGAAGGACGGTTCACCCCCGCTCGCGCGGGAAGCACACCTTGCGGGCGGTGCGCTGGGTCGGGGAGAGCGGTTCACCCCCGCTCGCGCGGGAAGCACGTAGGCATGAAGAAGGCCCGTCCCCGTTGGTGCGGTTCACCCCCGCTCGCGCGGGAAGCACGTAGGCATGAAGAAGGCCCGTCCCCGTTGGTGCGGTTCACCCCCGCTCGCGCGGGAAGCACCTTGCTCAGGCAGCCTGCGCCGGGTTGGCGAGCGGTTCACCCCCGCTCGCGCGGGAAGCACCGCTACTTACCCGCACCCGGCCCCCCGAACGTCGGTTCACCCCCGCTCGCGCGGGAAGCACTGGGATTCCCCACGGTCGGCCCCTGCCATGTGCGGTTCACCCCCGCTCGCGCGGGAAGCACGGTCACGCCGCCGAGCATGGCAACGTTCCCGTCGGTTCACCCCCGCTCGCGCGGGAAGCACCCGTCCGGCACGGAGACGCCCCGGATGCCGGCACGGTTCACCCCCGCTCGCGCGGGAAGCACGAGGAGGGCGTGACGCTGCGCTTCGATGAGGGCGGTTCACCCCCGCTCGCGCGGGAAGCACACTCCGACCAGCATCTGGATCTGTACCTGCGACGGTTCACCCCCGCTCGCGCGGGAAGCACATGTACCTGTCGACGCAGGTCCCGACGTACTGCGGTTCACCCCCGCTCGCGCGGGAAGCACGGAAGCGCCTCCGGCGCCGCCGACCACTCCGCCGGTTCACCCCCGCTCGCGCGGGAAGCACTCCGGCCTGGTGTCCACGCCCGGTGTCCGCCCCGGTTCACCCCCGCTCGCGCGGGAAGCACCCGGGTCGTACTCGCCGGTCATGGCGTAGCGCCGGTTCACCCCCGCTCGCGCGGGAAGCACTGTTGTGCCAGCGCGGTGACGCGGTCGCGCTCCGGTTCACCCCCGCTCGCGCGGGAAGCACGTCTCTGCGGCTCGCGCCACTCGAAATCGGCTCGGTTCACCCCCGCTCGCGCGGGAAGCACGACGCCTGATGTCCGCCGAAATCAGCGGCGCCGGGTTCACCCCCGCTCGCGCGGGAAGCACGTACAGCCGGCCGAGTTCCTGCCGCTGCCGATCGGTTCACCCCCGCTCGCGCGGGAAGCACGCCCGGGGGGCCACTGCCACAGAGGCGGAGCGCGGTTCACCCCCGCTCGCGCGGGAAGCACTCCTTCAGTACCTGCTCGCCGAGTTCGTCCGCCGGTTCACCCCCGCTCGCGCGGGAAGCACGTGTAGTCTCGCGCATGCCGGAGCCCGGCCCGCGGTTCACCCCCGCTCGCGCGGGAAGCACACCTCCATCTCGTATCGCAGAACTCTCGGAGTCGGTTCACCCCCGCTCGCGCGGGAAGCACCCCCCGCCCTCGATCGGCCCCCGGGGATCGATCGGTTCACCCCCGCTCGCGCGGGAAGCACCAACAGCCCATCGAGGGTGAGCAGCAGTCCCGCGGTTCACCCCCGCTCGCGCGGGAAGCACATCAGCGCCCTAGCCGATGCCCTCGACAGCGCCGGTTCACCCCCGCTCGCGCGGGAAGCACGTGCGGGCCGTCAGGCGGCCCGTTCGTGGGGTCGGTTCACCCCCGCTCGCGCGGGAAGCACACCGGCCCCTCGCGGCCGGCCGCGTCCTGGAGCGGTTCACCCCCGCTCGCGCGGGAAGCACCACAGATGCTCCGTTCTCGGGAGCTGAGGCTGCGGTTCACCCCCGCTCGCGCGGGAAGCACTACTACCTCGGGCCGTTCGGCCGCGTGCCCCGCGGTTCACCCCCGCTCGCGCGGGAAGCACGTGACACCGAGGGCGTCGAGGAGTTGCCCGATCGGTTCACCCCCGCTCGCGCGGGAAGCACGGGTGCTTCGACGCGAGCTTGGCGGCCTCGGTCGGTTCACCCCCGCTCGCGCGGGAAGCACTCTCAAGGAAGTGCCGGATCCGGAGGGCAAGGCGGTTCACCCCCGCTCGCGCGGGAAGCACCGGTCGTGGCCGGGCAAGGTGAAGGCATGAGCCGGTTCACCCCCGCTCGCGCGGGAAGCACTTGAGGCAGTCGGTGCACCAGGTCTCGTTCTCCGGTTCACCCCCGCTCGCGCGGGAAGCACGCGGCCGTGGTGCGCGACCGCATGCAGCGATCCGGTTCACCCCCGCTCGCGCGGGAAGCACCCCTCCGTGTCGCCCCACGTGTCCCACTCCCACGGTTCACCCCCGCTCGCGCGGGAAGCACGTCGTGGGCGTCGGCGAGAGCGCCGTAGGTCTCGGTTCACCCCCGCTCGCGCGGGAAGCACTCCTACAGCCGGGGTCGTGCCATTTCTGGGGGCGGTTCACCCCCGCTCGCGCGGGAAGCACCGTGCGGCTCTGCCGCTCCTCATTGCTGTTCGCGGTTCACCCCCGCTCGCGCGGGAAGCACTGAAGAACGGCGTGCCGCAGCGTGAGGCAGTGCGGTTCACCCCCGCTCGCGCGGGAAGCACAGGACATCCGGAAGTCCGAATCCGCCTCCGGACGGTTCACCCCCGCTCGCGCGGGAAGCACCTGCGCGCTCGTTCGTGGAGACCGTACGTTCGCGGTTCACCCCCGCTCGCGCGGGAAGCACCACCAGGCGGGCACCCTTGATGTTCGCCAGGGCGGTTCACCCCCGCTCGCGCGGGAAGCACTCTCGTTGGCCCACCCCGACCGGATTGGAGGGCGGTTCACCCCCGCTCGCGCGGGAAGCACCATCGGTGCCGGTATGTGGCGGGTCATCGGTTCGGTTCACCCCCGCTCGCGCGGGAAGCACGCAGGTGCGCGGTCGCCATCAGCGGCCGGGAGCGGTTCACCCCCGCTCGCGCGGGAAGCACACCGGCCGGAGGTCGTTCACCCTCCAGCCCGACGGTTCACCCCCGCTCGCGCGGGAAGCACTTGGTGCCGAGGAGCAGTCCCTTGTCCGCGTCCGGTTCACCCCCGCTCGCGCGGGAAGCACGGTCCGGCAGACGGGCTCCCAGATGTTCGCCTCGGTTCACCCCCGCTCGCGCGGGAAGCACGAGCTGTGGGAGCTGGTGGTGGAGGCCGCCGACGGTTCACCCCCGCTCGCGCGGGAAGCACTCGGCGAGCCCGGCCGCCGCCCCTTCGGCCACTGGTTCACCCCCGCTCGCGCGGGAAGCACCAGGCCCGGACGAAGCCGCGGATGCCGTACGCCGGTTCACCCCCGCTCGCGCGGGAAGCACAGAGCGAAACGTTCCGCCCTGGGAGGGCCGGTCGGTTCACCCCCGCTCGCGCGGGAAGCACAGGACAGGCAGGGCCTCCAGGCGGACCCGGGTCGGTTCACCCCCGCTCGCGCGGGAAGCACTCTTCCTGGCCTGCGGCTTCAGAGGCGCTTTGCCATTCCTTGACCGTCGTCTCTCACCATCACCACTCATGATGCCAGAGCTGTCTGCTGAAGTGCCGGCTGAAGCCTCGGGGCCATCAGCACACCGAAAACTCGGGGGTACGTAAAGCCCACAACGCAGCCACTTCGCCCCAGAGCCACTCGGCAGTCTTGGGCCCCAACACGAAGCCGCTCTGCAAGCGGAGCTGTCCGCGCCCTCTGGATCCTCGTCCAAGCCCAGAGTACGGGCCAAGATCCGGACCATGCACGGACCAAGCAGCCATCATCCAGATCCAATTTGGGCATTTAAGCAGGTCAACCTGCACACCAGCCCTGTACCACCAGCAGACGAAGAATCTGCTGGGACGAACGCGCACCACGCGCAGGCGCAACCCCTCGTCCGCGCCGCAGAGCCGGGCGACAAAGCCGGCGCCGCCTCGCGGTCAAGTCGCCGTCACGCAACGGCCCTGAGCCGATCAGCCCCAAGATGTCCTACTTCAACGGAGCGTAGTCAGCACCAAGTCAGCACGGGAGGGGTGAGCACGGTTGATGACGTGGGCTTTTAGTCAGCACCAAGTCAGCACGGGAGTCAGCACCGCACCGCCAAATCAGCCCGAACTGCGCGTCCCGGACAGCACTCGTTTCGACCGCTTTCGAGCCCCTGAACCGCCCTTCCGTGAGCCGTCATGGTGGCCGCAGGCATAGCTGACCCTCGAACTGTGTTGCCCCACCACATGTGCGCCTGACCTGCGTGTTTCTACGGTGTGGCGAAACGCAAACGTCCCCGTCACACCCCAGGAAGTGGTGCCGATGTCGTCGCCCGCAACCGCTCCACCAGTCCCGAACAACCTCAAGCGCATCGTCGCCGCCAGCCTCATCGGCACCACCATCGAGTGGTACGACTTCTTCCTGTACGGATCCGCAGCTGCCCTGGTGTTCAACAAGCTGTTCTTCCCCGACTCCGATCCCCTCGTCGGAACGCTGCTGTCGTTTCTCACCTATGCCGTGGGGTTCGCCGCGCGGCCGCTCGGGGCGTTGGTGTTCGGCCACTACGGGGACCGGCTCGGGCGCAAGAAGCTGCTGGTTCTCAGTCTGCTGCTGATGGGCGGGGCGACGTTCGCCATCGGGCTGCTGCCCACGCATGCCACCATCGGTACGGCCGCTCCCGTGCTGTTGACCGTGTTGCGGCTGGTCCAGGGGTTCGCGCTCGGTGGTGAGTGGGGCGGGGCCGTGCTGCTGGTGTCGGAGCACGGGGACGCCGAGCGGCGTGGGTTCTGGGCGTCGTGGCCGCAGACCGGGGCTCCGGCCGGGCAGTTGCTCGCCACCGGGGTGCTGTCGGCGCTGACCGCGCTGCTCTCGGACGACCAGTTCGTCGCGTGGGGGTGGCGCATACCGTTCCTGCTTTCCGGTGTTCTGGTGTTCGTGGGCCTGTGGATCCGGCTCTCCGTCGACGAATCCCCGGTCTTCAAGGCCGCGTTGGCCCGGGCCGCGGAGCGCAGGGCCGCGGCCGGCGGGGCCGAGGCGGAGACCGAGAAGATGCCGCTCGTCGCCGTTCTGCGGCACCACTGGCGGGATGTGCTGGTGGCGATGGGCGCGCGCATGGCGGAGAACATCAGCTACTACGTCATCACCGCGTTCATCCTGGTGTACGCGGTGAACTCGGCGGGGCTGAGCAAACAGACCGCCCTCAACGCCGTACTCATCGCCTCCGCCGTCCACTTCGCGGTCATCCCCGCGTGGGGCGCGCTGTCGGACCGTATCGGCCGCAGGCCCGTGTACGTGATCGGCGCGGTAGGGGTCGGGGCCTGGATGTTCCCGTTCTTCGCCCTGATCGACAGCGCGAGCTTCGGCAACCTGATCCTCGCCGTCACCGTCGGACTGGTGCTGCACGGTGCGATGTACGCGCCGCAGGCGGCCTTCTTCTCGGAGATGTTCGCGACCCGCATGCGCTACTCGGGCGCGTCGATCGGCGCGCAGTTCTCCTCCGTCGCGGCAGGTGCGCCGGCGCCGCTGATCGCGACGGCGCTGCTCGCCGACTACGGCAGCTCGACGCCGATCGCCCTGTACGTCATCGCCGCCGCGCTGATCACTGTCGTGGCCATCGCGTGTGCGCGGGAGACCCGGCACCGCGATCTGGCGGATGTCGACGCCGATCCCGTGCGGCCGGGAGCGCCCGCGCCGCGGCAACAGGCCGACGCCGACTCCCGTACCCCCGGCGCCTGAAGCGTTCGCCGTTCAGCGGATGACGGCGTCGGACATGGCGTGCAGCCGCAGGGCCAGTTGAATCTCCAGGGCCCGGGCCGGTGACTGCCAGTCCGCGCCGAGCAGCCGGGCGACGCGTTCCAGGCGCTGCGCGACCGTGTTGACGTGAACGTGCAGTTCGTCCTTCGTACGGGCCGGGCTCATCCCGGAGGCGAAGTAGGCCCTCATGGTGCGGACCAGGTCGGTGGAGCGGCGCAGGTCGTAGGCGATGACTTCACCGATGGTGCGGTGCACGAAACCCTCGATGTCCCGGGCGTCGGCGAGCAGCAGCCCGAGGAAACCGAGGTCCTGGGCGGCGGCGCCGTCGCCCGCTCGGCCGAGCAGCCCGAGCGCGTCGAGACACCGCCGGGCCTCCGCGTACGCCTCCGCTATCGCGCCCGGCCGCGTGGCGGGTGACTCGACGACCGCGGAGGCTCCTACGGTGACGGGCTCGCGCAGAGCCCCGCCGAGTTGCTTGGCCGTACGGCGGGCGAGTCCGGCGGCGGTGTCGTCAGGGGCGAGCGGCAGGAGCAGGACGGTGCCTCCGTCACGTGTGGCGGCCAGTCCCTGTCCGGTGGCGGCGAGATGGGACGCGGCGGACCACAGCCTGCGCCGGTCGGCCGTCTCCCGTTCGGTGGCTCCGGACGCGCCGGGGGCGGGGCCGTCGATCCGGGCGGCCAGCACCACATGCGGCGCGCCGAGGTCCGCGGAGAGCCGGGCGGCCCGCTCGCGCAGCAGGCGGGGGTCGCGGTCGGGGGCATCGAGGAGGTCGTCCAACAGCTCGCCCCGCACCCGCTGCTCGGCCTCGCCCGCGGAGCGACGGGCCAGCAGCAGCAGGGAGGTGACCATGGCAGCACGCTCCAGGGTGCGCCGGTCGACGGAGTCGAGACCGGGATGACCGCGCAGGACGAGCGCGCCGAGCAGTTCGCCGCCGGCCCAGACCGCGGCTCCCCAGACCTCGCCGTGGCGGGTGGCACGGCCTTCGGTGCCGGTCAGGTCCAGCGCGGTCACGGAAGGGGAATCCGGCCCGGCGAACTCCACCGTGCCGTCGAGCACTTCGGAGAGGGCACTCGCCACGTCATGGACCCCTCCTCCGCCCAGGACCAGTTCGGTCAGCCGGTCGTGCACGTCCGAGGCGCGCTCGATGGCCTCGCTGTGTTCCTTGATGATCTCGTTGGCCCTCTCCAGTTCCGCGAGCGCCGAGCGGGTCTCCCCGAGCAGATTCGCGGTGTCGATGGCGACCGCCGCGTGGGCGGCGAACGAGCCCAGCAGTGAGATCTGTTCGCGCGCGAAGACCCGGGCGTGGCGGTCCGCGGCGAAGAGCACCCCGATGACCTGGCTGCCGAGCATCAGCGGCACACCGAGGATGGCGACCAGCCCCTCGTCGCGTACGCCGGAGTCGATGGCCGCGGTGTGCTGGAACCGCGGGTCGTCGAAATAGCTGTCGGTGACGTACGGCCGCGCGGTCTGGGCGACGAGCCCGCCGAGTCCCTCCCCCATCCCGAGCCGCAGCTGCTGGAAGCGGGCCGCCACCGACCCCTCGGTGACTCTCATGTATGTGTCGCCTGCGGCCGGGTCGTTCAGGCACAGATAGGCGACCTCGGTGCCGAGCAGGGAGCGCGCGCGCTGCACGATGGCCCGGAGCACCGCGTCGAGATCACGCAGTCCCGCCAGGTCGTGCGCGGTTTCGAAGAGGGCCGACAGCTCGGCCTCCCGGCGCCGCCGCTCCGCCAGCTCGGCCCGTACCCTCAGGGCGAGCCGCTTGGCGTGCTCCAGTGCGGCCAGCGTCTCCGGGCCCCCGCCGTCCGCGCGGGCCAGCAGCACGGGCCGGTCGTACGCCTCCGCCGCCGCGCCGCGTGCGAGGAGTTCCAGGTAGGAGACCTGATCGTGGTGGGCGACGTGGGAGTTGGGCTGCGGCTGGGACATGGACACAGCATGACCTGTCATTCGGCCGGCCGCGCCGGCCTGTGGATAACGGAAGCGATGCGGAGACCGTGGCTCCGGCGACGAGGCGAGCGCACGTAGCGGGCGGCGCGGGCTCGGAGGGAGTGAAGGGATCCGCCGGGCCGGACCTAATGCGCGGTCCAGCCCCCGTCGAGCGTGAGGGACGTGCCCGTGATGAAGGACGCCTGTGGGGTGCAGAGATAGGCGACCGCCTCGGCGACCTCGACCGGTTCCAGGAGACGCTTCAGGGCGGAGTCCTGGAGCAGGACGTCGGCGACGACCCTCTCCTCGGGGATCCCGTGCGTCCGCGCCTGGTCCGCGATCTGCCGCTCGACCAGTGGCGTACGCACGTAGCCGGGGTTGACGCAGTTGGAGGTGACCCCGTGCGAGGCGCCTTCCAGGGCCGCGGTCTTGGAGAGTCCTTCGAGGCCGTGTTTGGCGGCCACATAGGCCGACTTGTAGGGGGAGGCGCGCAGCCCGTGCACGGAGGAGATATTGACGATCCGGCCCCACCCCTCGGCATACATGTGGGGAAGCGCGCCCCGGATCAGCCGGAAGGGCGCCTCCAGCATGACGGTGAGGACAGTGTGGAAGACGTCGGGCGGAAATTCCTCGATGGGGCGGACCAGTTGCAGCCCGGCGTTGTTGACCAGGATGTCCGCGCCCTCGGCCGCCGTCTCCGCGGCGTCCAGGTCGGTCAGGTCGAGGGCCCGCGTGTCGAAGGCCCCCGCGACCCCGGCGCCTTCCGCCTCCCCGGCCAGGGACGCCAGCCCCTCGCCGTCCCGGTCCACCGCTCTGATCCTGGCCCCGGCCGCCGCGAGCCGCAGCGCGCAGGCGCGGCCGATGCCGCTCGCGGCGCCGGTGACCAGCGCGACGCGGCCCTCAAGATCGAGTGCGACGGAAGCCGGCCCGCCGGGAGCGGCGGCGATATCGGCGGTGGCGGGGCCATGGGTGGCCGGGCTGCCACCGATGGTGCGGGAGCCCGGTGTACGGGTGGCAGGACCTGGTGTGGTGGGGGCGGTCATAGTGCGCACCCTAAGCAGCGCCCGGAGCCCCACCGATAGGGTCAGCGCCCACAGTTCACCCTGAATGGGTGGGTGCGAACCATGTGAACGCATCGACGAGCGCCCGCTACACGCAGAACCATCCGATATGGTGAAGTCTAAGCGGTATGCGTGCAATTACCGGCTTCACGAGTGGATCATGTCCCTTGATCTTTTACCGCCGTACCGAAAGGGACGTCAGTGGCCGACAGCAGGACCGAGACAGCCAGGAAAGCCGCCGGGTCGATCGGACTCGTGACCCCGCTGGGCACCGCGGCAGCGCCCCAGGCGCCCGCCGCCGACGAGGAGTGGCAGCTGCCAGGAGGCAGCGCCAGGGTGTACTACGGGGAGGGGCAGCAGGGTGTGGTCCGGCCGGTCGTTCTGGCCGACGGGTTCGACCTCGGGCCGACCGACTTCGACCGGCTCTGGGCCGGGCTGGAGAACGGGCGGTACCCGTTCGTCGGCGAACTGCGGCGCCGGGCGCGCACGCTGGTCCTCGTGGGGTTCGACGAGCGCAGTGAGTCGATCCTGCGGAACGCGGAGACGGTGACCGCCGCGATCCTGCGGACCGTCGCCGAGCAACTCGGCGACACCCGGCTCCTCGTCGGCGGGTTCAGCATGGGTGGCCTCGTCACCCGGTACGCGCTGGCGAAGATGGAAACGCAGCGCATGGACCACCGGACCGGCGTCCATTTGTCCTTCGACAGCCCGCACCGGGGCGCGTGGCTGCCGATCGGGCTGCAGGCGTTCGCGCATTACCTCGCCCAGACCGGCGACGACACGCACCTGCGGCAGATCAGCAGCCCGGCCGCGCAGCAGATGCTGTGGCGGTACTTGGACGGCGTCAAGGGCACACCGCAGGAGAGCCCGCTGCGCACCGAGTTCAAGGAGCGGCTCCAGCAGGTCGGTTCGTGGCCGCGTATCCCGATGCTGCTCGGGGTCTCCAGCGGACGCGGCGACGGCGTGGGCAACGGCGTGCGGGCCGGGGCGAAGGCGCTGACCTGCGCCGGACCGCTCTTCGACGGCACGCACTTCCTCGCCCAGTCCCAGGGCGACGCGGAGGCGGCCGTGCTGAGCGGCGTCCTCGGAGGCCCGCACTCGATCACCACGAGCGGCCTGGCCGAGCTGGACGGAGCGCCGGGCGGGACCCTCGAATCGTTCGGCATCCTCGGTGACGCTCTCACGGCATCCGGTGAGAGCGTGGACACGGCCCACCGGTCCGTGTGCTTCGTGCCCTCGGTGAGCGCGGTCTCCGTCCGCGACCTGGACCAGCAGGAAGACCTGTACACCAACATCGACTCCCTGCCCCCGGAGCAGTCCGATCTCGACGACTATCTGCTCTCCGGCAGCAACGATCCGCACGCCGGGATGACCGCCGAACTCGGTGAGTGGATCCTCGACCGCCTGCCCGACTGATCGGCCCACGGGGTATCAGGCCCCGCCCTGGACAGCCCGTTGCGGGCCGGTACGCCGGTCCGCAACGGGCTCGATCCTCGCGGGACAACCGCTGCCCGCCACGTTTTCCGTGGCGGGCAGCGGTTGTTCGCCGGGAGCGGGTTTCTACGAGGCGGAGAGTGTGGTGCGGGTGCCGCGGCGCCACACGTCACGCAGGTTGAGGGTGTCGCTGATCGTGGTGGTGGGGTCGCCGTCCACGAGCAGCAGGTCGGCCCGCAGCCCCTCGGAGATACGGCCACGGTCCTCCAGGCCGAAGCGGCGCGCCGGGGTGAGGGTTGCCGCACGGAGGGCCTGGACCGGGGTGAGGCCGGCCTGGACGAGGTACTGGAGCTCCTGGTGGACGCTGGCGCCGTGGACCACACCTCCCAGGAACGGCAGTGGCAGGGGGGCCGCGTCGGTGCCCGCCATCAGATCGGCGCCCGCGTCGTGCAGGGCTTTGACCGAGGCCAGGACATCTTCCAGTCTGCCCTGTGGGTAGCGGTCGTAGCTGCTGTTCAGGGTGTTCGTCCATGCCTCGTCCAGGCGTGAACCGACGCGCGGGTCCTCGGTGAGGGATGAGCCGGTGATACCCATCATGGAGGCGTTCAGGACGACGCAGGGGACGACGAACGCGCCGGAGGCGGCGATGAGGCCGATGATCTCGTCGGTGTGCGGCTGGTCCATGAACAGATGGGCGAAACCGTCGACGCCGGCCTCGATCGCCCTCCGTGTCGTGTCGACGGTCAGAGTGTGGGCGATGGCGAGCATCCCGTGCCGGTGAGCCTCGGCGACACCGGCGTTCAGGGTTGCCTGGTCGAGCATGGGCAGACCGGGATGGCCCTCGACCGTACCGTCGTCGACCATGAACTTGATGTAGTCCGAGCCCGCCGCGACGAGTTGGGGGATGAAGGCGACCGCTTCTTCCGGCGTGGTGGAGAACGGCATCAGGGGCATCTCGTGGGGACCGGGCCGATCGCCCCGGCCGTCCGGTGCGCGGCGGCCCGCCGGTTTGAAGTCTTTGGGCATGAGTTCGCTGGGGTGGCCGCCGGGAGGAGTGATGCCGAACCCCGCGGAGCGGACATCGGCGACGGCATCGTTCTCCGTGATGTGCGCGCGGCGGGTCCTGGTATTCATGCCCTGCATCTCCAGTTCGGTGGTGATCCCGAACCGCAGTGCCAGCGCGAGCGCCTCTTCGGAGGTGTGGACATGCGCGTCGAACAGGCCGGGCAGCAGCGTTCCGCCCCTGGCGTCGACGATGTCCGCCCCGGCGGGCGGTTCACCTCCGACGGCGGCGATCCGTGCGCCGTTGAGCACGACGGTGGTGTCCTCCAGCACGCGCTCACCGTCGAACACACGGCCGTTGATGATGGCTGTGATCATGACTTCCTCTTCTCCGGGCAGGCCCGCCGCTCCGCTGATGCCGAGTTCTCCCCACCGCGACGGCCACATTAATGCAACTCACAACTCCATGCACACTTGCATGCTTCTGTGGCGTGCAGATACGTGCGATAGGCTGCGGGCGTGACCAACAAGGACGCCTCCATGCCGCAGGGCCAGGCCCTCCTGGACGCCGTCGGCACGGCCTTCGCCCGGCTGAGGCGGCGCACCATGCAGGCCCCGGTCGACCCCCCGGTGGGACCCAAGGACCTCAAGCGCAACCTGGTCCTCAACATCGTCGACGAGGCGACCGAGGCGAAGACGGAGATGACGGTCGGCGGACTCGCCGAGCACCTCCTGGTGGACCCGTCGGTGGCCAGCCGCATGGTGAGCGACTGCATTTCCCACGGATACCTGGCCCGCGCGGCCTCGCAGCAGGACGGCCGGCGCACCGTGCTCCACCTCACCGAAGAGGGCACCGCCCTCCTCCACCGCTTCCGCCACCAGCAGCGGCAGGCATTCGAATACATCACCCGCGACTGGCCCGAGGCCGAGCGACTCGAATTCGCGCGCCTCCTCCTCAAGTACGCGGACTCCACGACCAGGCTGCCCGCACCAGGCGCCCTCGGCGGACCGCCGCCGCCCGTCACGTAACGACACCGTCAGAGGATGTCGTAGCTCAGGTGCGTCGCGGTCGATGTCGGGGTCACGCTCCGCCGCACCAGTGTGCGCGGCGCCCCGCCGGTGAACAGGGGTGTCCCAGCACCCAGCACGACCGGCGCCAGGTGCAGGGACAGCGTGTCGACCAGCCCGGCGTGGAGCGCCGAGGCGATCGTGGCGCCGCCGCCCATGAGGACGACGTCGAGGTTCTTGCCGCTGTCCGCCGACGCCGCCCCGGCGCGCTCGCGCGCGGCGGTGACGGCGTCCGGCAGACCGGTGGTGACGAACGTCCAGTCGAGGCCGGCGAGCCGCACCGATTCCGGCGGTGAGCTCGTCACGACGACGAACGCGGGCGTGCCGACCTCGCCGGCGCCGTAGCCGGTCGTGTCGTCCCAGCCGTCCGGCCCGTCGACCACGTCGAAGAGCCGGCGGCCGAGGACGACCGCGCCCGAGCGGGCGGTCCCCTCACGCAGGACCCGGCGGTCGTCCGGGTCGTCGGAGAACGCCCAGGTGTGCAGGGCCTCGCCGCCGGTGCCCAGACCGTTGGCCGGGCCGGGGTCAGGTCCGGTGACGAAGCCGTCGAGGGAGACCGAGATGTCAGCGATGATGCGCGTCATGTCAGATGGGACCCGACGCACGGCCCGAATTCATCGCCGGTAGCGGATCTCCAGCATCAGGCAGCCTCCGGTGGTCCGGTACGGGCCGTGTTCCATGCCCGGCGGCCGGGAGGCGAACTCTCCGGCGCGGAAGGTCTGGTCCAGGGTCAGGTCGTGCAGGTCGCCTTCGAGCAGATAGACCTCCTCGACCCACTCGTGCCGGATCACTCCGGAGAGCGAGGTATCGAGGCCGGGCTCCCACCGCACCAGCCGGGTCAGCACCTCCGGATCGGCCTCGTCCCTGCTCAGAATCCTCTCCACGGTTCCGGGCTGTGGCCCTTCACGCCACTGCATGGTGTCCGGTGAAAAGAATTCCCGCTCGTTCTTCATGACAGTGACTTTCCAGGAGCCGCGAGGGCCGCACCCTTGGCGTCCGCGGCGGGCCCATCTCCCTGCGCCGGACCGTTCCGGCACACCAAGAGGTCGGCCGTGTTCACCACAGCCTAGAGCGCGTGTGCCGAGTACCGGTCTCTCCCGGGCTCTTGACGGTGCGGGTGACGAAAACTACGTTCTCCTTCACGGAAAACAGTTTCCACTTTGTGGAAACTTCAAGAGTGTGTCCCCTTCTCTCTCCCCCGGAGCTCCGTATGACCGCTACGGCTGACCGACCACGCGTGGACACCGGCGAGGGTGTGAGTTCCGGCCTCTACACCTACGATCTCGCTCCGACGAAGAGGGAAGGGCGCCGCTGGGGCGCCTACAACGTCTTCACGCTCTGGGCCAATGATGTGCACAGCCTCGGAAACTACGCGTTCGCCATCGGCCTCTTCGCCCTCGGGCTGAACGTGTGGGGCATCCTGGCCGCCTTCACACTCGCCTCCATTCTGCTCTTCCTCCTGCTGACACTGTCCGGCTTCATGGGGCACAAGACGGGCGTCCCCTTCCCCGTCATGGGCCGCATGGCGTTCGGTGTCAAAGGGGCGAGGATTCCGGCTGTCGTCCGGGGCGTCGTCGCCATCGCCTGGTTCGGCATCCAGACCTACCTCGCCTCCTCCGTTCTCAGCGCGCTGCTCATCGCGATGTTTCCCGGCCTTCGCACCCTGGCCGAGAACTCCCTGCTCGGCCAGTCGACGCTCGGCTGGATCACCTTCCTCGCGCTGTGGATGCTCCAGGTCCTCATCGTGAGCTACGGCATGCAGATGATCCGGCGGTACATGGCCTTCGCCGCGCCCACCACCCTGATCACCATGTGTGCCCTCGCGGTCTGGATGTTCGTCCGCGCCGACGGCTCGATCTCGCTGTCCATCGACAAACCGCTCATCGGCGGCGCGATGTGGATGCAGATCCTTCAGGGCGCCGCGCTGTGGGTGGTGATCTACGGAACGTTCGTGCTCAACTTCTGCGATTTCACCCGGTCCGCCAGGGACCGCAGCTCCATCGTCCGCGGGAACGTGACCGGCATCCCGGTGAACATGCTCTTCTTCGCCGTGATCGTCGTGGTTCTCAGCGGGGCACAGCTCAAGCTCGACGGGCACGTCATCACCAGTCCCACGGACATCGTCCGGACGATCCCGAACATGTTCCTGCTGGCCACGGCCTCGCTCGCGCTCATAGCCCTGACCGTCGCGGTGAATCTGCTGGCCAACTTCGTGGCACCGATCTACGCGCTGATCGATCTCTTCCCCCGCCGGCTGAACTTCCGCCGGGCCGGCCTGGTGAGCGCGGTCATCGGTCTGGTGATCCTGCCGTGGAACCTCTACGACAGCCCGGTCGTGGTGAACTACTTCCTCGGTGGCCTCGGCGCCCTGCTCGGACCGCTGTTCGGTGTGATCATGGCGGACTACTGGCTGCTGCGGAAGTCCCGTGTGAACGTGCCCGACCTCTACACCGAGGACGCACAGGGCGACTACCACTACCGCCGCGGCTACAACCCCCGGGCCGTCGCGGCCTTCGTCCCCAGCGCGGCGATCGCCGTCACCATGGCCCTGGCGCCCGTCTTCCACTCCGTGGCCGGGTTCTCCTGGTTCATCGGCGCCCTCCTCGCCGCGGCGGTGTACGCGGTCATCGCCGACCGCACCTCGCCGTTCCGGGACGTGGACGGCGAGTCCATCGCCGTCGCCGCCGAATGAACCACCGAGCGGAAGGCCGAACCATGCGCATCCTCGTTGTGAACGTCAACACCACGGAGTCCATCACCGACTCGATCGGCAAGCAGGCGGCCGGTGCGGCATCGCCCGGCACCGAGATCGTGCCGCTGACTCCCGCGTTCGGGGCGGAGTCGGTCGAGGGCAATTTCGAGAGCTACCTCGCGGCCGTCGCCGTGATGGAAGCCGTACGCGCCCACCCGGAGCCGTTCGACGCCGTGATCCAGGCCGGGTACGGCGAACACGGCCGGGAAGGGTTGCAGGAACTGCTCGACGTTCCGGTGGTCGACATCACCGAGGCGGCCGCCAGCACCGCCCAGTTCCTCGGCCGCAGCTACTCCGTCGTCACGAGCCTCGACCGTACGGTCCCGTTGATCGAGGACCGTCTCCGTACCGCCGGTCTGAGTGCCCGGTGTGCCTCCGTGCGCGCCAGCGGGCTCGCCGTACTCGATCTGGAGCGGGACGAGGCGGCCGCCGTGGACGCCATCGTCGAGCAGGCCGCCCGTGCGGTGGAGGAGGACCGGGCGGAGGTGGTCTGCCTGGGCTGCGGCGGCATGGCCGGCCTCACCGAACGCGTCGTCGAACGTACCGGGGTCCCCGTCGTCGACGGGGTGACCGCGGCCGTGACGGTCGCCGAGTCCCTCGTCCGGCTCGGCCTGTCCACCTCCAAGGTGCGCACCTACGCGTCACCCCGGCCCAAGAAGATCCTCAACTGGCCGCCACCGGCGCGCTGACACCGAGTGCCACCGCGGCGTCCCCGTCCGGCGCAATCCGTCCGCGACGCCCGGCGTGGTTCCTCCGGCACAAGGGGGGCGCGGTGAGGATCGTGCACCATGGACATCCTCCTCGTCGCCAGCGCCTTCAACAGTCTGTCCCAACGGGTGTACGCCGAACTGTCCGACCGGGCTCACCGCGTGGACGTCGTGCTGGCCGCGCACGGGGACGACGCGGTCCGTGAGGCCGTGCACGAGGCGCGGCCCGAGCTGGTGATCGCCCCGATGCTCAGGACCGCTCTCCCGAGAGATGTGTGGTCGGCCCATACCTGCCTGATCGTCCATCCGGGCCCGCCCGGGGATCGTGGTCCCTCGTCCCTCGACTGGGCGATCGCCACGGGTGCGACACGGTGGGGTGTGACCGTGCTCCAGGCCGAGGAGGAGATGGACGCGGGTGACATCTGGGCGACAGTGCCGTTCGACGTGGCGCCGGGCGGCAAGAGCGAGCTGTACCGCAACGAGGCGTCCGACGCGGCGGTGGCGGCGGTCCTGCTGGCCGTCGAGCGGTATGCCGGCGGCTCCTACAAGCCCCTGGCCCAGGACGATCCCTCGGTGGACGTCGTGCGGCGGGACGTCTTCCGGCAGGAGCGCCGGCGGATCGACTGGCGGCAGGACGGCACCGAGGTGGTGCTGAGGAAGCTGCGCGGGGCCGACTCGCGCCCGGGCGTGCTGGACGAGCTCTTCGGCGATGAGTTCTTCCTGCACGGCGGTCACCCGGAGGACCAGCTGCGCGGACACCCGGGGGATGTCCTCGCGACCCGTGCGGGCGCGGTGTGCCGCGCCACGTGCGACGGGGCGGTGTGGATTCCCGAGCTACGGCCCCGGCGCCGGCCCGGCGGTCCGGCGACGTTCCGGCTCCCCGCGGCCCTGGTGCTGGGCGAGCGGCTCAGGGGGGTGCCCAAGGTGCCCGCGCCGCTGGAACTTCCCCCGCGGCGGCGCACCTGGGCGGACATCCGCTACCGGCACCACCACGACGTGGGCTTTCTGCGCTTCAATTTCCCGGGCGGCGCCATGAGCACGGACCAGTGCCGACGGCTGCTCGCCGCCTACCGGTTCGCGTTGACCCGGCCCACGCGCGTCCTGGTGCTCGGCGGCACCCGCGACTTCTTCTCGAACGGTATCCACCTCAACACCATCGAGGCCGCGGCCGATCCGTCCGCCGAGTCCTGGGCGAACATCAACGCGATGGACGACCTGGTCGAGGCGGTGCTCCGCACCACGGACCGGCTGGTGATCGCCGCGCTCGGCGGCAACGCGGCCGCGGGAGGGGCCATGCTCGCCCTGGCGGCCGACGAGGTCTGGTGCCGCACGGGCGCCGTCCTGAACCCGCACTACCGGCTGATGGGGCTCTACGGATCCGAGTTCTGGACCTACTCGCTGCCCCGCCGGGTCGGCCCCGGGACGGCGGAGCGGCTCACCACGGAGGCGCTGCCGGTCAGTTCTTCCGCGGGTGCCGGCATCGGCCTCGTGGACCGCCTGGTCCCCGTATCCCCGTACGACTTCCCCGCCGAGGTGGAGCGCATGGCCGCCGCGCTTGCGGCAGCGCCCGGTCTGCCGGAGCGGATCGCGGCCAAGCGGGCGCGGCGGGAGCGGGACGAGAGCGTCCGGCCCCTGGCCGACCACCGCCGCGACGAACTCGCCCGCATGCACCGGATCTTCTTCGACCCGACGGCGCCGTACCACAGGCTGCGCTCGGCCTTCGTCCGCAAACTCGCCGGCGGACCCGCCCGGCCGCTCACGCGCCCCGAACACGCCGAGGCCGCCACCGCCGCGCCGTGACCGCCCCCGGCCCGGCCGGACCGGGTGGGACACGCGGTCCCCGCCGACGTTCCCGCAGGCGGGGAGCGGCGGGGGAATAATGCGTCACCACACATGGGCCCTGCGGACGGGATGGCATGAGGACTGGACACCGCAAGAGGCCACCCCGGCGGGGCGGTCGGCCGGGCGGGCCGGGCAGCGCCGCCACCGACCGGCTGCTCCGTATCCTGCTGCGCCGGGGCAAACAGCCGCTCAGCGCCGAGGACGTGACGGTCACCGACCGTCCCGAGGTGCGCAGGGCGGTGTCCGCGGCGGCCCTCGGCAACACCATGGAGTGGTTCGACTTCGGTGTGTACGCCTATCTGGCGGGCACGCTCGGGAAGGTCTTCTTCCCGTCGAGTTCGCCCGCGACCCAGGTGGTCTCCACCTTCGCCACCTTCTCCGCGGCCTTCCTCGTGCGCCCGCTGGGCGGGCTGGTGTTCGGCCCGCTCGGCGACCGCATCGGCCGTAAACGGGTCCTCGCGGCCACCATGATCATGATGGCGATCAGCACCTTCGCCGTGGGACTGCTGCCCGGATACGCCACCCTCGGCCTGGCCGCGCCGCTCCTGCTGCTCCTCTGCCGCCTGGTCCAGGGCTTCTCCACCGGCGGCGAGTACGCGGGCGCCACCACGTACATCGCCGAGTACGCCCCCGACAGACGGCGCGGATTCCTGGGCAGCTGGCTCGACTTCGGCACCTTCGTCGGCTACTCGCTCGGCTCCGGCCTGGTCACCCTCCTGACGGCCCTCCTCGGGAACGACGGCATGGTGCAGTGGGGCTGGCGGCTGCCGTTCCTGGTCGCCGGGCCGCTCGGTCTCATCGGTCTCTACATGCGGCTGCGGCTGGAGGAGACCCCCGCCTTCCAGCAGGCGACCGAGCAGGCCGAGCAGGCGAGGCGGCAGACCGGCGCCGAGGATCCCATCGAGGACGCCCGGCAGTCCGGCAAGGGACGGCTCAAGGAGATCTTCACCCGGCACTGGGAAGCCGTCCTGATCTGCATGGGGCTGGTGCTGCTCTACAACGTCACCAACTACATGGTGACGTCCTACCTGCCCACGTTCATGACGGAGACCCTAGGCGAGGACCCCCTCACCGCCCAGCTGCTGATCCTGGGCACCATGATCGTGGTGGTGCTCACCATCACCACCGTGGGCCGGACGTCCGACCGCTGGGGCCGCCGCCCCGTGTTCATGGCGGGCAGCATCGCGCTCATCGCGCTCGCCGCGCCCGCGATCCTGCTCATCAGGGCCGGTGGCATTCTGCTGCCCGCCCTCGGCTGTCTGATCCTCGGCCTGCTGCTGGTGTGTTTCGCCGGAACGTCCGCCTCGACCCTGCCCGCGCTCTTTCCCACCCGGTTGCGTTACGGGGCTCTGTCGATCTCCTTCAACATCTCCGTCTCCCTCTTCGGCGGCACCACTCCGCTGGTCGTCTCCAGCCTGGTCGAGGCGACGGGCAGCACGATGGTTCCGGCCTACTACCTCATGGCGGCCGGGGTCGTCGGCCTGACCTCCACGTTCTTCCTGCACGAGACGGCGGGCAAGCCGCTGAAGGGCTCCGGACCCATGGTGGAGAGTGAGGAACAGGCCCAGGAACTGGTGGCCCGCAGCAGGACCGAGGCGGGCCGTCGGGCGAGGGACGTATGGATCCGGCTGCGGCACCCCTGGGCCCACCACCCCGCGCACGGTGACCGCGACACCCGCTGACGATCGTATGAGCGCCCTCCCGGGGCCGGTCCGTCGCTCACTGTCCGCCCGTCTGCGTGTCCGCCTGTCCACATCCGTCTTCTCTCCGAATAGTTGCGCCATGCATTGACATGTCCACGAACCTTCTTTATGGTCCGGACCAGCTCGTCCGTATTGAGGAACTGTGTTCTCATTCGTGAATCGAGGGATCGTCGAATGACACGAACCAGAACCGCACTGCTCAGCGTTCTCGCCCTGCTGGCCGGACTGCTGAGCCTCCAACTCACCGGCCCCGCCCCGGGGGCGACGGCCGCGCCCGCCACCTTCACCCACCCCGGTGTGCTGGTGAGCCGGGCCCAGCTCGACTTCGCCCGGACCAAGGTGCAGGCCGGCCAGCAGCCCTGGAAGGCCGCGTACGACGGCATGATGGCCAGTTCGTACGCCTCGCTGTCGCGTACCGCCAAGCCGCGGGCCGTCGTCGAGTGCGGCTCGTCGTCCAACCCCAACTACGGTTGCACCGACGAGCGTCAGGACGCCATCGCGGCCTACACCGACGCGCTCGCCTGGTATTTCACCCGGGACAGCCGGTACGCGAAGAAGTCGATCGAGATCATGGACGCCTGGTCCGCGACCATCACGGATCACACCAACAGCAACGCGCCACTGCAGAGCGGCTGGTCCGGGTCGACGTGGCCGCGCGCCGCCGAGATCATCAAGTACACGTACGACGGCGGCTGGCCCAACGCCAACCGCTTCGCCACCATGCTGCGGAACGTGTACCTGCCCGAGGTGATCAACGGCGCGGCGACCAAGAACGGAAACTGGGAACTGGTCATGACCGAGGCGGCGATCGGCATCTCGGTCTTCATCGAGGACCGTGCCGCCTACGACAAGGCGGTCGCCACCTACCTCGCCCGGGTCCCGGCGTACGTCTATGTGAACGGTGACGGCGATCTGCCCCACCCGCCGGCGGGCAGCAGCATCGACACCAGCGCCGAGATCATCAAGTACTGGCAGGGGCAGAGCACCTTCACCGACGGCCTCTCGCAGGAGACCTGCCGCGACTTCGGCCACACGGGCTGGGGCATCGCCTCGATCGCGGACATCGCGGAGACCGGCCGTATCCAGGGCCAGGACCTCTACCCGAAGATCCAGGAGCGGCTGCGCCAGTCGCTGGGCTTCCACACGTCGTACGAGAACGGCACCGCCGTGCCGTCCTGGCTGTGCGGCGGCTCCGTGAGCACCGGGCTCGGACGGGTTACGGAGGTCGGTTTCAACGCCCTCAACAACCGCCTCGGCATCGCCATGTCCAACACCCAGAAGTACACCGAGTCACACCGGCCGTCCGGCACGGACAACTACTTCAACGCCTGGACGACGCTCACGCACGCGAGCAACCCCAACTGACCTGTTGGTCACGGCCTTGGTCACGGCCTTCGTCCTGATCGGTGCGGCTCGCCGGCACGCACCGGTCGGACGGAGGCCGTCCCGGCGTCCGGAGAACATCCGGGTCGGGCGATCAGCCGCGAGGGCCGGAGCCGTTGCGATCGAGTGCGGCCCGGATCTGGGCGAGCCACTCCGTGCCCAGCCGGCGCCCGTCGGGGAATTGGTCTCCCCGGTCCCAGCGCCAGGTGGTGACCATCGCCAGCACGAGGATCCGGCACTCGCGCAGCAGGTCATGATCGACACCCGGGTAGTGCGCGCCGACTTCTTCGGGGGCATGGGCGAGGTCGAACTCGACGGGCCCACGGCAGCATGTCTCGAAGTCTATGAACAGCGGGCCGTTCCGTGTGTTGAGTACGTTGCCCGGGTGCGGCTCGCCGTGCAGCAACTGCTCGGCGCCGCCGCGTTCGCCGATCGCTCGTCCGAGGTTACGCAGTGTGTCGCCGAGCAGCTCCCGGTCCGCATCGGCGAGCGCCGGAGTGCGGTCGCGGTCGGCCACGAGTCGCTGAGCCTGCTCGACCCGGTCCGTGAAGTGCGGCGCCGGGACGTCGAGTCCGCGCATGCCGGCGTGCAGCCGCTCAAGCGCGTGGGCGTAGTCGGCCGGTGAGATCTCGCGGGCCACGGATTCGTAGTGGGTCCACAGGGTGACCATGAAACCGTCACGCTCGTGGACGCGTGGTTCCACCCGGGGATCGAGAGCGGCCACCGGACACCCGGATACGGCGAGCCGCTGAGCGAGCTCGACCTCGAACCGCGCGACCTGGTCCGCCGCGGGTGCCACCCGGGCCACGACATCACACGGCAGCAGGCGCAGCGTGAGCTTGTTCGAGTCATGGAGGACGATCACGTCGTCGACGGTCAGGCCGAGCGACGCGGCGGTCGACCTGGCCGCGGCCGCCGCACGTGAGGCCTCTGACGCCTGCATCGTCGCGCGGCCCCTCTCCTGTGAGCACTGTCACCGCTCCCCCAGCGGTGAGCCCACGCACCATACCAAGTCGCCGATGGCGGAACCGTGTTCTCGCCGGCACGCACGAGCCGCTCCTCGTCTCCCGCCCGTCGTACGGCAGGATGGGGTCCATGAGCGTAGTCAAGATCAACGTACTGACCGTCCCCTCCGAGCAGCGCGAGACGCTGGAGAAGCGCTTCGCCTCCCGTGCCCACGCCGTCGAGAACTCCGACGGATTCGAGTGGTTCGAACTCCTCCGCCCCGTCGAAGGCACCGACCAGTACCTCGTCTACACACGGTGGCGGGACGAGGCGTCCTTCCAGGCCTGGATGGAGGGCCCCATGAAGGCGGCTCACCAGGGTGGTGGCGCGGACAGCGGTGAACGTCCGAAGCCGGCCGCGAGCGGGTCCACCCTGTGGTCCTTCGAGGTCGTGCAGCAGGCGGCGCCGAAGGACGCGTAGCACCCGGGGCCAGGGCTGGGGCCGGGCGACCTGGGTCAGCGGGCGAGGGAGACGGCGAAGGGCCGGAAACCGTGTCGGCGCAGGACGGGGGGAACCACCAGGATCATGGCCTCGGTGGCGCGGGCGGTGGTGATGTCGCCGAGGTCCTCGATCCATCCGGGCTGCCAGCCCAGGTCGCCGAGCAGCCCGGTGACGGCCCGCTTCGCGGGTCCGTCATTGCCCGAGACGTAGACGGTGGGCGGGGTGGCCAGTGTTTCGGGGGCGGTCATGACCGTGAACAACATGGTGTTGAGGGTCTTGACCACACGGGTGTCGGGGAGGGCGGCCTGGAGTCGCTCGGCGAGGCTGCTGCCGGGGTAGCACAGGTCGCCGGGCAGGCCGTCGTCGGTCGCTCGGGTGGCGTTGGAGACGTCGACGAGGATCTTTCCGGCGAGTTCGGTGCGCAGGCCGGTGAGGCGGTCCAGGGCGCTGTCTCCGGGCGTCGCGTTGATCACGACATCCGCGGTACGGGCGACCGTACGCTGGTCGGCGACGGAGACCCCGGGGTCGATGCCTCCGGCGGGCGCCGCGTTCTCCTCCTTCGGGTTCCGGCTGCCGAGGATGACGGGGTGTCCGGTAGCGGCGAACTTGCCGGCGAGGCCGGCGCCGACGCGGCCGGTGCCCAGGATGCCGATGCTGGTCATGAGGTGGTGCTCCTTACGGTGTCGGACGGGACGTTCGGGAACGCGGACCGCCTCGCGGTCAGACGATCGGTGACAGGGCTTCGAGGGCGGCGGTGTGGAGGCCGGGGGCGGCGGCCAGGAAGTCACGGCAGGCCGTGGTCCAGGGATCGCCCGCCAGGTCGGTGACGGTGCCCCCGGCCTCGGAGACCAGCAGGGCGCCGACGGCCGGGCCGTGTTTGAGAAGTAGCGCCGGCCGCCCGAAGGGCGGGCCCGGCGGCGTCTGGTGCACTGCACTCGCTCCGCTCGCTCCGTCTCGGCACATTGATTCGTCCTGTGGACGCCGAGCGCAATCGCAAGGCGGAGGATCGGCGCTCTCGATGGCCTGGACGTACTCGGGCGACTCCGACAACGCAGCGAGTGTGCGTGCCAGGCGTCGCCGGGCAGGCGGGACTTCTCAAACACGGCCCAGGCCCGAGCGGACGTCGGAGAACTGCCAGAACGCGTCCATGCGCCCGGCGGCGACGTGGATCAGCTGCATCGTGGCGGGAACGGACACACGCACGACGAGCCCGCCCTTCAGCAGGGCGGTGACCGACTCGCCGATCCGCCGGAGGGTGCGCTCGTCCTCACCGGGCCTGGCCTGGCCGGTGCCGACGAGCGTGGCGCCCAGGTCGGTCCTGGCGGACACCGTCAGCGGACGGCCGTTGAGGCGGGCACCGTCGCCGGCGACCGCGGTGTAGGTGTCGCCGGTCAGCGGCAGGTGGACGACGGTGAGTACCGGCCGGTTGTCGCGGACCAGGGTGGCGGTGACGGCCCAGTCCGGCATTCCGTGGACATGGTTGATGTTGCCCTCGGCGGGATCGACGACCCACCACTCCCCCGGCGGGAGCGCGCCGCCGGCCAGCTCGTCCTCGGCCCACCGTGATCCTCGCCGGGCCCGCAACAGCGGTTCCCGCAGCACGTCCAGCACCGCGTCGTCATTGGCGTGGATCTCGTCGACCACCTCGTTCAGGCTCACGCCCCGGGCGTGCGGGGTGTAGCGGTCGCGCAGCGTCAGGCCGGCGGTCCGCACCGCGGCGGTCACCTCGGAAAGGAGCGTCGGGTCGGCGTCGAACGGCATGGCTGTGCTCATGGCGGGCTCCCTGGGAGGTTGGTCGACGCGGGGCCGGCTCGTCCCGCGCCCGCACTCCGAAGGTAGGCCACCCGATGATGAACAACAAGTGCATGCCATTCACTTGTAGAGTTACTCCCATGCAACTGGATCTGAACCTGCTCACGGCCCTGGACGCGCTGCTCGAAGAGGGCAGTGTCGGCGGCGCCGCGGCCCGCCTCCACGTCACCGCACCGGCGATGAGCCGCACCCTGGGCCGCCTCCGCAAGGCCACCGGTGACCAGATCCTGGTCCGCACCGGCCGCAGCATGGTCCCCACCACCCGCGCGCTGGCCATGCACGCCCAGGTCCACTCCCTCGTGCAGCAGGCCCACCACCTTCTGTCCGCGCAACCGGAACTCGACCTGGCGGTTCTGGAGCGGGCGTTCACCGTGCGCTGGCACGACGCCCTGACCGCCGCCTGCGGTACGGCCCTCATCACCGCCGTTCGCCGGCAGGCCCCCGGCGTCCAGCTACGGCTGACCGCGGAACCGGGCACGGACACGCCCGAGTTGCGCCGGGGTGAGGTCGACCTCGAATCCAGTGCCGGACGGCCGGCGCTGCCCGACATCCGCCACCGTCTGGTCGGCAGGGACCGGCTCGCCGTCGCCGTCCGTCCCGGCCACCCGCTCGCCGAGGGCCCGCTCGACGTCGAGCGCTATGCGGCCGCAGAACACCTCACCGTCTCGCGGCGCGGCCACCTGAGCGACTCGGTCGATGACGCGCTGACGGCGCTCGGCCACGAACGCCATGTCGCCGCTGCCGCGCCCACCACGGCCTTCGCGCTGCAACTCGCCCTCGACACCGACCTGGTGGTCACCCTTCCCGACGCGGTGACCCGCCCGGTCCGGGACCGGCTCGGCCTGATCACGCTGCCGCTGCCCTTCCGGATGCCCGATGTCCCGCTGTACCTGCTGTGGCACCAGCGCTACGACGACGACCGCGCCCACACCTGGCTGCGCGACCTCGCGACCGGCACCGTCCAGGCACTGTTCGTACCACCGGACGGCGGTCACGGGTCCGCGATGTCGAGGGTGACCTCCGACAGCGGGCAGCCCACGCACGTCAGCACGTAGCCATCGGCTTTCTGTTGTGGTGTCAGGCAGTTCGGCTCGTTCTGCGCGACCTTTCCGCCGCGCAGCCGCACCCTGCAGTCGCCGCAGTTCCCCACCGTGCAGGAGTGCGGCATCGGCAGCCCCGCGGCGAGTCCCGCGTCGAGGAGCGTCTGCCCCGGCTCGACCACCACCGCGCCGACCGGTTCCCCGTCCTGCTCGACGGTCATCCGCCGCGGCACGGTCGTCGCGGTCCCGGTGTCCGCCCCGCCGGCGTAACGCTCGTGGTGCACCGCCTCGTCCGGGACCCCGAGCCCGGCCAGGACGCCTTGGACGGCGTCCATCAGCGGTTCGGGACCACAGACGAAGTAGTGGGCCTCCGGGGACGGCGACAGGCCGGTGACCCAACGGCGCACACCGGCCGCGTCGAGCCGGCCCTCCTCGCGGGTCAGGACGTGGGTGACCGACAGCCGGTCGGGTCGGTCCTTCGCCAGCCGGGTCAGCTCGTCGGCGAAGATGATCTCCTCCGCGCTACGGCTGCTGTAGAGCAGCGCGATCCGGTCGCGGCCCGGACGGACGGCGAGCCGCGTACGGATCATGCTCATCATGGGCGTCACACCGCTGCCCGCCGCGATGAGCACGGTCTCGCCCGGGGGCCGCGGTCCGGCATGGAAGGACCCCGACGGGCCGCGCACCGCGAGGCGGTCCCCCGCGCGCAGCCCCTGGCGCGCGTGGGTGGAGAACCGGCCGCCCGCGACGTGCTTGACGGTGACCTCCAGCCGGGACGCCCCGGGCGCCGACGAGGCGGAGTAGGCCCGCCGCACCGGGCGGCCGTCGATGTCGGCGACGAGCGTGAAGAACTGGCCGGGCCGGAACGCGAACGGCCGCGGCTTCCCGTCGGCGTCCTCCAGTACGAGGGTGACCGCACCCGGTGTCTCCCGGCGCACCTCGGCGACGCGCACCTCCCGCAAGGAGGTCTCCGTCGCGCCGGCGCCGGCGGGCCGCCGCCGGCGCAGGAGGCCACGGCGCCGGACGCCCGTGCCGGTCCCGGTGTCCTCGTACCCCTCCTTGCGCAGTCCGGAGCGGTAGGCGCGGTTCATCACCAGACGCAGCAACCGGTCGATCCCCGGGACCGCCCCGATGGCCTTGAGCAGGAAGGCGGGTGGGCCGCCCGCGGCTCTCGACGCGTTGGCGGCGAGGTGTTCTCCCGCCATGGCCATCAGGTCCGGGGCCGTGGCGGGGTCGAGGTGCGCTCCCGGAGTCCACAGCCGTGCGCGCGCCACGGCGTCGTTGCCGGTCAGCTCGGCGTGCTCGACGTCGATGAGCAGCGCCAGGTGCGGGGGCAGCCCGCGCAGCGCCATCGTCTCCAGCAGCGCGGGATCGTCGGTGATCGCGCCACGGCCGCGGACGTGCAGCACACCGCTGCGCCCGGGGACGAGCGCGGCGAGGGAGAGCCGGTCGTCCCGCAGCAGATTGTGGAGGGTGTCGGCGCGCTTGTTGCCCTTGCGGTCCGGGATGACGAGCGTACGGCCGTCCAGGATCCGTGCCACCGCCTGCCGGTCGCCGCGCGGACTCGTATCGCTGCCGCCGGAGGAGTCCCAGGTGGACAGGGCGAGGAACGGTGCCGTGGCCAGGAACTCGGCGACGCCGGGGCCGCACAGGGGCCCGTCTCCCGCGAGCTCCGTGGTGGCCGGGGCAGCCGGGGCGGGCGGCTGCCACAGGCGGGACCGGAGGACGGCCTGCGCGCAGTGCACGTACGCCTCCTCGATGCCGACGGTCGTCTCCGCGCCCTTCCGCGCGGTCACCGAGCCGTTGACGCGGAGGATTTCCCCGACGCCCGGCAGGAGGAAGAAGAGCGAGACGGGGCCGTACGGATCGGCGGGCCCGGGCAGGGAGAACGAGATCCGCGTGGGCGAGTGGACGCGGGCGAACCCCGGTGTGCCGCCGATGAAGGTCGTCCTGGCGGTGCCGTCGGCGTCCCGGTGGCCGAAGGCCGCAAGAGGGCACCGGGCGAGGACGGTCCGGCAGCCCTCGTCGAGTCCGCTGATCTGTTTGAGCATGACCACCGACGCCGGGCGGCCGATGACCGCCTCGACCTCGTCCACCGTCGTCAGCCGGCGCGGGGTGTCGGGCCGGTGTGCCTGGTTCGTCAGAGTTCCGCTCGGCCGGGAAGGTTCCTTCACGGGGCGCCACCCGCATCGGGCGCGGCAATGTTTTCGCAGTTCATGGCAGTATTGTGAGTAATAGCTCAGCTCTCTGGCTACTCGCTTTTCACGCCCGAGGAGGCCTCCCCCATGCCGTCAGCCGACCGCCGGCTTCAGCCACGTCGCAAGCCCCGCCAGGTGCGTGCCGAGCTCACCCGCGAGCGCATCCTCACCGCCGCTGCTCACGTTTTCGCCGAGTACGGCTACGCCGCCGGCACCACCAACCGCATCGCCGAACACGCCCGTATTTCCATCGGTTCGCTGTACCAGTACTACCCGAACAAGGACGCCATCCTGGGCGAGTTGCTGGTACGGCACATCGACCGCGGCGTGTGGACACAGGCCGACCAGCTCGATCTGTCCGCCGGAAGCCTGGAGACGACGGTGCGGGCGCTGGTCCGCGACGCGATCGACAACCACCGCGACGATCCGCAGCTGCTGCGGATCATGATCGAGGAGGCGTCGCTCTCCCAGGAACTCATCGACACCGTCGACCGGCACGGAAAGAAACGCAACGAGCAGGTCCGCGACCTTCTCTCCCGGCATCCGGACGTCCGCGTACAAGACCTCGACACCGCGGCCGAGTTGATCGTGTTCACGGTGGAGTTGAATACGCACCGGCTCATGGCCGACCCGCGGAAGGTCCCGGTCGAGACGTTCGAGAACGAACTGGTGGACATGGTCACGCGTTATCTGCGCGGCGATCAGTAGCCGCGCGGGGGCGCGCCGCGGTGCGGCGGGGAAGCAGCAGCGGGGTCGCCAGGAGGAGGACGCCGGCCAGGCCGATGGCCGTACGCGGGCCGAGCAGGGTGCCCAGGACGCCCCAGAGGGCGGTCAGGAGCGCGGTCGTGGCCTTGGTCGTCACCGCCCAGGCGGACAGGGTGCGGGCGGCCCGGTCGGTCGCGGTGCGTTCGAGGCGGTAGGTGGCGCAGACGGGGTTGAAGAGCCCGCAGCAGAAGATGAGTCCGAGCTCGACGCCGATCACCAGCAGCAGGCCTCCGGTGCCCGGTCCCACGAAGGCCAGGCCGAGGGGCCAGACCGCGCGCAGCGCCCCGGCCACGACGAGGACCTGGTGCTGTCCGAACCGGGTGACGAGCGGACGGGCCAGCCACGAACCGAGCAGCCCGCCGATCGAGGGCGCCGCGAAGGCGAGACCGTACTGCCAGGGTGTGAACCCGAGGTCGCCGAGCATCAGGACGGCCAGCAGCGGCTGGGCGGCCATCACCAGGCCGTTGAACACGGCGGTGTTGAGGAACAGCGGGCGCAGCGTCGCGTCGGCGAGGATGTACCGCCAGCCGTCGAGCAGGTCCCCGGCCCGCATGCGCGCGGCCTCCCGGCGCTCGGGCCGCGGTTCGTGCCCGCCGATCGCGCGGATGCCCAGGGCCGAGAGCAGGTAGCTGACCGCGTCGGCCACCACCGTCGCCAACGGGCCGAGGAGCCCGATCGCCGCGCCGCCCAGCGGTGGTCCGATGATCGTGGTGGTCCAGGCCGTGGACTCGAACCGGGCGTTGGCGACGAGCAGGTCCTCGGCCGGCAGCAGCGTCTTCAGGTACGCGCCCGAGGCGGCACGGAAGGTGATGTCGGCCGCCGCGACGACGACCGAGACCAGCAGGAGCTGAAGGAAGCTGAGCACGCCGAGCGCGTACGCGGCGGGGATCGTCAGCAGCGCGGCGCACCGCACCAGGTCCATCGCGATCAGCACCGGCCGCTTGCGGCGGAACTCCACCCACGGGCCGAGCGGCACCGCCACGGCCGCGCCCACCGCGGCCCCCACGGAGGAGAGGGCGGCGACCTCGGCGGGGCCGGCGTCCAGTACCTCGATGGCGATCAGCGGGAACGCGCCGAAGGCGAGCCAGGTGCCGAGCGCGCTGGTCCCGTACGCCCCCCAGAGCCATCCGAACCGCCGCCCCAGCCGGTGTCCGGACCGGTCTCCCGGCCGGTGCCCGCTCCTCATGCCTGACGCCCCTCGCCGCTCGCACCGCACCACCGATCCGCGGTGCAGGAGCATCAAAGCGAGCCTTGCGGCCCGGGATCAAACAACCGCGGAGCCGTCGAGCACAACTGATGGTTGTGTCCCCGGGGTGCGGGTGTCCGTGCGCCCCTCCCGCGCCGGGCGGCGCCGCCCGGCGGGAGAACAACACGCACGCTCGCTGATTCAAGTGATACCGACCGGGCGTGTGTTGTCCACTGATGTGACATGGGCACGTTCCGAGCCAGCGGTTCTCACCGTTGAGAGGGACACTCATGACGAGCCACGCAACCCAAGCCGAGCTGGAAAGCCTTCTCCGTCACGCGCTGCACGCCACGGGTACGGGCGCGCGCTGGACCACCGACACGGACGAGATGTGGTGCCGGGCCGCCCCGCGGTCGGGCAACCGGCGGGAACAGGGCTGGAAACTGCATGTGTCGGCGACGACCGCCTCCGCGCCGGCGGTCCTCGCGAAGGCATTGGACGTACTGCTGCGGGACGAGTCGGCGTTCAAGTTCGCCCGGTCGGTCGACCAGGTGAGTGCGCTCAACTCCCGTGCCACGCCCCGGGGAAGCTCGGGCAAGTTCATCACCGTCTATCCGTGCTCCGACGCCGACGCGGCCCGGCTCGCCCAGGAGTTGCACCGGGCCACCGCCGGGCTGGCCGGCCCCCGGATCCTGTCCGACCAGCCGTATGCCCCGTACAGCCTGGTGCACTACCGCTACGGCTCCTTCGTCGGGCGGCGGCGGCTGTCGGACGAGGGCCTGCTGGTGTGGTTCATCGAGGACCCCGACGGCAATCCCGTGGAGGACAAGCGCACCGGCCGGTATTCTCCGCCGCCCTGGGCGGTCTCCCCGTTTCCCACCGCGGTGCCCGCCCCGTCGCGTGCGGCGGGCACGGCGAGCGGTCCGGTGCTGCTGGGCGGCCGTTTCGCCGTACGGGAGGCGATCCGGCACACCAACAAGGGGGGCGTGTACCGGGGTACGGACGTCCGCACCGGCGCCCCCGTCGTGATCAAGGAGACGCGGCCGCACGTGGAGGCCGACGCCTCCGGCCGCGACGTCCGCGACTGGCTGCGGGCCGAGGCCCGGACGCTGGAGAAGCTCAAGGGCACGGGGCTGGCGCCGGAGGCGCTGGCGCTCTTCGAGCACGGCCGGCATCTGTTCCTGGCGCAGAGCGAGGTCCCGGGTGTCAGCCTGCGCACGTGGGTCGCCGAGCACTTCCGCGACACCGGAGGCGAGCGCTACCGCGTCGACGCGGCGGCCATGGTCACACGTCTGGTGGACCTGGTCGCCGCGGCCCACGCCCACGGCTGTGTCCTGCGGGACCTCACCCCCGGCAATGTCATGGTCACCCCGGACGGCGAACTGCGCCTCATCGACCTGGAACTCGCCGTCCTGGAGGACGACTCCCCCCTGCCGACCCGGGTGGGCACCCCCGGTTTCAGCGCCCCCGAACGCCTGGCCGACGCCCCCGTCTCCGCGACGGCCGACTACTACAGCCTCGGCGCCACCGCATGTTTCATCCTGGCCGGGAAAGTACCGAACCTGCTGCCCGAGGAGCCGGAGACCAGACCCGCCGAGGAGCGGCTCGCCGCCTGGCTGGCCGCCTGCGCCCGGCCCCTTCAACTGCCCGACGGCGTGACGGAGATGATCCTCGGGCTGATGAAGGACGATCCCGTCGAGCGCTGGTGCCCGGCGCGGGCCCGCGCGGCTCTCCGGACGGCGGACCCGGTACGGTCCGGCTCCCGCTCCGCCGCCCGCCCGGCACGGCGGGACGAGCCGTACGCCCCGTACGACGCGGTGGCCGGGATCGTGGACCACCTCGTCGCGTCGATGACCCCGGCAGACGACCGGCGGCTCTGGCCCGTGTCCACCCTGTCCGGGGAGACCGACCCCTGCACCGTGCAGCAAGGCGCGGCCGGTGTCCTGGCGGTACTGACGCGGTACGGCGAACTCACCGGCGACCCCCGCCTGCCCGAGCTGATCTCCACCGCGGGCCACTGGATCGCGGACCGCTCCGACACCCGTTCCACCCGCCCCGGTCTGCACTTCGGCGGCCGCGGAACCGCCTGGGCGCTGTACGACGCCGGACGCGCCGTCGACGACCGGCGGCTCATGGACCACGCGCTGGCGCTGGCGCTGGCACCGCAGCAGTCCACGCCCCACCACGACATCACCCATGGCACCGCGGGCAGTGGAATGGCCGCCCTCCACCTGTGGCACCGCACCGGTGACCCGCGCTTCGCCGAACTGGCCGCCGACGCGGCCGACCGGCTGGCCTCCGCCGCATGGCGCGAACCGTCCGGGGTGAGCTGGGCGGTCCCCGCGCAAGCCGATTCCGCGGAGGCCGTTTCCGCGGAGGCCGGCAAGCGGTACCTCGGCTTCGCCCACGGGGCGGCCGGCATCGGCTGCTTCCTCCTCTCCGCCGCGGTCGTCACGCGGCGCCCCGCGCACCGGGAGCTGGCGGTGGAGGTCGGCGAGCACCTGCTGGCCCACGCCGTACGCGTCGGCGAGGCGGCCCAGTGGCCCGCCCAGACCGCGGATGTGCCGACAGCCCCGTACTGGTGCCACGGCGCGGCGGGCATCGGCGCCTTCCTCGTCCGGCTGTGGCAGGTCACCGGTGACGACCGGTTCGTCGACCTCGCCCGGCGCGGCACCCTGGCCGTCACCGAACGCGCCTCCCGCGCGGCCCTCACCCAGTGCCACGGGCTGGCGGGCAACGGTGACTTCCTGCTCGACATGGCCGACGCCACCGGCGATCCCGCCTACCGCGCCATGGCCGACGAGCTGGCCCGCCTCATCGTCACCGAACGGACCCAACGCCGCGGCCACGTGGTCTTCCCCAACGAGTACGGGGAGGTCTCGGCCGGCTGGAGCGACGGGTCCGCCGGAATCCTGGCCTTCCTCCTGCGGGCCCGTCACACCGATCCCCGGCACTGGACGGTCCAGCTGCCGGTCCGAGCGGCAGGAAGTCTGCCGCCACCTCTGAGATAAGGAGAAAGTCATGGAGAACCAGGACCTCGAACTGCTCGCCCAGCTCCACGCCCTGCCGGAGACCGACCCGGTCGGTGCCGACGGAGTGGCGTTCGGCGCGACGTGTGAGTGCGTCGGCCTCCTGACGCTGCTCAACACGATCTGTATCGGCATCAGCTGCGCCTAGTACGGGCAGCACCAACCATCCGGCCGGGGGGGGGGCCCGGGCCCCCCCCCGCCCGGGGCCCCGGCGGGTTGGAACGGCCCGACAACCCGGGGGTGTCCACAACCCCAGGCGGCACACCCCACTGATG
>NZ_JBHURV010000052.1:0-64699 GCF_042673865.1 Streptomyces sp. NPDC056987
GCGGGTCGGACCGGGAGCGCGCCGGCCCGGCCGGGCACCTGCCCGGCCGCCGCTCCCGGGCGTCTGCGATGCTGACCGCGTGCATCATCCGACCCCCGGCGCCCCGGAACCGGTCACGGCCGACCCGCCGCGGGACGAGCCCAGGCCGCTGCTCACCCAGTCCTGGCTCGATCTGGCCTTTCTGCACTGGGCGGTCGACCCGGCGCACGTCGCGCCGCTGCTGCCGCCCGGCACGGTTCCCGACACCTTCGACGACGTCACCTATGTCGGCCTCGTCGCCTTCCGGATGCACCGGGTCGGATGGCTGCGCCTCCCCGGCATCCCGTACCTCGGCACCTTCCCCGAGACCAACGTGCGGCTCTACTCCGTCGACCGGCAGGGGCGCCGGGGCGTCGTCTTCCGCTCCCTGGACGCCTCCCGGCTGATCCCGGTGGCGATCGGCCGCGCCGGATTCCGGATCCCGTACGCCTGGTCCCGGATGGCGGTCGAGCGCGACGGCGACACCCTCACCTACACCAGCAGACGGCGCCTCCCGGGCCCGCGGGGGGCGCACAGCCGGATCGTGGTGCGGACGGGGGAGCCCGTCGAGGAGCCCACCGCGCTGGAGCACTTCCTGACCGCCCGCTGGGCCCTGCACACCTCGCTCCTCGGCCGGCCGCTGTATCTGCCGAACACCCATCCGCGCTGGCCGCTGCGGCGCGCGGAGCTGATCGAGTGCACCGAGAACCTGGTGGCCGCGGCGGGGCTGCCCGCGCCCGCCGGGGACCCCGTGAGCGTCCTCGCCTCCCCGGGGGTTCCGGTCCGCTTCGGCCGCCCCCTGAGGGGCTGACCCCGCCGACCGGCCCCGGCCGCGGTCAGCACGCGGCCCGGCCGGCGAAGCCCCGGCTGTCCGGTGCGGCGACCGCCGTGCCCAGGATCTCGGGACGGCAGGCGTACGGCAGCCCGTCCAGCGAGCGGTCGGTGCAGAAGCGCGCGATCAGATCGGCGAAGTCAGGGATCCGCTCCACCGGGGCGAGATGGTCGGTCTCGTCCACGGTCAGGAACCGCGCCTCGGGGAGCGCCGCGGCCACCTCGCGCCCCATCGCGGGCGTGGTCAGCGTGTCGTGCTCGCCGGTCACCACCAGGCTCGGCACGGCGGGGACCGGCTCGGGCCGGTACCACTCGTGCCGCATCAGCCGGGTGTTGTGCTCGGCGGACTTGCCGAGCTGCTCCGGGTCCTGACCGGCGATCTGCTGGTACACCAGCCGGGAGACGGCGGCGTGCTTGCGGACCGGCCCGGTGCCGGGGGGCGACATGAAACGGTCCGCCAGTTCCCGGGCGATGATGTCGGTCTCCCCGCGCTCGATCATCACGGCCCACCGCTCCATCGCCGCCGCGTAGTCCGCCGGGATCCGGGGCGTCATGCCCACCAGCATCAGCCGGGCGACCATCGCCGGGTAGTGCTGGGCGAACCGCACCCCGATCGCCCCGCCGAAACAGGCGGCGACCATGTTGACGCGCGGGACGCCGAGTTCGTCGAGCAGATGGCGGACGACGGCGGCGAGGAAGTCGACCCCGTACGAGGCGGGCAGGAAGTCGGCCGTACCGTACCCCGGCAGATCCACCGTGATCATCTGTGCCACCGGGCTGAGCCACTTCTCGTGCCGTACCCAGGAGTTGCGGTCCTGGGACGAGCCGCCCAGCAGCAGGACCGGCTCGGTCAGCGGGGCGTCGCGGTGCACGACCCGACAGGTGTAGCGGAACCCGTCGAATGTGAGGTCCCGCTCCTCGACCGGGCCGCCCGCGCCGCGCGCGCCCGCGTCGTACGCCTGCCCGAGGATGAGCGGGTGGGCGCGGGGCGACTGCTGGTCCTGGGCGGGAACGGCATCGATCGACATGGGTGACTCCAGAGCTCCGGAACGGACGAGAACGTCCCTGCCTAGCAGTTGATCCGCCCGGACCACGGATGACTGACGCGATCGTGGGCGTGTCGCGCGTCGAATTCCGCTGGGGGATTCGACTCTCGCGCAACCGGACGTCCAGTGGGGTGAACCGCGCCCCGGGGCCCGCGAGGGGACTTGACTTCGAGCGCGCTCCAATTCGTAGCCTGCGTCGCATGACAACCCCACAGAACGAGGCAGCACCGCACCGGACCCCCCAGCACTCGATCGGATCGGGGTTCGGCGCCGGGAGCACCGCCCGGGAGGTGCTGCGCGGCATCGACCTCGACGGCAAGCTGGCCCTGGTCACGGGCGGCTACTCCGGGCTGGGCCTGGAGACCACCCGCGCGCTCGCCGGGGCCGGTGCCCGGGTCGTCGTGCCCGCCCGGCGGCCCGACGCCGCCCGCAAGGAACTGGCCGGCATCGAGAACACCGAGGTGGACGAGTTGGACCTCGCCGACCTCGACAGCGTCCGGGACTTCGCGGAGCGTTTCCTCGCCACGGACCGGACACTCGACATCGTCATCAACAACGCGGGGATCATGGCCTGCCCCGAGACCCGGGTCGGCCCCGGCTGGGAGGCGCAGTTCGCGACCAACCACCTCGGCCACTACGCCCTCGTCAACCGGCTCTGGCCGGCCATCGCGCCCGGCGGGGCACGGGTCGTCTCGGTGTCCTCCACCGGGCACCACAACTCCCCGATCCGCTGGGAGGACCCGTGGTTCGAGCACGGCTACGACAAGTGGCAGGCGTACGGGCAGGCGAAGACGGCCAACGTGCTCTTCGCCGTCCACCTCGACACGCTGGCCCGGGAGTCCGGCGTACGGGCGTTCGCGCTGCACCCCGGTGGGATCCTCACCCCGCTCCAGCGCCACCTCGCCCATGAGGAGATGGTCGCGGCCGGCTGGATCGACGAGGACGGCAACGCGGTCCACCCGTCGTTCAAGTCACCGGAGCAGGGCGCGGCCACCCAGGTCTGGGCCGCGACCTCACCGCGGCTCGCGGACGCGGGCGGTGTCTACTGCGAGGACTGCGACATCGCCGAGCCCGCCCCGGAGGACAGCACGGCGCGCGCGGGCGTACGGGGCTACGCGACCGACCCCGAGCAGGCGGCCCGCCTGTGGAAGTTCTCCGCGGAGCTGACCGGGGTCGACGCGTTCGCGACCGCGGGCTGAGACCTTGCCGGGTGACCCGGCAGGGCCGTAACACTCCGGGGACCTCCGTGGTCCCCGTACCGGGGCCCCGTCCCCGGTCCCGGGCGGACCGTGATCCGCCGCAGGACCGGGGACGGGGCCCCGGCGTGTCGTACTCCGCGCGCGACACGCCCGCGACACGCCGGCGGTGTGTCAGGCGCTCTCCCGGTGGACGAGTGTCGTCGGCAGAACGAGCTGTCGCCGGGGCCGGGCGGGGTCCCTGATCTCGTCGAGCAGCAGCCGGGTGATGGTCCGCCCGATCTCCTCGGACGGCTGATCGACGCTGGTCAGCGGCGGTACGGTGTGGCGCGCGACCATCGAGTCGTCGAAACCGATGACCGCCACGTCCTCCGGGACACGCCGGCCCCGTGCCCGCAGCTCGGTCAGCGCGCCCGCCGCCATCACGTCCGACGCCGCGAACACCGCGTCGAGGTCCGGCCGCCGTTCGAGGAGCTCCCGCATCGCGGCCCGGCCGCCCTCCTCGGTGAAGTCCCCGAGGGCCACCAGCGACTCGTCCGGTTCCGCGCCCCGTTCGAGATGGGCGTCGCGCCAGCCCTGGAGGCGGCCGTCGCCGACGTCCATGTCGAGCGGCCCGGTGATCGTGGCCACGGCGGTACGCCCCCGGCCGAGCAGATGGCGTACGGCCTGCGCCGCCCCGCCGGCGTTGTCGGAGCGTACATGGCTCAGCGGCTCCGCGGCCGAACGGCGCCCGGCCAGCACGGTCGGTATCTGCAGCTTCTCCAGGAACTCCGGCAGCGCGTCGTCCCGGTGGACCGAGACCAGCAGCACCCCGTCCACCCGGTGCGCCTCCACGAACCGGGTCAGCCGGTCCCGCTCACGCGGGTCGCGTACCAGGATCAGCAGCAACTGCATGTCCGTGTCGGCGAGTTCCGTACTCACCCCACGGATGACCGCGGAGAAGTAGGGCTCCGAGGCGAGCCGGCTCTCCGACTCGGGGATCACCAGCGCGATGCTGTCGGTCCGGCTGGTGACCAGCGAGCGCGCGGCCGGGTTCGGCACGTAGTTGAGCTCCGCGATCGCCGCCTCGACGGCCGTCCTGGCGCGGGCGCTCACGCCCGGCGCGCCGTTCACGACTCGCGAGACCGTACCGCGTCCCACCCCCGCGAGCTGGGCCACGGCTTCAAGAGTTGGCCTCCGGCCTGGTGGTTTACGGCTGCTCATCACGTCTCCTGACTCTCGCCCCTGGTCGGCGCCGGGGGCGCTCACCAGGAGATTGTGCTGGCCGCCGGTCAATTGGCCAACGGGCGGCCGGTGTTCGGACACATTCGCGCAACGGAACCGACTTCGACTCTTGACACGGGACCGTGTTCACCGAGAGTCTTCCACAACCCGCTGGGAGCGCTCCCATTCTTATCCGGAGCGGGGTCTCCCATCCAGTCGACCGTGAGCCGCGGCAGCGCCCGCCTGCGCGCCGCTGCCAGGAGGAATCCACATGGGCACTGCCCGCAGACGCTTCGGTTCCACCCTCGCATCCGTCACCTCGGTTGCCCTGTCCCTCGTTCTCGTCGCCGGCTGCTCGGGCGGCTCGGAGACGGACAAGGCGCGTACGAAGGACGGCAAGACCGTCATCAGCCTCGGCCTGTTCGGGGTCATGGGGATCAAGGAGACCGATCTCCTCGACCGCTACATGAAGGAGAATCCGGACATCCTGATCGAGGCGGATGTGACCGGTGACGAGCAGACCTACTACACCGCGCTGCAGACCCACCTCGCCGCGGGCAGCGGCCTCAAGGACGTCCAGGGCATAGAGATCGGCCGGGCCAAGGAGCTGGTGGACACCCAGGCCGACAAGTTCGCCGATCTCTCCAAGACCGCGGACCTCGATCACTTCCTGCCGTGGAAGTCGAGCCAGGTCACCACCGGCGACGGCAAGCTGCTGGGGCTCGGCACCGACATCGGCCCGATGGCGGTCTGTTACCGCAAGGACTTCTTCGAGCAGGCCGGACTGCCCACGGACCGCGAGGAGGTGGCCAAGCTGTGGGCGGGGGACTGGTCCAAGTACGTCGAGACGGGGCGGAAGTTCAAGGCGAACTCCAAGAACGGCAAGGTCGCCTACATGGACAGCTCCAGCGGGCTGTTCAACGCGATGATCTACGGCGACGAGAAGCAGTTCTACGACAAGGACGGCAAGCTGATCTACAAGGACAACCCGGTCGTCAAGGACGCCTGGACCCTTGCCACGGACGCCTCCCAGGCCGGACTGACCGCCAAGCTGCGCCAGTTCCAGCCCGGCTGGGACCCGGGACTGTCCAACAGCACCTTCGCCACCACCGTCTGCCCGGCCTGGATGCTCGCCCACATCAGTGAGAAGGCCGGCCCGGCCAACAAGGGCAAGTGGGACGTGGCCAAGGCCCCGAAGGGCGCCAACTGGGGCGGTTCGTTCCTCGGTGTGATGGAGAAGAGCCCGGTCAAGGAGGAGGCCCAGAAGCTCGTGGCCTGGCTGACAGCGCCCGAGCAGCAGGCGTACATCTTCGAGAAGCTCGGCAACTTCCCGTCGTCGAAGAAGGCGCTCGACATGCCCGCGGTCTCCTCGGGAACCTCCCCCTACTTCAGCGACGCGCCGATCGGCCAGATCTTCGGGGACGCGGCGAAGGAGATCCCGGACGAGCAGATCCTCGGCCGCAAGGACGGCAGCATCAAGGACACCTTCTCGGCGGGGATCCAGCTGGTCGAGCAGGGCAAGAAGCCGGACGAGGCGTGGAAGACCACGGACGAGCGCATCGAGAAGCTGGCACGTTGACGCCCGCTCGTCGGTCCTTACCCCTGTCCGTCCTCAGGTCCGCCTGTCTTTAGGCCCGCACGCCGCTGGGCCGCGTACGACCCCGTGGCCCGGCCCGGCGGCCGGTGTGTGCCCGTCACCACCGCCGCCGGACCGGGCCCGCCCCACCGATCACTCCACGGAAGGAAGCCCGCGTGGCCACCTCCACCCCGGCAGCCCCCACGGGCGGGCAGCCGCACCCCGCGTCAGCCGGTCCCCCGACGAAGGGCGGCGCAGGCGGGGAGGCGCCCCGGCAGACGCGGCGCAACCTCCTGCACCGCCTGGACCTCGGGGCGGTGCCGTACGGCTTCATCGCCCCGTTCTTCCTGATCTTCGGCGCCTTCGGGCTCTACCCGCTGCTCTACACCTTCTGGATCTCCCTGCACCGCGTCGAACTCTCCTCGATGGACACCATGGAGTGGCGGGGGCTCGCCAACTTCACGGAGCTGCTGGAGGACGACCGGTTCTGGAACGCGCTGACCAACACCTTCACCATCGGGGTCATCTCCACCGTCCCGCAGCTGCTGATGGCCCTCGGACTCGCGCATCTGCTCAACTACCACCTCCGCGGCTCGGCGTTCTTCCGGGTCGCCGTCCTGACCCCGTACGCGACGTCCATCGGCGCCGCCGCGCTCGTTTTCACCATGCTCTTCGAGCGCGACTTCGGCATGATCAACTGGGGGCTCGGGCTGCTCGGCATCGACAACGTCGACTGGGAGGCCCAGAAATGGCCCGCGCAGCTCGCCATCTCCACCATCGTGATCTGGCGCTGGACCGGCTACAACGCCCTGCTCTACCTCGCCTCCATGCAGGCCATTCCGAAGGACCTGTACGAGGCCGCCGCGATCGACGGCGCCTCGCGCTGGCAGCAGTTCCGTACGGTCACCATCCCGGGCATCAGCGCGACGATCATCTTCACCATCGTGCTCTCCACGATCGGCGCGACCCAGCTCTTCGGTGAACCGCTGATCTTCGGGCAGGGGCCCAACGGGATCAGCGGCGGCGCCGACAACCAGTACCAGACGCTGGGCCTGCTGCTCTACGAGGAGGGCTGGAAGAACTACCAGATGGGGCGGGCGTCGGCCATCGCCTGGGCGATGTTCCTCATCCTCATCCTCGTCTTCGTCCTCCAGCGCGTCATCGCCCGCGTCACGTCCCGTAAGTCCTGACCAGGGAGCCAGCACCCCCATGACCACCGACATCGCACAGGTCCGGGCGGGCGTACGCGACCGGAACGCCTCTCCGGAGGCCCCCGCCCGGCGCCGGTTCGGCCGGATCCTGCGGCCGGGCGCCGGGCGCCAGCACCACGCCGGACCCCTCGCCTACATCCTGCTCGGATTCGCCGCGCTGGTCTCCCTCTTCCCGCTGTACTGGACGATGGTGGCCGCGGCGACGGACAACACCCGGGTCTCCCAGACCCCGCCGCCGTTCCTGCCGGGACCCAACCTCTTCAAGAACCTCGGGACGGCGTGGACGGACGCCGCGATGGGCCGGGCGATGGTCAACAGCCTGATCGTGGCCGGGGTGATCGCCCTCTCGACCGTCTTCTTCGCCACCCTGGCCGGCTTCGCCTTCGCCAAGCTGCGCTTCAAGGGCCGCAACATCCTGCTGATGCTGGTCATCGGCACGATGATGGTGCCGCCGCAGCTCGGCGTCGTACCGCTGTTCATGATGATGGCCGACCTCGGCTGGGGGCAGCAGCTCCCGTCCGTCATCTTCCCGACCCTGGTCAGCGCCGTCGGGGTGTTCTTCATGCGCCAGTACCTGAAGGAGGCACTGCCCGACGAACTCATCGAGGCGGGCCGCCTCGACGGCGCGCACTCGCTGCGGATCTTCTGGTCCATCGTCCTGCCGATCGCCCGCCCCCCGATGGCCGTCCTGTTCATGATCACTTTCGTGCACGCCTGGAACGACTTCTTCTGGCCCTTCATCGCGCTCGACATGACCAACCCGACCGTGCCGGTCGCCCTCACCCAGCTCAGCGCGGGCTATGTCCGCGACCAGTCGGTGATCATGGCGGGCGCGCTGCTCGGCACCCTCCCGCTGCTGGCGATGTTCGTCGTCTTCGGCCGGCAGATCGTCAGCGGCATCATGCAGGGCGCCGTCAAGGGCTGACGCGCCGTCCAGAGACGCGCTGTGAAGAGCCGGCGCGCCCTCACCTCTCCCCTTCAGCCATCCGACGCACCACACCGTTCGATCTCTGCGGAAGGACCCTTGTGGCCACCTCAGCACCTCTCACCGGGCGAGCCCTGGACCCTGCGGCACCCCTGAGCTTCCCGCCCGACTTCCTCTGGGGAACCGCGACCGCCGCCTACCAGATCGAAGGCGCCGTCCACGAGGACGGCCGTACCCCCTCCATCTGGGACGTCTACTCCCGCACGCCGGGCAGGGTACGCAACGGCGACACCGGGGACATCGCCACCGACCATTACCACCGCTGGCCCGAGGACATCGAGATCATGTCCGCCCTCGGGGTCGGCGCGTACCGCTTCTCCGTCTCCTGGCCGCGGGTTCAACCCACCGGCAGCGGCCCCGCGTCGCAGAAGGGGCTCGACTTCTACCGGCGGCTCACCGACGCGCTGCTCGCCAAGGGCATCGAGCCCGTCGTCACGCTCTACCACTGGGACCTGCCCCAGCACCTGGAGGACGCGGGGGGCTGGCCCGAGCGGGACACCGCGTTCCGCTTCGCCGAGTACGCGGGCCTCGTCGCCGATGCGCTCGGCGACCGGGTGAAGACGTGGACCACCCTCAACGAGCCCTGGTGCAGCGCGTTCCTCGGCTACGGCTCCGGGGTCCACGCCCCGGGCCGTACCGACCCGGCCGCCGCGCTGCGCGCCGCGCACCACCTCAACCTCGGCCACGGCCTCGCCGTCGAGGCGCTGCGCGAGCGGCTGCCGGCCGGCGCCCAGGTCTCCGTCACCCTCAACCTCCACCACGTACGGCCGCTCACCGTGAGCCCGGCCGACCGCGACGCCGCCCGCCGGATCGACGGCACCGCCAACCGGATCTTCACCGGCCCGATGCTGCACGGCGCCTACCCCGCCGATGTCATCGAGGACACCTCGTCCGTCACCGACTGGTCCTTCGTCCGGGACGGCGACGCGGCGCTGATCCACCGGCCGCTCGACTTCCTGGGCGTCAACTACTACTCGCCCACGCTCGTCTCCCACCACGACGGACCGCCCGTCCACGGCGCCGACGGGCACGGCGCGAGCGAGCACAGCCCCTGGCCGGGCGCCGACCACGTCGCCTTCCACCAGACCCCGGGCGACCGGACCGCCATGGGCTGGACCATCGACCCGAGCGGGCTGTACGAACTCCTCCTGCGGGTACGGGACGACCACCCCGGGCTGCCCGTGATGATCACCGAGAACGGCTCGGCCTTCGACGACTACGCGGGCCCCGAGGGCGAGGTCCGCGACCCGGAGCGGATCGCGTACCTCCACGACCACCTCACCTCCGTCCACCGGGCGATCGAGGCGGGCGCGGACATCCGCGGCTACTTCCTCTGGTCGCTGCTCGACAACTTCGAGTGGGGGTACGGGTACAGCAAGCGGTTCGGCGCGGTGTACGTGGACTACGCGACCCAGCGGCGCATCCCCAAGTCCAGCGCGCACTGGTACGCGAAGCTCACGCGTGACGGGACGCTGCCGCCGCGCGACTGACCGCGGGCGCGCGGGCGAGCGTGCGGGGGGCGTGCGGGTGGGGCGCGGCCCTCGGAGCCGGGGTGGGGCGCCGTGCGTCCGCCCCCGGCGGCCGGTGCGGGGGCGTACGGCTTCAGACGGTGGCCAGCCGGCTGCCACCGGGGCGTGACGGCGGCGTCAACTGCCGGCCATCCCCTCCTGCGAGCCTCCACGGATGCTCGCCCTGAACGCCGATGTGCACCCGGACCGGTGCCGGATCGTGGGGCTCGTGGGAGCCGTCGCGCTGACCGCCGGCGGACTGACCGCGGGCGCCCTGCCGGTCCGTGACACCCCGTTGCCCACCTCCGGCCGGGGCGCGCTGGGCCTGCTGTGCGCCTACTTCGGGCTCGTCCTGCTCATCGCGGCCTGGTGGTGGCTGGGCCGCGCGGTGCGCTCCCCGCGCCCGCCCGCGCCCCGGGAACTGCTGACCACCCTCGCGGTCTGGGCGGCGCCCCTGCTCCTCGGGCCGCCGCTGTTCAGCCGCGACGTGTACAGCTATCTCGCGCAGGGGGCCATGGTCGACGCCCGGCTCGACGTCTACACCCACGGGCCCGCGCTGCTGGGCGGACCGCTCGCCGCCGAGGTCGCGCCCGTCTGGCAGCACACCCCGGCGCCGTACGGCCCGGTCTTCCTGGCCGTCGCCGCCCGGGCCGCCGATCTCGTCCCGGCCGGACTCGCCCCCGGCGGCGTCCCCGCCGACGTCCTCGGCATGCGGCTCGTCGCGCTGCTCGGCGTCGTGCTGATGGCTGTCTTCCTGCCGCTGCTCGCCGACCGCTGCGGCGTCCCGCGCCCCGCCGCGCTCTGGCTCGGCGCGCTCAACCCGCTCGTCCTGCTGCACCTGGTCGCCGGAGCCCACAACGACGCCCTGATGCTCGGGCTCCTCGGCGCGGGGCTGGTCGCCGCGCTGGGCGGTATGCCCCTGCGGGCCGCCGTTCTCGTCACCCTCGCCGCCCTCGTCAAGGCACCCGCCGCGCTGGGGCTGCTCGCGGTCGCCGCCCTGTGGTCCGGCCATCCGTCCGGCCGCGCCCGTGGCCCCCGGGCAGCCGTGCTGACCTGCGCCGTCGCGCTGGCCACCACCGGGCTGGTGACGGCCGTGACCGGTACCGGATACGGCTGGCTCGCCACCCTCTCCACCCCCGTGTCACCCGGCAACTGGTCCCTCACCAGCGGCCTCGGCCGGCTCAGCGGGGCGCTGCTCGACGCGGCGGGCACCGGCCTCGGGGACCTGGCCGTACCGGTGTGGCGCTGGTGCGGACTGGCCGCCACCGCCGTGGCCGTCGCGGTGCTGTGGCTGCGCCGCGCCCGCCTCGGACCGGTCTACGCGCTGGCGCTGAGCCTGCTCGCGGTCTTCGCGCTCGGGCCGGCGTTCCGCCCCTGGTACGCGCTGTGGGGGCTCTTCCTGATCGCCGCCGCCGCGCCCGACGGCAGGGTCCGGCGCTGGGCCGCGGCCGGCAGCGGTGTCCTCGCCCTGGCCCTGCTGCCCAGCGGCTCCCCGCCGGACGGGATGCAGTTGACGCTCGCGGTGGGCGGCGGGGCGCTCGCCCTGCTCGCCCTGTGGTGGATGTTCGAGATGTCGGACCCGGCGACGCTGCCGTCCCGTACCCGGACCGCGTCATGAACGGGGGACTCCACCGCCTCGCCGTCGCGACCCCCGCCCGCCGGGTGGTCACCGCGGGCTGCCTGGTGGTGGCCACCGCCGTCTTCCTCGCGACCGTACCGCTGCACCGGGACTTCTTCGACGTCGCCGTCTACTACGGCACCGTCGACGACTGGGTTCACGGCGGCCGGATCTACGACTACCTCAAACCCGGCACCCGCTACGGCTTCACCTATCCGCCGTTCGCCGCGGTCTCGATGGCGCCGATGGCCCTGGTCCCGTGGCCCGTGGCGGTCGCGATCAGCATCGTGCTGAGCGCCGCGGCCTCGGCGCTGCTGCTGCACTGGCTGGCCGTCCCGGTCGTCCGGCGCGCGCTCGCGGGGAGGGGGCGCGCTTTCGCGGGGACGGGCGGCCACGAGTGGTTCGTGCTCACCGTCGTCGGCTGCCTCTTCGTGCTGCTCGAACCCGTCCGCGACACCTTCAGCTTCGGCCAGGTCAATCTCGTGCTGCTGGCGCTCGTCCTCGCCGACGCGCGGCTGCTCGCCACCGGGCGCGGCCGGTACGCGGGTGTCTGTGTCGGCCTGGCCACCGCCGTCAAGCTCACGCCCGGACTCTTCATCTGCTATCTGCTGATCACCGGCCGTCGGCGTCAGGCCGCGACCGCGGCCGCCACGGCGGGTGGCGCCACCCTGTTCGCCGCCCTCGTCGACCCCGCCGCGTCCCGGGCCTTCTGGACCGACGCCCTGTGGCGGACCGACCGCGTCGGCGAACTCGGCTATGTCTCCAACCAGTCGCTTCAAGGCGTCCTGGCCCGCCTCCAGCCCGACCACCCCAGCCGCGTGCTCTGGGCGCTGTGCGTCCTCGCCGTGCTCGCCGTCTGGGCGTACCGCGCCCGCGCGGCGGTACGTGACGGCGACGACCGCGCCGGATTCGCCCTGACCGGCCTCGCCGCCTGCCTGGTCTCCCCGGTGACCTGGGTGCACCATCTCGTCTGGCTGATCCCCGCGCTGATCGTCCTGGCGGACGCGGCGGTCTCCGGTACGGACGGCGGGCGCCGCGCCCCGCGGGCCGTGTGCGTCGGCACCTACGTGGTGTTGTGCAGCAGTGTCGTCTGGCTGTGGCGGTGGGACTCGACCGGCCCCGACGCCTTCCTCGGCGCCAACACCTATGTCTGGATCAGCCTCGGGCTGCTGCTGTTCCTGCCGCCGCGCCGTCGGACACCCCCTTACGCCGACGGTTCCGCCGGCGTCGTCACGCACGGGGCGGGCGCCACTCGATCAGCAGCAGGGTGGCGTCGTCGCGGAGCTGATTGCCCTGGCGGTCCAGGATCGAGTGGATGATCCGGCGCAGCGCCTCCGGCGCCAGCTCCCCGGCGTCCGCGCCCCGGATGATGGAGTCGGTGAACCGTCCGAGCCCGAACTGGTCGCCGCCGTCGATCCGGGCCTCCGTCACCCCGTCCGTGTAGAGCAGCACCCGGTCGCCCGGTTCGAGCATGGTCTCGTACGACACGCGCGGGGCGGTGGCGAACTGGGAGGGGAGCCCCATCGGCGGCTGGGCGGGCCGCTGCAGCGCCCCCTCCAGGACCCGGCGGCCACGGATGAGCAGCGGGGGCGGATGGCCGCAGTTGCACCAGCGGAAGACGCCGTCCGCCAGGTCGAGTTGGGTGACGATACCGGTGCAGTACTGCTCGGGCAGCCACCGTCCGAGCGCCTGGTCGATGGTGTCGACGAGCTGCGGCAGCTCGGCCCCCGCGCGGCGGGCGTTGCGGCACCCCGCCATCGCCACGGTGGTGGTCAGCCCCGAGGCCAGGTTGTGGCCCATGGCGTCGAAGATCACCGCGTGCAGGGTGGACGGGGTCAGCGCGTGGTCGAAGGCGTCACCGCCGATGTGGTACGCGGGCTCCAGCACCGCCGTCGAGACCGCGCGGTCGCAGCCGATGGTGCGCGGGGGCAGCAGGGCGCGCAGCATCTCCGCGGGCAGGTCCATGACTTCGGTCCTGGCGTGGCGCGCGTAACTGTCGCTGTACGCGCGTTTCGAAGTGATCGCCATGGCGAGTACGGAGGCGAGCATGCGGCAGCGGCGCAGCCGGGCGGTGTCGAGCGCGTCCGTACGGATACCGAGGAGGCCGAGCCGCTCCGCCCCGTCGACCAGCGGCAGCCAGGCCGTCAGCCCGCCCTCCCGGCACTCCTCGATCCGCAGATCGAGCCAGCGGTAGGCGGAGCCCGCGACGGAGGTGTCCACCTCGATGGCGGGCGGACCGTCGGTGAGCGGCACCAGGTGGCGCTGCTGGATGTCGACGAGATAGATGACGATCCGTTCCAGGCCGATCGCGGTGGCGCACCGGTTCACCAGGGCGGGCAGCTCCATCGGAGCGGCGGTATGGGCCTCCGCGAGGAGTTCTTCGAGCAGCCGCTCACCGGGGCCCGGTCCGGCGGGCGGCGCGGGACCGGGCGTCGCAGCAGGACCGGCCGCCGGGGTTTCGCCCGCCATCAGCGACCACCTCCTCCCCCGAGTCTCACACCCCTGCCGCGGTTCCGCCCGGCCTGACCGGGGCACACGGTGCGGGTGGGGCCCCGCACCCGCCCCGGAGCGAGAACGCGCCGTATTTCCCTGGACTTCCGGGTATATGTGCGATGAGTGCGTTTGTGGCGGGTATACGCACGAAGCGAAGGGACAGGTGGAGCACATGTCCGATCACTTCCAGATTTCCGGGGCGGTGTCGCGGCGCCCCCGGCGCGCGAGTGCGGCACCTCCCGGGCGACGGCGCGGGGCATGGCGCACGGCCACCCTGGCGGCGAGCGTGTCGCTGCTCGCCCTCGCCACGGCCGCCTGCGGCAGCGGCGGGGGCGCCTCCGGCGGTCCCGAGGCGTCCGCCCCGGCGGCCACCTCGGCCGGCACGGCCGCGGGGAGCGGGACGGCGGGGGACACCACGGGGGGAAGCGGCACGTCGAGCGCGCCGCCCGCGTCCTCCGCGCCGGCCACCTCGGCCCCGCCGGTGTCGTCCGCGTCCGGGACAACGCCGGGGGAGCCCGGCGACGGGGGACAGGCGGTCACCACGGCGTCGCGCTGCACGGCGGCGCGCCTCGGCCTGAGCCTGAGCGCCCCGAACCCCGGCGCGGGCCAGATCTACTACGACCTGCGGCTCATCAACAAGGGGCCGGGCTCCTGCACGCTGCGGGGGTTCCCGGGTGTGTCGCTCCTCGCGGGCGACGGCGCCCCGATCGGCCGGCCGGCCACCCGCGAGGGCGGCACGCTCCCCGCCGTGACCCTGGCGCCCGGTGCCGCCGCGCACATCACGCTGCACACGCTGAACAAGGGCATCAAGGGCTCGTCCTGCTGGGCCCCGCCCAGTCTGCTGCAGATCTATCCGCCGGACTCGAAGGACGCGATGACCCTGGCCACCTCCCGGCCCGTGGTCTGCGGCGACACCTTCACGGTGAGCGCGGTCGCGGCGAGCTAGGACTTCTCGGGTCGCCGCCGTCCGGATCGGCGGGACGCTTCCGTACGCTTCCGTGGTGGCCCGGGGGTCACGCTGTCCCGAGCAGTTGCGCGACGGCCGCGCGGGCATGGCGGGCCGGGGCCGGGTCGCCGCCGATCGCGGCGGCCACCATGGCCCCTTCGGCGAGCAGGAAGACCGGCTCGGTGGCGGGCACCCGGGTGGCGTGGACCCACGCCGCGATCTGGCTGTGGAACGCCTGCTTGTGCGCCCTGACCTCGGCCAGTACCGCCTCGGACGACGCGCCGAGTTCGCCGAAGGCGTTGACCCAGGCGCAGCCCCGGAAACCGGGCTGCGCGAACCACTCGGCGAGCCAGTCGAAGACCGCGAGCACGCGCTCGCGAGGATCCTTGACCTGTTCCACGTGGGCGGCCAGGTCGCCTCTCCACCGCCGGTCGCGGCGCCGGAGCATCGCCACGACGAGATCCTCCTTCGTCGCGAAGAACCGGTAGATCCGCTTCAGCGGCAGACCGGAGGCGGCGCGGATCTCGTCCATTCCGACCGCCCGGATGCCCTGCTCGTAGAACAGCCTCTCCGCCGCGTCGAGCAGTGTCTCGCGGTCGAGGCGGTTCCGCTCCTCGCTGATCGGGGCCGGCATCCTGGGCTCCTTGACGTCGAGAACGATCGTTCCCTACCTTGTTCCCTGTCGGTAGAGAATATACGTTCTCAACGCGAGGAGGCCGCAGTGCCCGAAGAGCGCCCGCCCTGCCCACCGTTCACCCGGGAGACCGCCCTGCGGAAGGTCCAGGCCGCGGAGGACGCGTGGAACACCCGTGATCCGCACCGGGTGGCACTGGCCTACACGCCGGACTCGGTCTGGCGGAACCGGGACACGTTCGTCCGCGGCCGCGAGGAGATCGTCGCGTTCCTGACCCGGAAGTGGGAGCGCGAGCAGGACTACGCGCTGCGCAAGAGCCTCTGGGCGTTCGACGAGAACCGGATCGCCGTCCGCTTCCAGTACGAGTGGCACGACCGGGAAGGCCGGTGGTGGCGCAGTTACGGCAACGAACTGTGGGAGTTCGACGAGCACGGCCTCATGCGGCGCCGCGAGGCGAGCATCAACGACGTCGCCATCACCGAGGCCGACCGGCGTATCCACGGTCCTCGCCCCGAAACCGAACACGGGACCGACCTCCCGCTCCAGTAGGGGCTCGGCACGCCGTTCTCAGGCCCTGGCGACGGTCCTGCCCGGCATCGGCTCCGCGAGCGCCGTCCGCCACGCGGGCGCGCCGAACGCGTCCGCGAAGTACTGCGTCTCGTGCACCACATGCTCCCGGGCGAATTCCATGACGCTCACCGAGTACGTCGGCACCCCGTCGTAGGTGATGACGCATTCGCTCACCCACAGGTCCCCGCCACCGGTGATCCGGTGGACCGTGAAGTGCCGGTCGGCGGGGTGCCCGCCGCGCTGCGCCGCGATCGCCGCTCGGCCCCGGAACCGTTCACCCGACTGGGGGTAGTCCAGGATCGCGTCCGCGGCGTAGACGGCGTGCTCGGCCTCGGTGTCCCCCCGCTCCGATGCCCGCCAGTGTTCCTCGATGGCGGCCCTGGTCCGGATATCAGGATCCATCACATCGTCCCTTCTGCGGGTCCTCGTCGCGGGCGGCCGACGCGATCCAGCGTAGACCGCCGCCCCGCGGGCGCGACCGCTCGCCGATCCGCACGCTTCGTCCGTTCAGTGCGCGGTGAGCCCGCCGTCGACCACCAGCTCCGAACCGGTGACGAACGAGGAGTCGTCGCAGGCGAGGAAGAGGATCGCGGGGGCGATCTCGTCGGCGCGGCCCGCTCGGCGCATGGGGGTGCGCTGGATGTCCGGCTGCTGGTCGCCCTGGTCGTCGAGGAGTTCCTGGATCATCGGCGTGGCGATCACCCCGGGATGGATCGAGTTGACGCGCACGCCCTGCCGCGCGTACTCGACCGCGGCGGTCTTGCTCAGCAGGCGCACCGCGCCCTTGGACGCCTGGTAGGCCGCGGCCGCGCCGCTTCCCACGAGCCCGAGGACGGATGACGTATTGATCACGGACGCGTTGCCGCTCGCACGCAGAAGTGGCATCGCGGCCTTCATCCCGAGCCATGTGCCTTTCTGGTTCACGTCGATCACGCGGTCCCATGCCTCCTCCCGCGTGTCTTCGATACCCGGCCAGTCCAGGATGCCGGCGAGGTTCACGAGTACGTTCAGTGTTCCGAACCGGTCGCCCACGGCAGTGATCACTTCGTCCCACTCCCGCGCGCGGGAGACGTCGAGGCGGGCGGAGAGGACCTCGGTGCCACCCGCCTCGATCCGCCCGGCCAGGTCCCGCAGGGGGCCTTCGTCGACATCGGTGAGCACTATCCGGGCGCCTTCCCGGGCGAAGAGTTCGGCGGTCGCCGTGCCGAGGCCGCCGGTCGCGCCGGTGATCAGCGCGACTCTGCCGTCAAGGCGTCGTCCTGTCATGAGTGGGGTCCCTGATTCCTGTCGCTGTGGACGGGGAGGCCGGTCTCCTCGTCCCGCCGTCACGGCGATTTCTGTTCCCGGTGGAGCACGAGGTGCTCGTGGTGGAGCACTCCGTCACGGATGTCGCCCGTCGCGGTGAACCCGGTGTCGTCGACATAGTCCAGGTGGTCGCCGGTCACCGTGTACCGGCCCGTGTACGCGCTGCCCCGCCCGCCGCGGGCCTCGTCGTAGCGGCCGTCCGGCAGCAGTTCCTGGCGGATATGACCGTCCGCGGTCACCCACATCCCGACCACGTCCGCGTTGTCGTCTCCTGCGGTGCCGGCCATGTCGGGCTCCTCTCCTCGGTCGGTGCGGTTCTGTCCTGCTCCACCGAGTCTGGGCAGGTCAGCGACGATCGACCAGGACGTGTGCTGCCTGGGTGCGGCACACCCAGGCGGCGGCGCCGGACCGCGCCGCACCGCGGGCACACGAGGCCGGCAGGGTCCAGCCGAAAGACCTCAGCCGGAGCCGCCGAAGAGCTGGGTCCAGTACGTGCCGGCCGGGCCGCCGTCCGCGAAGCCGACCCCGAGGTGGGTGTAGCCCGGGGTGAGGATGTTCGCCCGGTGGCCGGGGCTGTCCATCCAGCCCTGGACCACCTCGCGCGGGCTCCGCTGGCCGCACGCGATGTTCTCCGCGATGCCGCGGTGCCGCGCCCCCGCCGCGGCGGCCCGGTCCCAGGGCTGCAGGCCCTCCGGTGAGGTGTGGGAGTAGAAGGCGCGGGCCGCCATGTCGGTGCTGAACGCCTGCGCGGCCGTCGTCAGACACGGGTCGTCGGCGAGCGGCCCGAGCCCGTGCGCGGCGCGTTCCGCGTTGGTGAGGGAGCGGACCTCGGCGGCGGTCGCCGTCAGGCCCCGCGCGGTGAAGGGCCGCGCCCACAGCGCCGTCCAGTACGTCTCGCCGGAGCCCGTGTCCGTGGCGCGGCCGAGGGCCGCGTCGGTGAGGTCCGCGTCGTACAGCGGCGCGCTCCTGGCTCCGTCGGCCAGGCAGTACTCCACGAACTCGGCATCGGTCCCGGGCCCGGAGACGAGATGCTGTTCGAGCCGCAGATAGCGGTAGCCGCCCGCAGTGACACGCTGGAACACCGAGACCCCGTCGGCGCCCTCCGCGTCCAGCCGCCCCCGCCGGGCCATCGCCTCGGCGTGGGCCCGCGCCGCCGCGGTGAGCCGGGCGTCCTGGGTGAGCGGTGGCAGCCCCGCCGCCTGCCGCCGGGCCCGGACGAGCGCGTCGAACCCGTCGCCGGCGACGGAAGCACCCGGCGCGGCCGGTTCCTGGGCCGGTTCCTCCGCGACGTCCACGCCGAAGTCGCGGGCGATCCCGGCCAGGCCGTCCGCGTACCCCTGCCCCAGCGCGCGCAGCTTCCAGCCGGTGCCGCGCCGGTAGATCTCCGCCAGCAGCAGCACCGTTTCGCGCGTCGGGCGCGCGGGCGTGAACCGGGCGAGGACACCGGGGCCCCGTCCGGTCACGGTCATCGCCGGGACGGGCAGCGCGGCGAGCGGCGTGCCCGGCTCCGCGGCGCCCACGACCACCGTGAGCCGGCTCGCGCCCGCCCGCAGTCCGCGCGGATCGACGCTGAGCCCGCCGTCCGGCAGCAGCCGCGCGCCCGGCGCCGACGGCTGGTTGTAGAAGACGAAGTCGCTGTCGCCCGCGACCTTTCCGCTCTCCCCGGTGATGAGGACGGCCAGGTCGAAGGGGCCCGGCACCCGGATCGACAGCTCCGCGTCCGGCAGGGCCAGATTCCCGCCGGCCGTCAACTCGCTCATGGGTACCGCCTGTCCGGTCGAGGGCCACACCGGCCACATCGGCCCTGACGGTCCGGCGTGACGTCGTTGCGTGAACGTCCGGACGGAGCCGTCCGGTTCCCTTCGCGGCCGTCGTCCTCGGACCGGTGCCCGGCTGCCGGGCACCGGAGGCAGGGGCCGGTGGTGCCGTGCGGCGGACGTCGCCGTGCGGGGGCAGGGCCCCGTGCGGCGACGTCCGCCTCCGTCAGCCGGACAGGTGCGCCTCGGTCCACTCCGGCGCCAGCCTGACGTACTGGATCGAGCGGCGGTGCCGGGTGAACGCAACATGCAGCGTTCCGTCCGCCGACTGCGCGACCGACGGGTAGGACAGCTCGCGGTTGAGGCCGTCCCGGGAGTTGTTGGTCAGGCAGTAGCCGTCACCGGTCGCCAGGTCGTGCCGTACGGGCCAGGTCAGCCCGCCGTCCGACGACACGGCCAGGGTCAGCGGGGCGCGTGGAGCGCCCCAGAAGGCCGCGCCGCCGTCGGGGGTGCCGGCCGGTGGCGTGGCACCGCCGCCCGCCGGGGGCGCGTCGCTGACCCCCTCGTCGTCGATCTCGTCGTAGAGCGACTCCCGGCGCTCGGTGGCGTCGGCGGCGCTGCTGTGGTTGTGGACCAGCGCGAGCCGGCCGTCGCCCAGCGGCACGAACTGGATCGACGAGTTGTTGTTGGGCACGGCCACCGGCTCGGGCGCGCTCCAGGTCTCCCCGTCGTCCACCGACACACTGCGGTGGACGGCGTCCGCCCGGCGGCTGCGGAACAGCGCGACCAGCGAACCGTCCGGCAGCGGATGGACGTTCATGTGCACCAGCCCGGTGGAGACGGGCACCGGCCGCTCCGTCCAGCTCTCCCCGGCGTCGTCGCTGACCATCACGGAACTGGTGTCCCGGCCGCCCGACCAGCGCTCGCCCGGCGTGGTCAGGCACCGGAACACCGGCAGCAGCCAGCGCCCCGACGGCAGTACGGTCACCGGCTGGCGTACGAAGACACCGCCCTCCTCCGTGGCCGGGAACAGCACCCGGGACGCGCCCCAGGTCGCCCCGGCGTCCCGGCTCACCCGCAGCCGTACCTCCGCGGTGTCCTGGTGGCCCGCGCGCTGCGCGGTGTGCAGCAGCCACAGGTCGCCCGAGGGCGCCGGGAAGAGGACCGGGTTCTGCTCGGAGCGGCCGGTGTCACCGGAGAGCCGGACCGGCTCGGACCACGCAGCGCCGTCCGGGGCGAGCCGCGCGAACCAGACGGAGATGTCGGCGACGCCCTCCTGCGTACCGGCGAACCAGACGCAGCCGAGGTCGCCGCCGGGCAGCACCATCAGGTTCGCGGCGTGGTTCTGCACGGCGGGCGCGGTCAGCCGGGCCTCGGCGCGGCCCGGTTCGGTGGGGTGCGGGCGCAGCACACCGTCCGCGGCGCCCTCCTCCCCGGGGCCCTGCGCGGTCGCCTGCTCGGTCCCGGCGGCCATCAGGCGTCCCCGGCCTGGCGGGCGTCGGCCAGGTGACGGCCGGCGATCTGTTCGAGGTGGGTCAGATCGCTGGAGACGGTCGCGAAGGTGAACCCCTCGGCCAGCCGCCTGGCCGCGCTCGCCCCGTCCGCGTTGTGGATGCCCGCGGCGATGCCGGCCGCCGCGGCCGCCTCCCGCACGGTGACCAGCGCCGCCTCGAACCGGTCGGCCACCGCCGGGTCGGTCGAGGTGGCGCCGCCGATGGCGATCCGCAGGTCGGACGGGCCGACATAGATGCCGTCGAGCCCTTCCGTGGCGCAGATCTCCTCGACGTTGGCCAGCCCCTGCGCCGTCTCGATCATGGCGAGGACGACGGTCTGCTCGTGCGCCTCGGCCGGGTTCGGGCCGATCCGCAGGGCCGAGCGCATCGGGCCGTACGAGCGCCGGCCGAGCGGCGGGTAGCGTACGGCGGCCACCGCGTCGGCGGCGTCCTGGGCGGTGTCGACGAGCGGCACGATCACCCCGGCCGCGCCCGCGTCGAGCGCCTGGCCGATCGGCGCGGGGTCGTTGGCCACGACCCGGACCAGGCCGACGGCGGTGGACCCCTTGGTGTCGATGGCGGTCAGCGACGTGAGCAGGCCCTTGTACTCGATCAGACCGTGCTGCGCGTCCAGCGCCACGTAGTCGTAGCCGAGGCGTGCGACGCGCTCGGTGGAGACCGGGGAGTCGAGGACGGACCAGTAGCCGACGAGCTGCTCGCGGGCGCGCAGCGCGGTGGCGAAGGCGGCGGGCGTACCAGGCGTGTCGCGGGTCATGGTGAGGGCTCCTTGAGAGCGAGGGGGCGAGGGTGGTGTACGGGGTGGGGTGCGCGGTGGCCCGGGGCCGGGGCGGTCAGATGGCGAGGCGGTCAGCGGTGGTACGCGGGCATCGGGCCGCGCAGCGCGGCGCCGACCTCGTCGCAGGCGGTGGTCACGTCCGCGGGCAGCGGACCGGCCTGCGCGGCGGCGATGTTGGCCCGCAGGTGCTCGGTGCGGGAGCCGCCGAGCAGCAGCGCGTCGGTCGAGGGCCGGTCCAGCAGCCAGCGCAGCGCCAGTTCGGTGAGGGGGATGCCCGCCTCGGAGGCGATCCGGGTGAGCTGCTCCACGGCGGCGAAGAGCCGCTCGTCCCAGTAGCGTTCCCGGTACATCGCGGCCAGCCGGGAGTCCCCGAACCGGCCGGAGTCCGGTGTCCGGGCGAAGGTGTGACGTCCCGTCAGCAGACCGCCGCCGAGCGGGTTGTAGACCATGGTGCGCAGCCCCGTGACGGCCGCGTACTCGACGTATTCCTCCTCCAGGCGGCGTGCCAGCAGGTTGTGGAGCTGCTGGGCGACGACGGGGCGCGGCGCCCCCACCTCGTCGGCGGTGCGGACGAGTTCGGCGATCTGCCAGGCCGAGTGGTTCGAGACGCCGAGGGCGAGGATCTTGCCCTCGGCGACGAACTCCGCGACGGCGGTGAGGGTTTCGGCGATCGGCGTGGCCCGGTCCGGCTGGTGGAGGTAGAACAGGTCGACATGATCGGTGCCCAGCCGCTCCAGGCTGCCCGTCAGCGCGGCGCGCATCCCGGCGGCCGAGAGCGGGGCGTGCCCGTCCTGGTCGGGGTGGGGGATACCGGCCTTGGTCGCCAGGACGATCCGGTCACGGCGGCCCGGCAGCAGCTCGGCGAGGATGCGCTCGCTCTCACCGCCCGCGTAGCCGTTCGCCGTGTCGACGCCGGTGACGCCGGCGTCCAGCGCGGTGTCGAGCATCTCGGCGGCGCCCGCCCGGTCGACGGTGTCGCCGAAGGTCATCGTGCCGAGCACGAGCCTCGACAGGGGGCGGGGGAGCTGCGGCAGGTCGATGCCGGTGGTCACGAGCGGTTGCCTTCCGGTGCGGTGGTGGTCGCCGCGACGGCGCCGGTGGCGGGAGCCGCGGCGGCGAGGGGCGGGTCCGCGCGGAGCGCGGGGTTGAGGAGGTGCCGGGGCTTGACGCCCCGGACGGTGGTGGGGTCGAGGGCGGCCCGGCGCAGCGCCCGGGTGTAGGGCTCGGCGGGGGAGGCGAGGACCTCGGCGGTCGGACCGCGCTCGACGACGCGTCCGGCGTTCATCACCACGACGTCCGTGCTGATCTCCCGGACGACGCCGAGGTTGTGGGCGATGACGAGATAGGCGATGCCCGTCTCGCTCTGGAGCTCCCGCAGCAGCTCCAGCACCTGGGCCTGGACGGAGACGTCGAGGGCGGAGGTCGCCTCGTCGCACACCAGCAGGTCGGGCCGGGAGGCGAGCGCGCGGGCGATGCCGATGCGCTGGCGCTGGCCGCCGGAGAACTCCGGAGGCCGGCGGTGCAGCGCGGTGGCGGGCAGGCCCACCCGGTCGATCAGCTCGGCCGCGCGCCGGGCGCGCTCGGCCGGGTTCCCGACGCCGGAGAGGCGCAGCGGCTCCGCCACGATCTGCTCGGCCGTCAGATGCGGGTCGAGCGAACCGTACGGATCCTGGAAGACCATCTGCACCCGTCGCCGCAGCGGGCGCAGCCGCCGCTCGGGCAGCGCCGCGATGTCCGTGCCGTCCAGCACGATCCGGCCCGACGCGGGCTTCAGCAGTCGTACGAGCGCCCGGGCGAGCGTCGACTTGCCGCAGCCCGACTCGCCGACGACGGCCAGCGATCCGCCGCGCTCCAGGGTGAGGCTCACCCCGTCGACGGCGCGCAGCGGGCCGTTCGCGGTCGGGTACTCGACGACCAGGTCCTCGACGCTCAGCAGGGGCACGGCGGCCGCCGCGCCGCGCTCCCCGGAGCCGGTCCCTGCCCCGGCTGCGGCTCCCGCGCCGTTCGCGGGGGCGCTCATGCCGTCGCCCCCTGCCGCGCGGCGCCGGACGGCGCGTCCTCGTCCCAGGTGCCGAGCCGGGGCACGGCGGCGAGCAGCGCGCGGGTGTACGGCTCGGCCGGCTCGTCCACGATGCGCGCGGCGGAACCCGATTCCACGAATCTGCCTTCCTTCATGACATGGATACGGTCCGAGACGACCCGGGCCACCCCCAGATCATGCGTGATCATCAGCATCCCGAGGGACTCCTGTTCCTGTAGCTCCATCAGCAGATCGAGGACGCCCGCCTGCACGGTGGCGTCCAGCGCGGAGGTCGGCTCGTCCGCGATCAGCAGCTCCGGCTCACCGGCGAGCGCGACCGCGATCAGCATGCGCTGCAGCATGCCGCCGGAGAACTGGTGCGGATACGCCTTCCAGCGGGTCTCGGGACGCGGGATGCGGACCTGCGCCAGCAGCTCCGTCCCTCTCTCCCTGACCTCCGCGCGGGAGAGCGCGGGGTGGCGCAGCCGCAGCGCGTCGCCGAGCTGACGGCCGATCGTGTGGACGGGGCTGAGGGCCGTCATCGGGTCCTGCGGGATGAGCGAGACGGTACGTCCGCGCACCGCGCGGGCCGCCGCCGGGTCGGCGAGGACGTCCCGCCCGCCGATCCGTACGGCGCCGGACAGCACGGCGAGCCCTTCGGGCAGCAGCCGCAGTACGCCCATGGCGGTGGTCGACTTGCCGGAACCGGATTCACCGATCAGGGTGACGGTCTCGCCTCGCCCGACGGTGAAACTGACCCCGTCGACGGCGCGGACCACTCCGTGCGCGGTGATCAGTTCCACCTGGAGGTCCTCGACCTCCAGCAGCGGGGCGGCCGTGCCGCCCGGCGTGTTCTCCGGCGCGTTCGCGTTCTCGGGCATGGCTCAGGCTCCCTTTTTGGCGCGCGCCAGGCGCGACCCGCGCGGCACCCGCGCTCCACGGGGCGCCTTGACCGCCCGCGTACGGTCGCGCAGACCGTCGCCGATCAGGTTGACGCCGACCACCAGCAGGGCGATGACCAGGCCCGGCAGGGTGACCAGCCACCAGGAGGTGGTGATGTAGTCCTGGCCGTCGGAGATGATCCGGCCCCAGGTCGCGAACGGCCGCTGCGGGCCCGCCCCCAGGAAGCTCAGCGCGCTCTCCAGCAGCACGGCCTGGGCGAGCAGCAGCAGGACGACCAGGCTGGCCGGGCGGATGACATTGGGGATGACATGGCGGCCGAGCACCGACCAGCCGCGCAGCCCCAGCACGCGGGCGGCGGCGACGTACGGTTTCTCCCGTTCCACGAGGACGAGCGAGCGGGTGAGCCGCGCGACCTCCGGCCACTGGGCGACCGCGATCACACAGGTGATGACGGTGACGGAGGGGCCGAAGAGGGCCACCACGAGGAGCAGCATCATCAGCAGGGGCAGCGCGAGCTGGGCCTCCAGCAGCCGGGAGACGGCCGCGTCGACCCAGCCGCCGAAGAACCCGGCCGCCGCGCCGGCCGCCACCCCGATCACCCCGGAGACGAGGACGGCGAGGATGCCGACGGTCAGCGACACCTGGCCGCCGTGCAGGATCCGGGAGAGCAGGTCACGGCCGAGCTGGTCGGTGCCGAAGAGATGGCCGTCGCTGAGCGGGGGCAGCCGGCGCCGGGACAGGTCCTGCGCGTCGGCGCCCGGCAGGGGCAGCAGCGTGGCCAGCGCGACGGGCAGGACGACGAGCGCGGTGCAGACCGCGCCCGCCCACAGCTTGAACCGGGCGCCGCGCCGCTGCCGGGTGGCGGTGGCACGGGTGAGATCGCGGGCGGTGACCGCGCTCGGCCGGGCGCCGGCGGAGGCGGTGCCGGAGGGTGAGGAGGCGGCGGTACGCGGGGCGGTGGTCATGTCTCAGGCCGCCTTTCCGAGACGCACCCGCGGGTCGAGCAGCGGGTAGGCGAGGTCGACGAGGAGTTGGACGAGGATGGCGAGGACCGCGGTGACCAGGACGGTGGCCTGGATCAGCGGATAGTCCCTGGTCTCCAGGGCACGCACCACGAGCGAGCCGACACCGGGCCAGCCGAAAACCACCTCGACCACGACGACGCCGTTGAGCAGCGCCGCGAAGCGGGTGCCGAGGGCGGTGAGCAGCGGCACCCCCGAGTTGGCCAGGGCGTAGCGCCAGGTGAGGACGGACTCGGAGAAGCCGCGGGAGCGGGCGACCGTGATGTACGGGGAGTTCAGGGCCGTGGTCATCTCGCGCCGTACCAGCCGTGAGATCAGGGCCAGTTGCAGGACGGCCACGGTGACCGTCGGCAGCACCAGACCGCTCCAGGAGGTGAATCCGGAGGCGGGCAGCACGGGCAGCAGCACGGCGAAGACGGTCAGCAGCATCACACCGGTCCAGAAGTCCGGCATGGACTGACCGGTGATGGTCAGGACGTTGGCGCCCAGCTCGCGCTTGGAGTCGGCGCGGCGTGCCATCCACACCCCGAGCGGCACGGCCACCAGGGCGGTGACCGTGATCGCGGAGACGGCGAGGGTGATGGTGTACGGCATCCGCTCCAGGACCACGTCGAGGGCCGGGGCGTGGAAGGAGTAGCTGGTGCCCAGGTCACCGGTGAACAGGTCGCGCAGGAAGATGCCGTACTGCGTGAACAGCGGCTGGTCGAGGCCGAACTGGCCGCGGATCCTGGCGAGATCGGCGCTGGTCGCGTTGGGAGCGGCGTAGGCCGCGGCGGGGTCGCCGGGCGCCATCCGGACCAGCAGGAAGACCGTGGTCAGGGTGAGGAAGACGGTCAGCAGGCTCTGGCCGAGCCGTCGGGCGAGATACTTCGGCACGGCTCAGCCCTCCAGCCGCACGGCGGACAGGTCGTAGGAGTTGATCGGCAGCAGCGACAGGCCGCGGACCCGGGCCCTGCGGGCCAGCAGGGTCTTCGGGGCGAAGGCCCAGAGGCTGGGCCAGGTCTCCCAGACGGCCTTCTGGACGACCGCGAGCTGCCGGTTGCGCTCGGCGTCGTCCACCTGGATGGAGGCGGCGGTGAGCTGTTTCTCGACGTGGGGGACGATGTATCCCATGAAGGCGTCGCCGGTGCGATCCTTCGCGGCGGTGCCGCCATACATGCCCTGGAGCATGGTGAGCGCCTGGCCGGTGGGGCTGCCGTAGCCGTTGCCGATGACGTCCCAGTCACCGGCCTTGCCCTGGCGCCAGGTCAGGATGTCGCCGCCCGGCTCGAACTGCTGGAGCGAGGCACGGACGCCGACCGACTTCAGCATGTCCGCGACCGCCTCCATGACGGAGGCGTCGGCCGCGAACTCGCCCGACTCCCAGATGAATTTCATCCGCAGGTCCGTGGCGCCCAGCGACCTGAGCAGGGCGCGCGCCTTCCCGGGGTCGTAGGCGTACGCGCCCGTGCGCACCGCGCCTTCGAGCGCGAGCGGGACCACCCCGCCGGCCTCCTCGGCCGAGCCGTTCAACACGTCCTCGACGAGGGCCCGGCCGTCGATCGCGTACGTGAGCGCCTTGCGCACCCGGGCGTCGGCGAGCGGACTCCCCTCCGGCTTGCGGAAGTTGTAGAAGAGCTGGCACATCCGGACGCCCGAGACCTGTTCGACCCGGACGCCGGGAAGCCCGGTGAGCTGCTCGGCCGAGTCCGGTGTGAGGGTGTCGACCACGTCGATCTCACCGCTGCGCAGCGCGACGACCCGGCTGGACTCCTCGGGGACGAACCTGACCCGTACGGTGTCGATCCGCGGGCGCGGTCCCCAGTACTGGGGGTTGCGGCCGAGGGTGTACTCCCCGGCGCCGCCGTTCGCCTTGAGGACACGGTACGGACCGGAGCCGAGGCCGCTCTGCAACTCCTCGGGGCGGTTGGCGGCGGCCGGTGTGATGTGGATGTTGGCCATGAGCCGGTCGAGGACCGGCACGGGCTTCGCGGTGTGCAGCAGGAAGGTGCGGTCGCCGGTCTTCTCCACCGTGGGCAGTTCGGGGAAGAGACCGAGGAGGAAGGAGCCGGTGACCTTGCTGTACATCTTCAGGGCGGTGGCGACGTCCTCGACGGTGACGGGGCTGCCGTCCGAGTAGCACACGCCGTCCCGCAGCCGCACCGTCCAGGCGGTGGGCTCCGTCATCTCGAAACGGTCGGCGAGCACGAGGCGCGGCTTCATGCCGGGGCCGATACGGGTGAGCGCCTGCCGTACGGCGCGCTGGACGGTGACCGCGGCGTCGAACTGGTTGAGCTTGTTGTCGAGGCTCACCAGCGAGCGGTTCAGGCCGAGGGTGAGCGTGCCGGGGCCGGGGGTGCCGGTGGGCCCCGCGCAGGCGGACAGCGGGGCGAGGGCGAGGCCGGCGCCGCCGACCGCGCCCCAGCGCAGCAGGGTGCGGCGGTCGACCGCCGCACGCGGGGGAGCGTCGGGGGGAGCGCTCTGAGGAGTAGGGGTCATCGTCGACCTTCTCGGGTTCCGGGATGCGAGCGGCTCCTGGGCCCTGTCCAGCGACCGGGGCCCAGCTGTCGGTGCCGGTTGGGCCGGCACGGTGTCCGGCCTGCTCCGCATCAACAGGTGTCGCGCCGCACAAGGTGGCACGATTGCGTGTTCTGCGCAAGAGGTCTCGCGCGCTTCGCGCAACCTGTGCCATCATCGGGCACCGAGGCAGCCCGCCCCGGGTCGCCCGAGGAGGTATCCGTGTCCCCTGAGCCGGCCGGACCCGAGCCGCACAGCGAGCCCGAGCCCCTCCGCGTGCCCGAGCCGCGCGGCGGGCCCCCCACACGGCGGGTGCTCCCCCTCGCGGGCGAACGGCGCGTGCTCGCCCTCGCGGACGACCTGTCCGGCGCCGCCGAGACGGCCGCGGCGCTGCGCCGTCCCGCCCGGATCCTGCTGGGGTCCCCGGGGTCCCGGGACGCCGCCGCGGTACCCGGGCCCGGTGTGGCGCTGGTGAGGGACCTCGACACCCGTCAGCTCGACGCCGCCTCGGCCGCCGCCGCCGTACGGGAGGCCCTGCGGGGCGTCGCCGACGACACGGTCCTGTTCAAGAAGACGGACTCCCTGCTCCGGGGCAACCTCGCCGCCGAGGCCGCCGCCTACGCGGAGGGCGCCGCCGCGGTCGTCATCGCCCCCGCGCTGCCGGTGGCCGGCCGCACCGTCCGCGACGGCGTCGTCCACCTGCGCGGCACCCCGCTGCACGCCACGGACGCCTGGCGCGCCGAACCGCTGCCGGCGCCGACATCGGTCGCCGCCGCGCTCGGCGACCCGCGGACGGCGCCGGTCCCGCTCACCGTCGTACGCGGCCCCGCCGCCGAGCTGACGGAGCGGCTGCGCGCGCTCGTCCGCGCCGGGCACCGGCCGGTGTGCGACGCGGAGACCGACGCGGACCTGGACGCGATCGCCGCCGCCGCGCTCCGGCTGGGACCGGGCGTACGGCTGCTGGGGACGGGCGGGCTCGCCGCCGCCCTCGGCCGTCTCCTCGGCGCGGCGGACGGCCCCGGTGGGGACCGCGGCCCCGACGGCCACGACGGCCACGGCGGCCTCGGCGGCCCCGACGGTTCCGACGGCCTCGGCGCCGACGGCGCGCCCCCGGCGGGGCCGGCCCGAGGCGGAGCTTCGGCGCCGGACACCCCGCCTGGCGCGCCGTCACCGGACGCCCCGTCAGCGGAGCCCGCCCGTACGGCCGCCCGTCCGCTGCTCGTGGTCGTCGGCACCGCCGAACCCGGCGCCGTTGCGCAGATCGCGCAACTTGTCGCCGCCGGGGCACGTCACACCGCCCTTCCGGCGGAACTGCTCGCCGCGCCCGGCGCCTGCCTGCCGCTCACAGTGGCCCCGGGCACCGTCACCGTCGTCGGCGTGGACCCGGCCCAGGGCATCCGGCCCGGCGCCGCCCGCCAGGTGGTGGCCGGTCTCGCCCGTACCGTCGCCGCCGCGTGCGGCCCCGCGGATCTCGTCCTCACCGGAGGAGAGACGGCGCGCCGCGTCCTGGACGCCCTGGGCGTCGCCCACCTCGTCCCGGTCGGCGAGATCCACCACGGCGCCGTGCGCTCCCTCGCCTCCGACGGCCGTACGGTCGTCACCCGCCCCGGGAGCTACGGGGACGCCGGATCCCTGCTGCTCATCGCCCGCGCCCTGCGGCCGGGCGACCGTCTCCCGACGACCGAACCACCCGTACCGTCACCCGTACCGCAAGGAGAGTTCCTGTGAACGCAGCCCCGACGACCGCCCCCGCGGAACCGGCCGACAGCGCCGGCCCGCCGCTCCCCATCATCGCGGTCACCATGGGCGACGGCGCGGGCATCGGCCCCGAGGTGATCGTCCCCGCGCTGCTCCACGCGGACACCGTGCGCCGCTGCCGCCCCGTCGTCGTCGGCGACGCCGCCCGGCTGCGCCAGGCCGCCGACCTCCTCTCCCTCACCTGCGAGATCGTCACCGTCGAGACCCCGGAGCAGGCCGAGTTCACCGACGGCCGCATCAACGTCATCGACCTCGGACTGCTCCCCGCCGACCTGCCCTGGGGCCAACTCTCCGCCGTCGCGGGCGACGCGGCCTACCAGTACGTGCGCGTCGCCGCCGAACTCGCCGTACGCGGCGCCGTGCAGGGCATCTGCACCGCACCGCTGAACAAGGAGGCCCTGCACGCGGGCGGCCACCTCTACCCCGGACACACCGAACTCCTCGCCCACCTCACCGGTGTCGAGGAGGTGTCGATGATGCTCTCCACCCCGAAGGTGAAGGTCATCCACGTCACCACGCACATCGGGCTGATCGACGCCGTCCACCGGATCGAGCCCGGACTCGTCGAACGGACCGTGCGCCGCGGCCACGAGGCCATGGTGCGCGCCGGCGTCCCGGCACCGGTCATCGGGGTGTGCGGCATCAACCCGCACGCCGGGGAGAACGGCCTGTTCGGCTACGGCGAGGAGGAGGAGAAGATCGTCCCGGCGATCGAGGTCCTGCGCGCCGACGGCATCGACGCCGTCGGGCCGCTCCCCGCCGACACCGCCTTCTTCCTCGCCTCGCGCGGCGACTACGACCTGATCGTCGCCATGTACCACGACCAGGGCCACGGCCCCGTCAAGGTCATGGGCATCGAGGCGGGCGTCAACCTGACCGTCGGACTGCCCGTCATCCGTACTTCCGTCGACCACGGCACCGCCTTCGACATCGCGGGTACGGGCCGGGCCGAGGCGGGCAGCATGGTCGAGGCGCTGCGCCAGGCCGCCGAGATGGCGACCGCACCGGCCCGGTGACCACCGGCCGCCCCGTCGGGGCACCCCCGCACCGGAGGACACAGGAGTGATGGCCCCCATCGGATCGACGGCGCGGCGCGACCGCATCGTCCACCTCGCCACGACGACCGGACTCGCCAGTGTGGAGGAGCTGTCACGGCTCCTCGGTGTGACGGCGTCCACCATCCGCCGCGACCTCGCGAAGCTCACCGCCGACGGCCGGCTCGCCCGTACCTACGGCGGGGCCATGGCGCTGGCCGCCCACCCCGAGGCGTCGCTGCGGCAGCGCACGGGCGAGGCGTTCGAGGCCAAGCGGGCCATCGCGCGGTGGGCGGCGGCCGAGGTGCGGCCCGGCGAGTCGCTGCTGCTCGACGCGGGCTCCACGGTCGGGGCGCTCGCGCACGAACTGCGTACGGCGAAGGATGTCACCGTCGCCACCACCGGTCTGACGGTGCTGCAGGAACTGGCGGACGTCGAGTCGGTCCACGTCGAGTGTCTGGGCGGCACACTGCGTCCGCTCAGCCAGGGGTTCGTGGGGCCGCTGACCGAAGCCGCCCTGGAACGCCTCACGTTCGACCGGCTGTTCCTCGGCACGGACGGTGTCTCGCCCGAACACGGCATCTGCGAGGCCGACCTGCGCCAGACCCGGCTCAAGGAGCTGATGACGCGGCGCGTGGACCGGGTCTACGTGCTGGCGCACGCGGCGAAGCTGGGCCGCCGCCCCTTCCACACCTGGATGCCGATCGGACCGGACTGGACCCTCGTCACCGACCGCGCGGCCGACCCCCGCGTCGTCGACGGGCTGCGCTCGCGCGGTGTCACGGTCGTCCTGACCGCGGCCGGGCCGGGTGAGGGGCCGGGGCCGGGCGAGGCACCCGGGCCGGGGCCGACTGGCTGAAAACCGGACACCCGAGGAGGTCCCGCCGAGCGCGCACGCGCCGCGGGACCTCCCTTTTTGTGTGTGTTCGCGGGGGCAGATCGTATTCATGCTCAATAAGTGCTTCTTTCCTGTTGTGGTGTGCTGTGGAAGGGCGTCCGTGCGGAATACCGAACGGGGCGTGTGACGAAGGGTCGACTTTCCCTTGGCTAGTTACTAGGATGCCCGACAAGATCTTGCCACCGGCATTGTAGAAATCCTCCAGGATGTGTCGGCTGTTATTCATGTTTTGGTAAAGCGAAGTTAATTCCTCTCAGCACGTTTGGACGTATCGCGCCGTTGAGCAGGCCCGCGTCGAGGGCGCTGGGCTGCTCGGCCACGCGGATACGGGGGAGTGGGAAATCCGTGAGGTCCGGCAGAGGTCTGAACCACAGAAAGAAGCGAAGAAACTCTCTCTGTGGGTGTCCCGGCGGCATGGTGTGCCCTTCTTTCGGCACTTTCATGCGTCGTGGACCCGAGTGCTGATCCGAGGAACGGGGGTCGCGTGCGTTTTCAGCTTTTGGGCCCTTTGAGTATTGCCGAGGGTCATGACGTTGTTGTGCTCAAACCGTCCAAGCCGTCCAGTCTGCTGGCGGCTCTGCTCCTTCATCCCGGATCCGTCGTGTCCACCGGCTATCTGCTGAGAGCCCTGTGGGACGACGACCAGCCGGCCACGGCCAGGGCCGCGCTCCAGAGCTGTGTGCTCAGGCTGCGGCGGATCTTCGTGAAGTACGGGGTCGCCGGTGACGTCATCGAGGCGGTGCCCGGCGGCTACCGGATGAACGTGGACACCGACACCCTGGACCTGGTGCGCTTCCGGACGCTCGTACGGGCGGCGGACGGCGCCGGGGACGCGGAGGGAGAGCTCTACCGGCTCAAGGAGGCCCTGACCCTGTGGCAGGGCCCGCTGCTGGCGAACGTGCCCTCCCTGATGCTCCACCGCGACGAGGTGCCCGGGCTCACCGAGGAGCGGCTGCGCACCCTCGAACGCGCCTGTGACATCGAGCTGTCGCTGGGCCGCTGCCGTCAGGTCCTGGTCGACCTGTGGGAGGCCGCCCGGCGCCATCCGGGCCGGGAGCGCTTCGCCGAGCAGCTCATCGAGGCGCTGTACCGCACCGGTCGGCAGTCGGAGGCGCTGGCCGAGTACCGCGCCGTGAAGGGCCGGCTCAAGGAGGAGCTGGGCATCGACCCCGGCCCCTCGCTCCAGCGGCTCGAACTCGCCATCCTGCGCGGGGACGACCTCGGGTCCGTCGCCCTCGACCAGGCACCCCAGCCCCTGGAGATCGCCGCTCCGGTCCGGCCGACGGCGCCGGTGGCCGTCACGGCGACGGTCCCGGCACCGGACGACGGAGGCCGTCCGTACGGGGATTGGGCACCGGCCGCGGACCGGCCCGTACCGCCGGGGACCCGGGCGGCCCCCGCGCCGCTCGCGTTCCCCGCATCGCCGGCGCACCTGGTACCGCCCGCGCTCCCCGTACCGCCCGTGCCGTCCTTCACGGGCCGGGCGGCCGAACGGGCCGACATCACGGCCCGGCTGAGGGAGTGTTCCCCGGACACCGCCCTCGTGGTCCTCTCCGGGGCACCGGGCATCGGCAAGACGGCGCTGGCCCGGCAGTGCGCCCACGACACCCAGGACACCTTCCCCGGCGGTGTGTTCGTCGTCGCCATGACCCACCCGGACGGCGCCCCCCTCACCTCCGACGAGGCGATGGCCCACCTGCCCAGGCCCGGGGCCGGCGCCAGCAGGGCCCTGCTCGTCCTCGACGACGTCACCACCGCCGACCAGGTACGCCCGCTGCTCCCCGCGGTGCCGGGCGGTGCCGTGATCGTCACCAGCAGACGGGGCCTCGCCGGGCTGATGGCGACCCACGGCGGCAGCGTCCACCGGCTCTCCACCCTGGACCCCGCCGAGTCCCGGCAGTTGCTCACCGCCGCGCTCGGCGCCGAACGGGTGGCCGCCGAGCCGGCCGCGGCCGGTGAACTCGCCGACGTCTGCGGACACTTCCCGCTCAGCCTGCGGATCGCCGCGGCCCGGCTGCTGACCCGCCCCGGGCTGAGCGTCGAGGACTGCGTCCGCTGGCTGGCCGAGGATCCGCCGGCCCGGCTCTCCCTCGCCGACGACCCGCGGATGTCCGTACCGCAGGTGTTCGGGCGGGCCCTGCACCGTCTGGAGCCGCGCTGGCGGGACGCCTTCCGCCGGCTCGGGGACCAGGAGGGGCTGCTGGTCCCGGCTCACGCCCTCGGTGACTCGCCCGAGGCCGAGGAGGCGCTGGAGCGGCTCGCCGACGCCGGACTGCTCGAAGAAGGGCCGCCCGGCCCGTACCGCATCCATCGTCTGCTGAAAATCTACGCGCGTCGGCAGGCGCGCGAACGGAACACCGGCGAGGCGGCGACCGTGCCCCACTGAGCGGCGCCGCTCCATCCCCCCCGACGACCCGGCCTCCGGGGATCTCCGTCCCCGGAGATCCCCGGAGATCCCGAAGAACCCGGACTTTCGAACTCCCGCACGATCAGGCCACCTTGACCACGCATCCAGGGGTGTCATCTCTCATGGGCTCAGCGACCTACGAAGCCGTTGCCTCGACCAGTCCGCGCATCCGCCGCGACGTCCTGTTCACCGAAACACCGGACGGTGTGCTGTTCCACAACGCGGACGGCGGGTTCCAGCTCACCGCCAAGGCCGCCTACCGCTTCGCCACACTGATCGTCCCGCATCTCACCGGGGAGCACTCGGTCTCCGACATCTGCCGGGGCCTCGGCGACCAGCAGCGCGCCATGGTGGGCGAGCTGGTCAAGAGCCTCTACGAACGGGACTTCGCCCGCCCCGTCCCGCCCCCGGAGCCCGGCGCCGACGCCCCCGGGACACCGCCCGACGCGGCCCGGCGGTTCGCCCCGCAGATCGCCTACATCGACCACTACTCCGACGACGCGGAGCGCCGCTTCGAGCGCTTCCGCACCGCGCGGGTGGCCGTGCTCGGCGACGACCTCGTCGCCCGCTGGTGTGTGCTCAGCCTGATCCGCAACGGCTGCGCCACCATCGGTGTGCAGCCCGCCCTCGGCGCCGAGAACCTGGCGGCGATCGAGGCCGAGGCGCGCGAAGCGGCCTCCGACGGCTGCCCCGTCGACCTGCCGCGGATCGCCCCCGACGCCACCGGGGCACCGCTCGGCTGGGCGGATCTCGCCGCGTACGACATCGTCGTGACGACCGGCGGGCCCGCCGCGCCCGGCCGGCTCTTCCCGCTGCTGCGGGCCGGCGTGCCCGAGGGCCGTACCCTGCTCCCGGCCTGGTCCTACGGCGAACAGGCCGTCGTGGGGCCGCTGATGACGGCGGACACCGCCGGCTGCTGGTCCTGCGCCGTGCTGCGCCTCGGCGCCCACGACGGGGCCGCGGCGGCGGCCGACATCTGGCACGGCCTGGCGCTGCCCGGCGCCACGCCGGTGGGTGAACTCCCCAGCCGGCCGCTGTCGGCGATGCTCGGCAATCTGCTGGGGTACGAGATCTTCCGCCGCACCACCGGCGCCCTGCCCGCCGAGACCGCCGGCCACCTGGTCATCCAGGACATGCGGTCCCTCGACGTCACCACCGAACCCCTGCTGCCGCACCCCCGCTGCCCGCTCTGCGCCGGCACCGCGGACGCGGCCACGGCGGACCCCGGCACCGAGCCGGCCGGTGAACTCCCCTTGGACCTGGGGACGGTGGGCAGCGGCACCCCGCCGATGCCGACGGTGGCCACGGCCCGGGAGGCCGACGAACTCGTGGCGGAGCTGAACCGCCGCTCCACCCTGGTCCGGCCGCGTGCGGGCGTCTTCACCCGGTTCGCCGACGAACCGCTCACCCAGATACCGCTGAAGGCCACGATCGTCGAGTTCGGCCTCGGGCACGGGGTCAGCCGCCGGGTCGCCGCCTTCGACGTGCACCATGTCGCGGGCGCCCGGCTGCGCGCCCTGAACGCGGCGGCCGGGGTGTACGCCGAACATGTCGTCCCCACCACCGGTGTGGTGACGGCACACCAACTCGACACCGAACGGACACGTGCCGTCGACCCCCGCGCGCTCGTCCTCGCCGCGGGCGGGGCGCCGGACAGTGAGCGGGTGACCGCCTGGACCCGGGCCACCTCCCTGCTCAGCGGGGAGCGCGTCCTGGTGCCCGCGGCGGCGGTACGGACCTTCGGGCCGCACAACCGCGACCGGCTCTTCGAACCGTCCGCCGCCGGCACCGGCGCGGGCGCGTCGGCGGCCGACGCCGCCGCCGGCGGACTGCTCTCCGCCCTCGCCCACGACGCGCTCGGCCGGGCGCTGCGCGGAGCCCCGGCGCACCGATGGGCACCGGAAGTCCTCGACGACGGTGAGGACGCCGAACTCACCTTCCTGGTACGGTCCGCGGCCGTCCTCGACGTCGGCCTCGAACTGCTCGACCTCGGCGAGGGCGACCGCTCCGGCGTCCATGTGGTGCTCGCCCGGGGAGCCGGCCGCTGGGCCGTCGGCAGCGACACCGTCCGGCGGCGCGCCGCGGCCGCCGCCGTACGCGATCTGCTCGGGGAGGTGCAACTCGGCGCGGAGGAGACCGCCGCCCCCTTCGACACCGGCGATCCGCTGCTGCGCGACCTCGACGCGTCGACCATCCGCCCCGCCGGCGACCTCGACTCCGGCCCGGCCGCCGCCGGTGCGCGGACCACCTGGTCCGAGGTGCTCGACCGGCTGAAGGCGGCGGGCCGCGACGCGCTGTGGGTCGACACCGGCTCGCCCGACCTCGCCGCCGCCGGACTCCGCACCGCCCGTGTCCTCCTCACCACGGAGGAGCCCCGTGGCGTCTAGCACCCTCGCCGCGCTCCCGGACGAGGACCAACAGGCGGGCCACCGCACGGGCGACACCCCGACGGTACGGGCACTGCGCGGCCCGCTCCGCCGCGCACTCGACGGACTCGGCGGCCCCGCGGTGACCCTCACCGGGCTCGGCGCGCACAACGCCTTCGCGCCCGGAGCCCCCACCGAGGACGTCCCTCTCCAGGAGTCCGCCGTCCCGGTCCAGGTGTACGGCGGGCACGCCGTCGTCGGACCCCTGCCCGCGGCCGACGGCACCGGGGGTCCCGGGGGCTGCGCCCACTGCCTGGCCCGCCGCTGGCAGTCCGTACGGTCGGTGGCGCTGCGCGACGCCCTGGAACGCGGCGGGGAGACCCGGGCGGCGGGCGCGTGGCCCTACGCCGTGCCGTTCGCGGCGGACGCCCTCGCCGCCCTGATCACCGGTCTGGTGGCCGGGACCGCCGCCGGTGACGGGCCGTTCCCGGAGATCCGTCTCCTGGACCTGCGCACCCTCGCGGTACGGCGCTACCCCCTGGTGCCCGACCCGGAGTGCCCGCGCTGCGCCACCCCCCGTACCGACAGCGCGGAGGCGGCCCGGATCACCCTGCGCCCGGCGCCCAAACACCGCCCCGGCGCCTTCCGGCTGCGCCCCGTCGAGTCGTACGCCATCGATGTGGCGGCCTACGCCAACCCGGTGTGCGGCGCGCTCGGCCCCTCCGTCGTCCATGACATCTCCTCCACCTCCACCTCGGCGACCATCGGCTGCTTCTCCATGCGCGCCGGCGACTATCTGCGCGAGACGTTCTGGGGCGGCCACGCCGATTCGTACGGCCGCAGCAACCGCATCGGCGTCCTGGAGGGGATGGAGCGGTACGCGGGGATGCGGGCGCGCTCCCGGGTCACCAGTGTCACCGGAACCCTCGACACGTTCGGTCCCGACGCCGTGGACCCGAGGGACGTCGGCCTGTACGCCGAGGAGTTCTACACCGCCAACCCACGGGTGCGCCCGTTCGCGCCCGACCGCGATATCCCGTGGGTGTGGGGGTACTCGCTCCGCGACGACCGGCCCCGCCTGGTCCCCGAGGTGCTGACGTACTACCACGCCCCCGGTCTGGAGAATCGTTTCGTCCAGGAGAGCTCCAACGGCTGTGCCTCCGGGGGCTGCCTGGAGGAGGCCGTCTACTTCGGGCTCATGGAGGTCATCGAGCGCGACGCGTTCCTGCTCACCTGGTACGGGCAGCAGCCCCTGCCCGAGATCGACCCGGCCACCAGCGCCCGCCCCGCCACCCGCCACATGGTCGACCGGCTGGCGATGTACGGCTACCGCGCCCGGTTCTTCGACACCCGGATCACCTTCCCCGTGCCGGTCGTCACCGCCGTGGCGGAGCGCTTCGACGGCGGCCCCGGCCGGATGTGCTTCGGCGCCGGCGCCGGGCTCGACCCGGAATCGGCGCTGGACTCGGCGCTCTGCGAGATCGCCACCGACGCCGTGAACCTCCAGGAACGCACCGAGCGCGACGGGCCCCGGCTGCGTGCCATGGCCCGGGACTTCGACCGGGTGACCGCCCTGCACGACCACCCGCTCGTCTACGGCGTACCGGAGATGGGCCGGCACGCCGGTTTCCTCCTCGACCCGGGCACCCCGCACCGGCGCGGCGTCCCGGCCGAACCCCTGCGCGCGGTAGGCGACTTGAGCTGGCCGGACCCTTCCGGAGCCGCGGCCTCACCGGACCTCAGGGAGGATCTGACGCGCTGCGTCGACGCGGTCGCCTCGGCCGGATTCGACGTGGTCGTCGTCGACCAGACGATGCCCGAACAGCGCGCGCTCGGCCTGCACACCGTCAGTGTGCTCGTCCCCGGACTCCTGCCGATCGACTTCGGCTGGTCACGGCAGCGCGCCCGCACCATGCCCCGGCTGCGCACCGCGCTGCGTACCGCCGGACTGCGCGAGCGCGATCTGCGGCCCGAGGACCTCAACCCGGCCCCCCACCCGTTCCCATGACCGGCCCGCCCCGCCGCCGCGCCGGCCGCCCCGAACCCACCGCCGTTCAGCCGAGCACCGTCCAGCAGAGAGGAGGATCCCATGGGCTACGCCCATGACTACGCCGCCGCGATCATGCTGCGCGGCCGGATCCCGATGGAGCCCGCCGATTTCGTCCCCGACTGGGCGGACCGGCCGAGGAAGACGAAGTTCTACCCCGGTGTCGAGTCGTTTCCGCTGCCCGACCCCGACGTCCCCGCCGGGGCCACCCTGGCGGCGGGCTGTCCGGGCCGGGGCGGACCGCGCTCCGGGCCGTCCGCCCCGGCCACGGCACCGAAGGCGTTCACCCTGGACACCCTCTCCGGAATGCTGCGGGACTCCTACGGGCTGACCGGGCGCAGGCTCGGCGTCCAGACCAATACCGACCTCGCGGCGCTGCCCCACTACACCCAGGCCAACTGGTCGCGCGGCACCGCCTCGGGCGGCGGACTGTACCCGGTCAGTGTGTACTGGGTCTCCGGCCCCAGCGGTCCGCGCGCGCCGGGCATCCACTACTACAGCGCCCCGCACCACGCCATGCAGCGGCTGCTCACCGGTGATGTGTCCGGGCAGCTGCGCGCGGCACTCGGCGACCCGGACGGACGGCAGGACCAGTTCCTCGTCCTCGGGATCAAGTACTGGCAGAACGCGTTCAAATACAACAGTTTTTCGTTCCACGCGGTGAGCATGGACCTCGGCGCGATCCTCGGGACCTGGCGTCTCTGGGCCCGCGCGCAGGGGCTGAGCGTCGAACCGTCACTGTGGTTCGACGAGAAGGGGCTGAGCCGCTTGCTGGGGGTGAACAACGAGGAGGAGGGCATCTTCGCCGTCGTCCCGCTGACCTGGGAGGGAACGGAGCCTTCCGCCGACGCGCCGCCCGTGGACGCGCGGCCGGTCGACGGGCCGTCCGCGGAGGAGGCGCCCGCCGAGGGGGAGCGGGCCTCCGCCGCCGCCGGGGCTCCGTCCGTACGGCACACCGACAGCGAACGCTCCCGTACGGTCCTGGACTTCGAGACCCTGCGGCGCATCCACACCGCGACGGCGGAAGCCGCCACCGACCGTCCCGCGCCCGGCGCGCTCGCCCCGGCCGCCGCCGTGACCCCGGAGACGACCGGCACCCCCGTCCCGCTGCCCGCGCCCGAACTGCCCCCGGTGACCGTGCGCGACGCGCTGCGCGAGCGCCGCAGCAGCTTCGGACGCTTCGACGCGAGCCGCCCCGTCACCCCCGCCCAACTGGGCGCCGCCCTCAGCGCCTGCGCCGCCGCCTCCCTCGGCAGCGAGGCGGAACGGCCGGCGGAACCGGACGGCACCGCACCGGACCTCGTCACGCAGTACGCGTTCGTCAACCATGTCGAGGGCGTCGAGCCCGGCGCGTACGCCTACGATCCCGCCGCCCACGCGCTGCGCCCGGTGGTCCCCGGCCCGCCGGGCCCCTTCCTCCAGCGCAACTACTTCCTCTCCAACTACAACCTCGAACAGGCGGGCGTGGTGATCGTCCCGACCATCCGCACCACCGCTGTCCTCGACGCCGTGGGCGACCGGGGATACCGGCTGGTCAACGGTGTGATCGGGGCCGTCGCCCAGACCTTCTACACCGTCGCCACGGCCCTCGGGCTCGGGGCCGGTGTCGCCCTCGGCTTCGACAACATCTCGTACATCGAGGAGCTCGGCCTCGAACGCACCGGCGAGAAGCCGCTGCTGATCATGCTGCTCGGCAACGAGCGGCCGCACCCGGCCGACTTCCGCTACGAGATCGTCTGACCGGGGATGGGGGAATCTGTCATGACACCCGGAACGGATCCACGCCCGGCGCACACCACCTGGCACCCCGGTCGCCGCTTCATGCTGCGCGTCGCGGGTCTGCCCGTGGAGTCCGTGCGCGCGCTGCGCTGCGCGGACAGCCGCCGCTGGGCGGACGAGGTCCTGGCGGCCGAGGAGCGGCTGCGGAGCCGGGGCGCCGCGCTCGGCGACCTCCTCCACGCACTCGTGCGCACCACCGACACGGACCCGGACGGGGCGGGCGCCGGGCACCGCAGGCGCCTGCTCGCACTGCGCCGCCAGATCTTCAACAACCGGCTGCCCGCCGACCCCGAGGCCGCGGTCCGTCTCGTCGGCGAAATCGACCCGGACGCGGTGGAACCGGTCGCCGAGTGGCTGCGGGACCGCCGCCTGCTGGAGAAGCTGCGGGCCGAGGGCGCGCCGCTGCTCGCGGCGGATCTCGCCAGGACGCGCGCCGCGCTGCGCGGGCTCCTCGCCGAGGACCGGCTGCGCCACGGCCTCCAGCTCGCCTCCCCGACCCTGGAGGGGCAGCTCGACGGCTACCTGGCACAGGCGGCGGCCGGTCCCGGGGCGGTGCCCGACAAGCGGATGCGGAAGATCGAGCGGTCGGTGCTGTCGTACCTCTACCGGACGGCGTGCAAGACCAGCCCCTTCAGTACCTTCACCGCCGTCGCCGCCGGCACCTTCGACGACGGACACGACGCCGGACATGACGACGGACGCGACGCCGGTCACGGCGCCGGTGGGGAGGGCGGCGAGCACCGCGGCGACCCGGCCGCCGTCCACCTCGGTGAGCGGTGGACCAGCCATGTCCGGCTCAACGTCGTCGTCCTCGCGCGGTTCGCCGAACTCGTCCTCGCCGACCCCGACCGGCGGGGCGATCTGCCCGTACGCCTCGCCTCCGGCTGGGAGCGCGACGGAGACCGGGTCAGATACGTACGCCAGTGGATCACCGCGGGCGACGACTCGGCCGCCGTCACCTTCGACGCGGTGAAGGACCGGCTCTTCTTCCTGCGCCGCAGCGGCACGCTGGACCGGCTGCTCGGCCTCTTCGACGGGGACGCCGAGCCGCGCTACCGCGACCTCGTCGAACGGCTGCGCGCCGAACACGACGCCGAGCCCGAACTGTGCGAGACCTATGTGGCCGCGCTCCTCCAGCTCGGCATGGTCCGGGTCCCGTGCCTGGACACCGATGTGCACAGCCCCGACCCGCTGCGCTCCTTCCGGAGCGCCCTGATTGCACTCGGGCGGCCCTGGGCCGACGGGCTCGCCGCCGCCCTCGAAGGCCCCCAGCGCGCCATCGACCGCTTCCCCGGAGCCGACCGGGCCGAACGCGCCGAACTGCTGCGGGACCTGCGCGCCGGACTGCGGGCCGCGCAGCGCGGACTGAGCGGCGGCGAGGCCGCCACTCTGCCGCAGACCCTGCTGTACGAGGACGTCAGCGCGGGCCGCGACCTCACCTGCGCGCTCGACGCGTGGGCCGGCCCGGACGGCGGACGTTCCGGCGGAGCTGCCCTGCGCTCCGTCGAACGGGTCCTGCCCGCCTTCGATCTGACGCTCCCTCAACGCGTCACCTTCAAGGGGTTCTTCCTCGCGCGCTACGGCAGCGGCGGGCGGTGCGACGACATCCTGGGGCTCGTCCACGACTTCCACGAGGACTTCTTCGACCAGTACCTCACGTTCGCCGCCAAGCGGCGCCCCTTCGACGACCATGGCGCCTATGTCCCGGAGGAGAACTGGCTCGGCCTGCCCGGGATCCGCGCGATCGACACCGCCCGGCGGGTGTTCATCGACCGGATGCGGGCGGCGTGGGACGGGCACGGCGACGAGGCGGCGGACCTCCGGCTCGGGGAGCGGGACCTCGCGCTCGTCGCCGAGGAACTCGCCCCCGTCGCCGGTGACTTCGTACCCCAGTGCCACCATCTGCAACTCGCGCGTACCGAAGGGGACGGCGCGCCGCTGATCGTGCTCAACCGCTCCTACGGCGGACTGTCCTTCCCCTTCAGCCGGTTCACCCACGTCTACGACACACCGGACGGACAGGAGGGGGCGGGATCCTTCTCCCGGGCGCTGCGCGACACCGCCTCCGCCGTCACCCCCGAGGGCGCGGTGCTGGCCGAGATCACCGGGGGCGCGGTCACCAGCAACCTCAATCTGCACAGCCCGCTCACCGGCCACCAGATCGTCTGCCCCGGCGAGTCCAGCTCCGTCCCCGAGGAGCGCCGTATCCACCTCGACGACCTGTACGTCGAGCACGACACCGCCACGGACCGGCTGGTCCTGCGCTCGACGCGGCTCGGCCGTGAGGTGATCCCCGTGTACCTCGGCTATCTCGTGCCGCTCGCCCTGCCGGAGATCCCGCGCACCCTGCTGCTCATGTCCCCGACCTCGATGGCGCCCCTGGACGTGTGGGGCGGCGTCCCGGAGGGCGAGGCGCGGGACGGGGTGACCTCGCGTCCCCGGGTGACGCACGGCGACGTGGTCCTCAGCCGCCGCAGCTGGACCACGACGGCCGGCGCCCTGCCCATGCACCGGCCCGGACCCGGCACGGACCAGGACCGGTTCCTCGCCTGGCAGCGCTGGCGGCGCGCCCACGCGCTGCCGGACCGGGTCTTCGCGACGGTGTCCAGCGGCCCCCGGGGCGGCGCGGGCGCCAAACCGCAGTACGTGGACTTCGACAGCATGCTCTCCCTCACCGCCTTCGAGGCCCTGCCGAACCACCCGGACGACCGGATCGTCCTGCGCGAGATGCTCCCCTCCGAGGACGGTCTGCATGTCCGCTCGGCGCGCGGACACCACGTCGCGGAACTCGCCGTGGAGACCTTCACCTCGGCCACGGACCGGCCGACCACGGAGCCTTCCCTCACGGACCGACCGACCAAGGACGCACCGACATGCCAGAGCTGACCCCCGTCCCCGGCGCCGGCCCCTCGGGCGACTGGCAGGCCCTCCACATCTTCTACGCGGCCAACCCGCAGCCCCTGCTGGTCAACTGCGTCCGGCCGCTGGTGGCGGAACTCACCGCGGAGGGCCTGCTCGCCGGGCACTTCTTCATCAACTACTGGCTGGAGGGCCCGCACGTCCGGCTCCGGCTCAAGCCCGCCGACGCGGCGGCCACCGACGAGGTCGTCCGCAGGGCCGAGGAGGCGATCACCGGCTTCCTGCGCAAGCGGCCCGCACTCTACGAGGTCGACTCGGGATTCCTGAACGAGTTCTACAACACCCTGTTCGAGATAGAGTTTCCGGAGGGCGACCGCGGCGCCTTCATGGACGCCGAAGGACGGATGAACCTCCGTCCCAACAACTCCTTCTCCCACGAACCGTACGAGCCCGAGTACGGCAAGTACGGCGGGCCCGCCGGGATCGAACTGGCGGAATGGCACTTCGCGCACTCCAGCATCCTCGTCATGGACGCCTTCCGCACCATGAACCTGCATCTGCGCACCGTACTGCTCGGCACCTCCGCCCAGTTGATGATGGTCATGGCCGGCTGCTTCCTGCCCGAGCGGGAGGAACTCGGCGGCTACCTCGACCGCTACTACGAGTTCTGGCACACGGCGTTCCCCGGTACCGGCTTCATCGGCTCGAAGGAGTACGACCGGAACTACGCGGAGATGGCCCCCGGCCTCGCCCGCCGCTTCACCGCGATCCGGCGGGCGATCCGCACGGGCGAACTGGACCGGCTGCCCGTCTTCCTGCGCGGCTGGGCCGAACACTGCCTCGAACTGCGTGCGCGGGCCGAGGAGTTGGCGGTCGGGGGCGAGCTGGTGTTCCGCTCCTGGGACGGCACACGGGACGAGCGGGTGACCGACCCGGCCGTCGCGCTGCCGCTGCTGCTCTCCCCGTACATGCACATGACCAACAACCGGCTGCATGTCACCATCCGCGACGAGGCGTACCTCTCGCACGTCCTCGGCCGGGTCCTGCGCGAGGAGGAGACCCCCGCCGGGGCCGCGGAACCCGGCCCCCGGACGGCCGCCCGATGAGCACACCCCCGGGAGAACTCCTCTCGCACACACCGGCGCTGAGACCTGGCATCCTCCTCAGCCCCGCGCTGCTGCGCGGCCCCGCCACCGTGCACCTCATCAAGGAGCCGGCGGCGGGCGCCTCCTTCGAGGTCGGGGAGAAGGAGTACTTCCTGATCTCCCGGCTCGACGGCGTCCGCAGCCTCGCGGAGATCGGCGACGAGTACGCGCGGGCGTACGGCAAGCGGCTCGCCGCCGCGCACTGGCAGCGCCTCCTCCAACTGCTGGGCACCCGCGGCCTGCTGGCCGGGGGGCCGCCCCGCCCCGCGCCGGAGCCCCGCTCCGGCGGACCGTTCGAGGGCACCGTGCTCCGCGGCACCCTGCGGCTGGTCGCCGACGCCCACGCCACGACCGGCCGGCTGCACCGGCTGCTCCGCCCCGTCCTGCGCGCCCCCGTGCTGCTCCCGCTCACCGCCGTGCTGGCGGCGATGGAGGTGGTGCTCGCCGCGCACCTGCCCGAACTGGCCCGTGACACCTGGTGGCTGGTCCGGCAGCCCGTCGCGCTGGTGGCCGTCTGCACCCTGCTCTGGCTCTCCACCGCGTTCCACGAACTCGCCCACGGCGTCGCGGCGCGCCACCACGGCGGGACCGTCGGCGAGATCGGGCTGCGCTGGCGGCTCCCGGTGGCCGTCATGTACTGCACCGTCGACAACTACCGCTATCTGCGCAGCCGATGGCACCAGCTCGCGGTCGCCGCCGCGGGCGCCTACGCCAATCTGCTGTTCCTGCTGCCCTTCCTCGCCTGGTGGGCCGCGCTCCCACCGGGGGACCCCACCCGCCGCGTGCTGTCCGGGCTGCTGCTGCTCGGCAGCGTCCAGGCGCTCGTCAACTTCCTCCCGCTGCCCCCGCTCGACGGCTACACGATGCTCGGCCACGCGCTGCGTGTCTCGGGCCTCGCCCCGGAGAGCGGGCGGTACATGCGGCTGCGGCTGCGCGACCGACCGGCCGCCGCCGCGTACCCGCGCCGCGCCAGGACCCTCTACCTCGGCTACGCCGTGGGGTCGGCCCTGCTCGTCGCTCTCGTCCTGGCGGCCCTGGCAACAGGGCTCGTCCTCCTTCCAGTTCACTGATCCACAACCCCAGAGGGGCGCAGAACCACATGAGCGAGGCCAGGACCATGGCGTCCGTGCCGCACGAGTCAGCCGCCGGACCGGCGATCGTCGTCGAGGAGATACGCAAACGATACGGTGACCACCAGGCGGTGGACGGGGTCTCCCTCAGCGTCGGGCGCGGGGAGTTCTTCGGGCTCCTCGGCCCCAACGGCGCAGGGAAGACCACCCTGGTCGAGATCATGGAGGGCCTGCGCCGCCCGGACTCGGGCACCGTCTCGGTGCTCGGCCGGACCCCCTGGCCCCGGGACGTCGCCCTGCTGCCCCGGCTCGGGGTGCAGACCCAGTCGTCCGCCTTCTTCGTCCGGCAGACCGCCCGGGAACACCTCCGCACCGTCGCCGCGCTGTACGGGGCCGGAGCGGAGGACGCCGACCGCACCCTGGAGACCGTCGGACTGACCGACCGGCGCGACGTACGGGTCGAGGACCTCTCCGGCGGCCAGCGCCAGCGCCTGGCCATCGCCTCCGCCCTGGTCCACGGGCCCGAGCTGATCTTCCTGGACGAGCCCACCGCCGCCCTGGACCCGCAGGCCCGCCGCGATCTGTGGGAGGTGCTGCGCGGGCTCAAGAGCGAGGGCCGCACCATCGTCTACACCACCCACCACCTGGACGAGGCCGAGGCCCTCTGCGACCGGGTGGCGATCCTCGTCGGCGGTTCCGTCGCCGCCCTGGACTCCCCGCACCGCCTGGTCGCCGCCGCCGCGGCGCCGACCCGCCTGATGATCCCCGTCGAGCGGATGACGCAGGACGACGCGGCGGCCCTCCCGGGGGTCGACCGGGTCACCGTGCAGGGCGGCTCCCTGGTCCTGGAGACGGCGTCGTCCGGCAAGGTCCTCCAGGCCGTCGACGCGCGCATCGGCCTGGACGGCGTCGTGACGCGCACCGCGACGCTGGAGGACGTCTACCTCCAGCTGACGGGCACCGCGCACACCGACAACACTCACACCGGCGCCGCGGGCACCACGGCCACACCCGCCGAAGACACCGACACTCACACGCACACCGACACGACGGAGCAGCAGGGATGAGCGCGTACGCGAGCCTCACGGGGGCCGGCTACCGGGCGCAGATCCGGGACAAGGCCACCCTCTTCTTCACCTTCGCCTTCCCCCTGCTGTTCCTGGTCGTCTTCGGACTGATCTTCCGGGGCCAGGAGGTGGCGGAGACCGACCGCCCGTACATCTCGTACATCGCGCCGGGCGTGATGTCCTGGGGTGTGGCCAACGCCGCCGTCTTCGGCGTCGCCTTCACCCTCATGCAGTGGCGCCGGGACGACCTGCTCCGGCTGATCCGGATGACCCCGACCCCGCTCACCTCGGTGCTCGCCTCCCGCTATGTGCTCGCCCTCGGGGTGGGTGTCGTGCAGGCGGTGGTCTTCATCGTCGTGGCGATGCTGCCGCTCTTCGGCCTGGAACTGGACGCCCGGTGGCCGCTGGCGCTGCCCGTGCTGGTGCTCGGCATCACCGCGTTCCTCACCATCGGTGTGGTCATCGGCTCGTACGCCCGCACCCCCGAGGCGGTCGCGGCGATCGCCAACTGCCTCATGGTGCCGATGGCCTTCGTCTCCGGCTCCTTCCTGCCGCTCGACATGATGCCCTCCTGGCTCCAGACCTTCTCGCGGGTGCTGCCGCTGCGCTATCTCAACGACGCGGCGTCCGCCGCCCTCGCCGGCCGCGGCGACCTCGGTGACATCGCCCTGGGCTGCGGCGGACTGGCCGTGTTCACCGTGGTCTTCGGGGCGATCGCGCTGAAGACCTTCCGCTGGAGCGACACCGCATGACGGCCCCCGCTGTTCCCGCCACGGACGCCTCGTCCGGTCCCGCGCGGCCGCTGCCGGACGACCGCACCCCCCTGGCGGCGGCCTGCCGCCGGCTCCAGCGGGCGCTGACCGGGCGCCACACCCCGGCCACCGGGGCGCAGGCGCCGACGGTGGTGCCGCTGGGCGCCGCCGATGTCCTCGGCCACCGCGGCGGCGACCCCTTCGCGGCCGTCCGCCCCGCCGCCACCGTCCATCTCACCTCGCGGGAGGTGCTGGTGGGCCCCTGGGGCGGCGACGGCACCGCGCCCGCCTGCGGCCAGTGTCTCGCCATGCGCTGGCAGCGGCTGCGTACCCGCACCGAACGCGACGCCCTGGAGACCGGCACCCGCACCCGCGCCGCCGGTCCCTGGCCGGAACTCACCCCGTACGCGCTCGACGCGGTCGACGCGCTCCACCGCGCCGTCGTCCTCCCGGACGAGGTGGACCCGCCGGGTCCCGGCGCGGCCGACCGGTCCCTGCCCCAGGTGTCACGACTGGATCTGGCCACTTTGGAGGTACGGACGTACCCCCTGCTCGCCGATCCGCTCTGCCCGCACTGCGGGCCGGGCGCCACCGGCCCCGGATCCGGCACGGAGAGCGCGGCGAGCGCCGACGGGGCGCCGCTCACCCTCGTCAGCCGGCCCAAACCCGCCCCGGACGTCTACCGGCTGCGCCCGGCCTCCGCGTACCCCATGCCGGTGGCGGCGCTCGCCAACCCGGTCTCCGGGGTGCTCGGCGCGGGCACCTGGATGAACGTCACCTCGCCCACCACCGCGCCGGTCGCTGGCAGTGTCTTCATGCGCGGCTACGCGGGCCTCACCGACGTCACCTGGAGCGGCCAGGCCAACGGCTTCGACGCCAGCCGCGACCTCGCCTTCCTGGAAGGCCTGGAACGGTACGCGGGCACCCACCGGCGCACCGGCGGCGCGCCGGTCGTCGCCGCCTACGACGACCTCGGGGACGCGGCCCTGTCGCCCGCCGAGTGCGGCTTCTACCCGCCCGAGACCTACCGCGACGACCCGATGGTCAGCCCCTTCGACCCCGGCCGGCCCATCCCCTGGGTGCGGGGGCACTCACTGCGCGACGACCGCCCGGTCCTCGTCCCGGCCCGGCTCGTCCACTACAGCGCGGGGCTCGCCTCCGACAACTTCGTCTTCGAGTGCTCCAACGGCTGCGCCATCGGCGGCAGCCTGGAGGAGGCGGTTCTCGGCGGACTCCTCGAACTCGTCGAGCGGGACGCCTTCCTGGTCGCCTGGTACGGCGGCACGCCGCTCACCGAGATCGACCTCGGCTCGGTGGCGGACCGTACCGTACGCACCATGATCGACCGGGCCGCGGCGCAGGGCTACGACGTCCACGCCTTCGACAACCGGATCGATCTCGCCGTACCCGTCGTCACCGGTCTGGCGGTACGGCGCGACGGCGGCCCCGGCACCTTCTCCTTCGGCGCCGGCGCGAGCCTCGACCCGGCGGCGGCGCTGACGGGCGCCCTCTCCGAAGTGCTCACCTACATCCCGCACCTGCCCCGCCAGGTGACCGAGCGCCGCGCCGAACTGGAGGCCATGGCCGACGACTTCGGAAAGGTCCTGCATCTGAAGGACCATGCCCAGCTCTACGGGCTGCCGCGGATGGCCGAGCATGTCCGCGGCTATCTGGAGCCGTCCGCCGTCCGTCCGGCGGACGAGATCTACCGGAGCTGGGAGGAGGGGACCCGGCCTCGTACCGGCGACCTGCTCGACGACGTGGCACACGTGCGCGACGAACTCGTGCGCGCGGGGCACGATGTGATCGTCGTCGACCAGACCACACCGGAACAGCGCCGGATGGGGCTGTGCACGGTGGCCACCCTCGTCCCCGGTCTGCTGCCGATCGACTTCGGCTGGTCCCGCCAGCGGGCCCCGGGCATGCCGAGACTGCGCACCGCGGCCCACCGGGCCGGGCTGCGCGACCGGGAGCTGACCGAGCGGGAGATCCGTCTCGTACCGCATCCCTTCCCCTGAACCGGCGGGCACCGTGTTCCGGCCGCGCACCGGCGGCCGGAACACGCGAACGGGCGGCACCTGCGCGGAAGGTCGCAGGTGCCGCCCGTCCGGATGCGGGAGCCCGTGATCAGGCGCTGCAGGACGTGGTGCTCGTGGTGGAGGAGCAGGTCGACGTCGAGCTGCAGCTCGTGGAGCCGGCGAGCACGACCTCGCTGGCGTCCGAGTAGTCGGAGATCTCGAAGGTCTCCGACTCCAGCTCCATGATCTCGTCGGCGAGCGAGGCGAGGGTGTTCTTGTCAGCCATGGTGACTCCTTGGACTGCCCCGGCCGGCCCCCGGAGGATTCCCCGGTGGTCCCGCGCCCTGGTGCCCTCGTATTCCAGCCGAACCCACTGCCACCCCGGTGTGTCTTCCACTGACCGCCCGTGTCAGCGGTCTGTACGCGGCACGCGGCCGGGGTGGCGCACGATGGACCGGGTGAGCCCTGTCGCGTACCCCGGAGAGAACACGCCCGTCCTGGCCGGACTGTGGGAGATCCTGCGCCCCGCCGTCGCGTTCTGCCTCGATCTGCACCAGCACCCCGAACTCTCCGGCGAGGAGCGCCGTACGGCGGCCCGGCTGGGGGCGTGGCTGCGCGAGGCGGGGTACACGGTGACGGGGGACGTCGGCGGCCACGGTGTCGTCGGAGTGCTGCGCAACGGCGACGGACCCCGCGTCATGATCCGTACGGAACTGGACGCGCTGCCCGTCACCGAGCGGACCGGCCTGCCGTGCACGAGCAGCGGCCCCGTCGCCCACGCCTGCGGCCATGACCTGCACATGGCCGCCGCCGCGGGCGCCGCGTCGCTGCTGGCCCGGTCCCGGGAGAGCTGGCGCGGCACGGTGGTCGTCGTCGGCCAGCCCGCCGAGGAGACCCTCGCCGGGGCGCGGGCGCTGCTGGCGGACGGACTGTACGAGCGCTTCGGGCGGCCCGACGCGGTCCTCGCCCAGCACACCGCCCTGCTGCCCGCGGGCATGGTCGCCCACGCGTACGGGCCGATGCTGGCGGGGAGCGCCGGCATCGAGGCCGTCGTCCACGGCCGGGGCGGTCACGCGGGCACCCCGCACCTCGCGGTGGACCCGGTGGTCACCGCCGCCGCGGCGGTGCTGCGGCTCCAGGGGATCGTCTCCCGGGAGTGTGCCCCGACCGAGCCGGCGCTGCTGAACGTCGGGTCCTTCCACTCCGGGGCGGCCGACAACCTCGTCCCCGACCGGGCGACACTGGGCATTACGGTCCGCGCCCTGTCCGAGCGCACGCTCGACCGGATGACGGCCTCGGTGGAGCGGATCGTACGGGCGGAGTGCGCCGCCTCCCGCTGCCCCCGGGACCCGGAGATCCGTACCGTCTCGCGCTCCCCGGTCACCCACCCCGACCCGGCGGCGACCGCCGGCGTACGCCAGGCTCATTTGCGTCTCTACGGTCCCGAACGTGTGGCACCCTGGCCCCCGTCCATGGCGACCGAGGACTTTCCGCTGTACGGGGACGCGGGAGTCTCCGTGCACGGAGAGGAGGGGATCGCGCTTGTGTACTGGATGTTCGGGGTGGTGGGCCCGAAGGTGTGGGCACAGACGCCGGGCACGGCCGAGGAGAAGCTCGCCGTCCTCCCGCCCCACCACTCCCCGGAGTTCGCCCCGGACATCCGTACCGCGCTTCCCACCGGCATCACGGCGATGACGTCCGCGGCGCTGTCCCGGCTGCGGACCGAAGGCAACGACGGAAAAAGTTGACGGATCGTCATATCGCATCCCGGTCGGCGTGTTGGAACGTTGCAGCCGGGAACGAGTCAGGACATTGCGCGATCTCGTCGCTCTTGCTCCGCCCGGGTCGGAACACCTTTATCAACAAGTGATCGGAGAGGTGTTTGTCGCGACCCTTCCTGGCCATAGTGTCGCCACGAGTACACAGTTTCTGCACACAAATCACACGGGGTGAAGGGCACATCACTCATGCAGGGCACCGTCGATGGATTCAATTACGGCGCCGTCACACCTGTGGCGGCCTACCTCATGGCAGTTCTGGGCGGGGCTCTGGGGCTCCGCTGCACCACTAGATCGCTGCGCACCGAGCAGTCCTGGAAGCCCGGTTGGCTCGGGCTCGGTGCGACATCCATCGGTTCGGGCATCTGGACCATGCACTTCATCGCCATGATCGGCTTCCAGGTGAAGGAAGCGCCGATCAGTTACGACATACCGCTGACCGTTCTGAGTCTGGTCGTGGCGATCGTCGTGGTCGGTATCGGGATCTTCATCGTCGGCTACCGCGGGGCGACCCGGGTCACCCTGACCACCGCCGGCACGATCACCGGTCTCGGCGTCGCGGCCATGCACTACATCGGCATGGCCGGGATGCGTCTGCACGGACGGCTGGACTACGACACACCGACCGTCGTGCTCTCCGTCGTCATCGCCGTCGTCGCCGCGACGGCCGCGCTCTGGGCCGCCGTGTCGATCCACGGCTTCCTGCCCAGCCTCGGCGCCAGCCTTGTGATGGGCATCGCCGTGACCGGCATGCACTACACCGGCATGGCCGCCATCAGTGTGCATCTGCAAGGGGCGACCGGCGGCTCCGCCGGAGGCGGTTCGCCGACCTCGATCATGTTCCCGATGCTGCTCGGCCCCGCGGTCTTCCTGGTGCTGGCCGGTGTCGTGGTGATGTTCGACCCCATCCTCGTCCTCGGCGAGGGCGAGTGGGACCAGCCGGAGAGCAAGAAGCCGGTGCGGAGAGACCCTCCGCCGCGGCCCGTCTGGCCGCCCACGTACGACGAGGCGAACAGCGGCAGGGCCCACACCCCGGCGCCCGCGCCCACCTCGGCGCCCGGCCCGCAGGGCGGGCAGCAGCGCAGCCCGTACGACTGGTGACCGTCACCCGCTGATCGTCACCCGCCGACCGTCACCCGCCGACTGCCGTGAGGTGACCCGCTGTCGGAGCGCCGCCCCGCCTGCCGCGGGGCGGCGCTTCACGCGTTCCGGACCGCCGCGCTGTCCGCCGCGCCGCTCGCCGCCGTACCGTCCGCGCCGCCGTCCGGCGCGCCGATGGACTCCCGCAGCCGCGCGCTGGCCATCCGCATGTGCTCGGCCATCGCCTCGTTGGCCGCGTCCGGGTCATGGGCGCGGATGGCCGACAGGACGGCGTCGTGCTCGCACAGGGTGCCGCTCACGGTCCCCTCCAGATCGCTGACCCGCTCCATCCACACCTGGAGCAGTGCGCGGATGGAGTGCAGGATGTCGCTCAGCACCGAGTTCCTGGCGATGCTCGCCGTCTCCAGGTGGAAGGCGATGTCCGCGTCGATGAACGCCGCGACGTCCGTGCCGGCGTCCCGCATCCGCCGCAGATGCTCCTCCAGCCGCGCCACGTCCTCCTCGGTGGCGCGCTCCGCCGCCAGCCGCGCCGACACCCCCTCCATGTGCGTACGGACCTCCACCAGGTCCTGGGTGCGCCGCTGGCCGAGCATCAGTCCCCAGTTGATGGCGCGCGGCAGGAACTCCGAGGTCCCCTCGCGCACGTACGAGCCGGAGCCGGGGCGGATCTCGATGATGCCGAGCACGTCGAGGGCCGAGAGGGCGCCGCGCACGCTGGACCGGGCGACCCCGAGGGCCTCGGCGAGCTGACGCTCCGCGGGCAGCCGGGTGCCGGGCTTGATGTCGCCCGCGGAGAGATGGTCGAGGAGCCGCTTGGCGACCTCGCTCACCGAGGACTCGCGCACGACAGGGCGCAGCAGCCGGGCGAGATCCGGCGAGCTGGGCGATTGCTGATCAGGCTGACTGGTCACGGTCACCAGTACACCAGATGGGTGTTCCCGCTGTTCAAAGGTGTCCTGAACGCGCCCATAGCCGCGTCGCCCCGTCCGTTGTCAAGAGTGGCGTGCATCACTTGAAGAGTGACGCTCGCCACATTGGTCAATTGGTGACCAATTTTCTTCTGGGGGTTACGTTGAAGACACATCAGCCGGTGGAGCGGGTGCTGCGCTCTGTTTGAGCCATGATCGCCGCCGACTGTGACCCGAGTCCGGACGGAGCTGTCCGGCGCTTCCGAGGGAGTCACCATGGGTGCCACCGCGTTGCCATCCGCCGTCGAGAGATCAGCGATCAAGAAGGTCTCGATCCGGCTCGTCCCGTTCGTCGCGTTGATGTTCTTCGTGAACTATCTCGACCGGACGGCGGTCTCCTTCGCGGAGCCGAACGGTATGGGGGAGGACCTGGCGCTCACCGCGGCGCAGTTCGGATTCGCGTCCGGGGTCTTCTTCATCGGATACATCATTCTCGAAGTCCCCAGCAACATGGCGCTGCACCGCTTCGGCGCCCGCCGCTGGCTCGCCAGGATCATGGTCACCTGGGGCATCGTGTCCCTGCTGTTCACCTGGGTGCAGAACAGTGAGCAGCTCTACGCGCTGCGCTTCCTCCTCGGCGTCGCCGAGGCGGGCTTCTTCCCCGGGGCGATCCTCTTCCTGAGCCAGTGGGTGCCCACCCGGCACCGTACGAAGGTGCTCGCGCTCTTCTACCTGGCCCAGCCGCTCACCACGGTCTTCGGCGCCCCGCTCGCGGGCTGGCTCATCGGCCACCACGGGCTGTTCGGCCTTGAGGGCTGGCGCGTGATGTTCCTGTTCGTCTCCATCCCGGCGATCCTCCTCGGCATCGTCGCCTGGTTCTACCTGATCGACCGGCCCGCCGACGCCAAGTGGCTCACCCCGGCCGAGAAGGAGTGGCTGACCGCCGAGCTGGCCTCGGAGAACGCCGCCAAGACGGGCGCCGACGAGAGCCACGGCCGCGCGGCCCTGAAGGAGGCGTTCCGCAGCGGACGCGTCTGGATCCTCGCGATGGTCTACTTCGGCTTCATCTACGGCCTGTACGCGCTCGCCTTCTTCCTGCCCACGATCATCGAGGGCTTCCAGGAGAGCTTCGGCACCTCCTTCAGCGTGATGGACAAGGCGCTGATCACCGCCATCCCGTACCTGCCGGCCGCCGTCGTCCTCTTCTTCTGGTCCCGGAACGCCACCCGGCACGGCACCAAGACCTGGCACGTCGCGGGACCTGCCGTCATCGGCGGTATCTCCATCCCCGTCGCGCTCTACATGGACTCCCCGGCCGCGACCATCGCCGTGATCACCGTGACCGCGTGCTCGATCTTCGCCGCGCTGCCCGTCTTCTGGTCCATCCCCTCCCGCTTCCTGACCGGCGCCGCCGCCGCGGCGGGCATCGCCCTCATCAACACCGCGGGCAACATCGGCGGCTTCGCGGCCGGCTATGTCACGGGCTGGCTCAAGGACTTCAGCGGCTCGTACACCCTCTCCATGTTCGTGGTGGGCGGCTTCATGCTCCTGTCGGCCGTCCTGATGGTCGCGCTCGCCCGGCGCCGGCCCGCCAACCCCTCCGACCCCGCGGACCAGCCGCTTCTCGAGGTGCACTGACATGACCCGCCTGTTCAACGCTCCCGAAGCCTTCGCCGACGAGGCGCTCGAAGGCTTCGTGGCGGCCCACCGCCGCTGGGTGCGCCCCGTCACCGGGGGTGTCGTACGCTCCGCGCCGACCGCGCCCGGCCAGGTCGCCGTCGTGATCGGCGGCGGCTCGGGCCACTACCCGGCCTTCTCGGGCCTGGTGGGCCCCGGGCTCGCGCACGGAGCGGCCGTCGGCAACGTCTTCGCCTCGCCGTCGGCCCGGCAGGTCCGCACCGTCGCGCAGAGCGCCCACGCCGGCGGCGGCGTGGTCCTCATGTACGGCAACTACGCGGGCGACGTGCTGCACTTCGGACAGGCGGCGCAGCAGCTCACCGCCGAGGGCATCGAGACCCGTACGGTCGCCGTCACCGACGACGTCTCCAGCGCGAGCACCGACGAGCGCGACAAGCGCCGCGGGATCGCCGGGGACCTGCCGGTCTTCAAGGCCGCCGCGGCCGCGGCCGAACAGGGCCGCTCCCTCGACGACGTCGTCCTGGCGGCCCGGCACGCCAACGCGCGCACCCGCTCCTTCGGCATCGCCTTCGGCGGCTGCACGCTCCCCGGCGCCGAAAGCCCGCTGTTCACCGTGGCCGAGGGCCGGATGGCCGTCGGCCTGGGCATCCACGGCGAGCCCGGCATCGGCGAGCAGGACGTCCCGACCGCCGACGAGGCCGCCGAACTGCTGGTCTCCACCCTGCTGGCAGAACTCCCAGAGGGCGTGGCACAGCCGCGCGGCGAGCGCGCCGCGGTCATCCTCAACGGCCTCGGCACCGTCAAGTACGAGGAACTGTTCGTCGTCTACCGCCGGGTCGCCCAGCTGCTCGCCGAGGCCGGGGTCGAGGCCGTCGAGCCCGAGGTCGGCGAGCTGGTCACCAGCTTCGACATGGCGGGCATCTCGCTCACGCTCTGCTGGCTGGACGAGGAGCTCGAAGCGCTGTGGACCGCCGGGGCCGACACCCCCGCCTACCGCAAGGGCGCGGCCACCTCCCAGGCCGCCCCCGCCGCCGAGGCCGCCCCGGCCGCGGCCGGTGACGCCTCCGCCACGGCGGTCCCCGCCGCCACCGAGGAGTCCCGCGCGGTCGCCGCCACCGCGGTCGCCGTACTCACCGCCATCAGCGACACCGTCGACACCCACGCCGAGGAACTCGGCCGGATCGACGCCGTCGCCGGCGACGGCGACCACGGCATCGGCATGCGCCGCGGCTCCGAGGCCGCCCGGCTCGCCGCCGTCGCCGCCGCGGCGGCGGGCGCCGGCGCCCGTACGACGGTCAACGCCGCCGCCGACGCCTGGTCCGACCGCGCCGGCGGCACCTCCGGAGCGCTCTGGGGCGTCCTGCTGCACGCCGTCGGCACCGCACTCGGCGACACCGAGGCGCCCACCGCGCGGACCGTGGCGGGCGGCGTCGGGGAAGCCTCCGCCGCCGTACAGCGCCTCGGCGGGGCCGAGGTCGGCGACAAGACGATGGTCGACGTCCTCGTCCCGTTCGCGCGGACCCTCGACGCCGCCACCGCCGAGGGCGCGGCGCTCGCCGATGCCTGGGACCGGGCCGCCACCGCCGCCGAACAGGCCGCCAAGGCCACCGCCGACCTCGTCCCCCGGATCGGCCGCGCCCGCCCGCACGTCGAACGGTCCCTCGGCACCCCCGACGCCGGGGCCCACTCCCTCGCCCTGATCGTCCGTGCCGTCCACGGCGTACTCGCCGGCCACTGAACCCACCCACCGAGGAGCACCCCCCATGAGCGACAAGCTGCGGATCGTCGTCGGCTCGGACGACGCCGGCTTCGACTACAAGGAAATACTGAAGAAGGACCTCCAGAACAGCGAGCTCGTCGCCGGGGTCACCGATGTCGGTGTCGACGGTGACGGCCACACCGCCTACCCGACCATCGCCATCGCCGCCGCCGAGATGGTCGCGCGCGGCGAGGCCGACCGGGCCCTGCTCGTCTGCGGCACCGGCCTCGGTGTGGCGATCGCCGCCAACAAGGTCAAGGGGATCCGGGCCGTCACCGCCCACGACTCCTTCTCCGTCGAGCGCGCCGTCCTCTCCAACAACGCGCAGGTCCTCACCTTCGGCCAGCGCGTCGTCGGCGTCGAACTGGCCCGCCGGCTGGCCGCCGAGTGGCTGACGTACCGCTTCGACGAGTCGTCCGCCTCCGCCGCCAAGGTGCAGCTCATGAACGACTACGAGTCCGAAGAGGAAGCCGCAGCCTGATGTCCGCTCCCACCCTGCTCGGGGTGAGCCTCAAGATGTACTTCGGGCATCACGAGACCCTCAACTGGGCCCGCCGCATCGGTGACATCGCCGCCCGGCACCCGGCCGTCACCGGCGGCCTCACCGAGCTGTTCGTGCTGCCCGCCTTCCCCGCGATCGTCCCGCTCGGCACCGTCCTGGACGGCACCGGCGTCGCCGTCGGCGCCCAGGACCTCGCCACCGACGACCGGGGGCCGTTCACCGGCGAGGTCTCGGGCCCGTACCTCAAGGAGATCGGCTGCTCCTACGCCGAGGTCGGCCACGCCGAACGGCGCCGCCTCTTCGGCGAGGGCGACACGGTCGTCGCCGCCAAGACCGCCGCCGCGCTGCGCAACGGCCTCACCCCCGTGCTCTGCGTCGGCGAACTCGACCGCGCCGACCCGGCCGAGGCCGCGACGCGCACCGTCGCCGAGCTGGCCCGGATCCTCGACACCGCCGCGCACGAGGGCGGCGGGCGCGGCCCGATCGTCGTCGCGTACGAACCGCAGTGGGCGATCGGCGCCCCCCACCCTGCCTCGCCGGACCACATCAGCCGCGTCTGCGCTGCTCTGACCGACTGGCTCCGGGAACGCTCCGCGTACGCCGGCAGCCGGGTTATCTACGGCGGCAGCGCGGGCCCCGGGCTGCTGTCCACCCTCGGCGAGGGCGTCGACGGACTCTTCCTCGGGCGCTTCGCCCATGACCCGCACGCCGTCGAACAGATCCTCGACGAGCTGAGCGGGCGAACCGTGAAGGCGGACGCGTAATGGCCTACGGACTGAGCACCTACGCCTACTTCTGGCGGATCTCCTCGCGCGCGCCGGTCCCGCTGACCGTCGAGGAGATGGTCCGCTCCACCCGGGAACTGGGCGGCGACGTCTTCCAGATCTGCGACTACCCGCTGATCGAGACCTTCGACGACGCCCGCCTCGCCGGCCTCCGCGCCACCGCCGAGGACCTCGGCGTCACCCTGGAACTCGGCACCCGCGGCATCGGCGAGGACCACCTCGCCCGCTATCTCGAACTGGCGGGCAAGCTCGGCGTCACCCTCGTCCGCTCGATGATGAACACGGCCGACCACCGGCCCGGCACCGCCGAGGCCACCGGGCTGCTGCGGCGCGCCATCCCCGCGTACGCGGCCCAGGGGGTCACCCTCGGCCTGGAGACCTACGAACAGGTCTCCACCGACGACCTGCTCACCGTCGTCCGCGCCGTCGACGACCCCCACCTCGGCGTCGTCCTCGATCCGGGCAACTGCGTCGCCCGTCTGGAGCGCCCCCGGGATGTCGTCGAGGCGACCGCCCCGTACGTCGTCAACATTCATGTCAAGGACTTCGCCTTCAGCCGCCGGGACGGCTGGGTCGGCTTCACCTACGCCGGCGCCCCGCTGGGCGAGGGCCTGCTCGACCACCCCCACCTCGTCGAGACCGTGAGGCCGCACGAGCGGTCGATCAACCAGATCGTGGAGCACTGGCTCCCGTGGCAGGACGGCGGGTTCGAGACCACGGCCCGGATCGAGGACCAGTGGACCCGGCACTGCATCACCACCCTTCAGAGGAGTAAGTAATGGCCACCGAGAACAAGACCGTCGCCGTCATCGGCGCCGCTGGCAAGATGGGCCAGCGCGTCTCCAACAACCTCGTCAAGAGCGACTTCCGGACGCTGTTCGCCGAGAACTCGCCCAAGGGCCAGGAGCTGATCCGTGGACTCGGCCGCGAGCTCACCGACTCCGACGAGGCCGCCAAGCAGGCCGACGTCCTCATCCTGGCCGTTCCGGACGTCGTCCTCGGCACCGTCTCCGAGCAGCTCGTCCCGCTGATGAAGCCCGGCGCCGTCCTGCTCACCCTCGACCCGGCGGCGGCCTACGCGGGCCTGCTGACCCGCCGCGACGACGTGCACAACGCCGTCGCCCACCCCTGCCACCCGTCCGTCTTCCTGGAGCGCACCACCAAGGAGGAGTACGCGGACACCTTCGGCGGCATCGCCGCCCCGCAGGAGGTCGTCGCGTCCTTCGAGGGCCCCGACGCGTCCGTACGGGAACTGGCCGAGGCCGTGATCCGCACGATGTACGCGCCCGTCGTCGACGTGCACTGGGTGACGGTCAAGCAGCTCGCCGTCCTGGAGCCGACCCTGGTCGAGACCATCGCCTGCATGGTCGGCGCGCTGCTCACCGAGGCGCTGCACGAGACGGTCCACACCGTCGGTGTGCCGGAGCCCGCCGCCCGCGCGATGCTGCTGGGCCACACGCAGGTCGCGCTCGCCAACACCCTCAAGGGCGACAACCCGTTCTCCGACGCCTGCCTGATCGCCATGGACTACGGCCGTGAGTCGATCGTCAAGGACGACTGGAAGAAGGTCTTCGAGGACGACGAGCTCGACAAGGTCATCACGCGCATGCTCCGCATCAAGGAGATCAAGCGCTGACCCCCGCCCCCGCCGGGCGCGGCTGACACGGTGACCGGCCTCCCCGCGTGGGGAGGCCGGTCACCGTCGTTCCCGGAGCCGCTACTCCGTACCGGCGGCCCGGCCCCAGGCCGCCCAGTCGACGGTGAAGACCGTCGGAGCGGGCAGCAGCCGGTACTCGGGCAGCACGCCGGGACCGCACGAGGCGCTGCCGATGCCCTGCTGCGCCGCGTCCACCGTGAGATGGACGAGACCGTCCCGTACCAGCTCCGTCGGATGGGCCGCGGCGTCCAGCCGCTCGCTGCTCCAGGGCCGGGCGGCGAACGAGAAGGGCGCGGGGCCGCTCAGCCGCAGCCCCTCCCCGCCGCCGGCCGGCGCGAGCCCGACCCAGCGGACATCGGCGCGGCTGCCGTTCTCCTGCGGGAAGAGGTACGGCGTCTGGAGACCGTCCACGTCCGAGGCGAACCGTCCGACGCGGGCGGCGGCCCGGGTGTCCGGGTACGCCTCGTGCGGACCGGCGCCGAACCAGCTCACCGCGGAGAGCGCGGCCGGCACGGCGGCGCGCAGCCCCAGCCGCGGCAGCGTCACGTCCCAGGCGCCCAGCGGCCGGACCTCCAGCGTCAGCCGCAGCGCGCCCGCGCCGGAGCCCCCGTCCGGCGGCGCGGCGCTCCACCGGTAGACGGCCGACAGCCCCGCGTCACTGCCCGCGGCGGCCACCCGGGTGGTCACCGTGAGCGTCCCCTCCCCGGGCTCGACGGACAGCACCTTGTGCTCCAGCCGGTCCAGCCCCGCCGCGCGCCACCTCTCGGCCTCCGAACCGTGCCGGCCGCGCAGATCGTTGTCCGTGGGCGCGCGCCACACATCGAGCCGAGGCCCCTCCACCGGCACCGCTCCGAGCTGTACGAGACGTCCGGTGCCCGCGTCGAAGACGCCGTCGCCGAGGGTGATCCGGCCACCGTCCACCCGGAGCCGCGCAGTGCCCGGCGCCGCCGTGGCCACGGGTGTTACGGTGGCCAACTGCGCCTGAGTCCAGGCCACTTCATGGCCGGCCGGGGCCCAGGGCTCGTCCTTGGCGAGCCGCGCGGCGACGGTGAGCCACCGCTCGGCGCCGGCCGGTCCCGCGTCCGCCGCCTCGCTCAGCTCGCGCGGCCAGCCCACGACGACCGAGTCGCCCGCGGCGACGGCGGGCACGGTCAGTTCGCCCTGCCCGCCCGGGACGCCCTCGTCCTCCACCTGCCAGTGGAAGCGCAGATGTCCGGTGTCGGCGAAGTCCAGGCCGTTGCGCACGGACACGGTGCGCGCGGCGGCGTCCACCCGGATCGCCACCGGTTCGACGACCTTCTTGTACTCGGTCAGCCCGGGGGAGGGGACGCGGTCCGGGAAGACCAGCCCGTCGGCCACGAAGTTGCCGTCGTGGACGACCTCGCCGAAGTCACCGCCGTACGCGAAGAACTCCCGGCCGTCCGCGGTGCGACGGCGGACACCGTGGTCGATCCACTCCCAGATGAAACCGCCCTGGAGCCGGGGGTGCTGCTCGAAGAGGCGCTGGTACTCGCTGAGACCGCCCGGGCCGTTGCCCATGGCGTGGCCGTACTCGCAGAGGATGAAGGGGAGCGACCGGCGGTGCTCGTCCAGCTCCGGGTCGGTCGTCGGGTCCTCCGTGCCCCGGCCGATCCGGTCGGTCTCGGCGTGGTCCGCGTACATCCGGCTGTAGACGTCGACGTAACCGCTGTCCCAGTCGCCCTCGTAGTGCACCGGGCGGCCGGGGTCGCGCTCGTGCGACCAGTCGGCCATGGCCCGCAGATTGTCCCCGGTGCCCGACTCGTTGCCCAGCGACCACATGATGACGCTGGCGTGGTTCTTGTCGCGCTCGACCATGCGGCGCATCCGGTCGAGCAGGGCGTCGCGCCAGGCCGGGTCGGCGCTCGGGTTGTTCCGCCAGCCGTTGAGGTAGAAGCCGTGGGTCTCCAGGTCGCACTCGTCGATCACCCAGAGCCCCAACTCGTCGCAGAGGTCGAGGAAGCGGCCGTCGGGCGGGTAGTGGCTGGTGCGCACCGCGTTGATGTTGTGCCGCTTCATCAGCTCGATGTCCTGGCGCATCGTCCCGACGGTCAGGGTGCGGCCGGTGTCCGGGTCCCACTCGTGGCGGTTGACCCCGCGCAGCAGCAGCGGGGTGCCGTTGACCCGCAGCAGACCGCCGGAGACCGTCACCGTACGGAACCCGATCCGCAGCCGGACGCGTTCGCCCGCCGTGGTCAGCTCCGCGTCGTACAGCCGGGGCGTCTCCGCGGTCCACGGCTCGACCGGCGCCTCGGCCCGCTCGCCCACCGCGAGGTCGAGGCCCAGCTCGGGCACGGTGACCCGGCCGGTGGCGTCGGCCTCCACCCGCAGGGTGCCCTGGCCGGTGAGATGGTCGTACTCGGCGTGGACGAAGAGGTCGCCCACGCCGTCCTCCGGCCGGTGCAGCAGGGCCACCGAGCGGAAGATCCCGGACAGCCACCACATGTCCTGGTCCTCCAGGTAGCTGCCCGCGGACCACTGGTGGACCCGTACGGCGAGGACGTTGCGGCCGGGACGCAGCGCGTCGGTCGCGTCGAACTCCGTGGGCAGCCGGCTGCCCTTGCCGTCACCGAGCGGAACGCCGTTGAGATACACGGCGAAGGCCGAGTCGACCCCCTCGAAGCGCAGCACACCGCGCCCCGCGTCCGGCCAGTCCTCCGGCAGGGTGAACTCCCGCCGGTACTCGCCGGTGGGGTTGGCGTCCGGCACGCGCGGCGGGTCGACGGGGAACGGGTAGACGAGATTGGTGTACGCGGGCGTGCCGAAGCGTGGTGTGCCGGCGATGTCCCGCATCTGCCAACTCGACGGTACGGGAAGGTGCTCCCAGCCGGAGTCGTCGTGATCCGGTGCCTCGAAGCCCGGCGTCAGCGCCCGCAGGGAGTCCGCCAGACGGAAGCGCCAATCACCGTCCAGGTCCAGGGTCATGGCGTCCGACCGGTACCGGGCCCGGGGGGCGAGCCGCCCCTGTCCCGGATCGCGGCTTTCGACATAGTCGAGGGAGGCGTGGTCGAGGCGGTCGCTGAGCACGGAGAGATGTCCCTTCGAGGGGCGGTGCGCGGAACTGGTAGAAGGCGGTTTCCGTGCAGCGTAAGTGACTGATCCCCGCCTCGTCGCCCCCTCCGGACAGCGAAGATCAAGTCCAGGAGGGGGAGCCGGCCTCTCCGGCTCGACGACAGGGATGGCAACCGATTTCTGCAGGCCCTTTCCCCACCAGGCCCATGCCCTCGTCCGTCGGCCCGGTCAGGCGGGCAACCCCCACCGGGGGGCCGGCTCGCCGGGTGTGACGGGGCGGATGGTGAGGTCCGGGGCGTCTCCGGCCGAGGTGATGAGCGCCGACCGGCCCTTGCGGAGGGGAAGGCGGATCTCCCCTTCGCCGGTCCGCTCGTACGTCATGGGCCGTCCCCGGTCGTCCCGGACTTCGACGGCCCCCACGATGCCGTGGCGCACGACGCACGGGGCGCCCGCCTCGCTGGTGAGCCGCACCCAGCGGGTCACGCCCTTCTCCCGTACCGCACTGAGCAGGAAGGCGCCCTGCGTACGGAAGTCGTGCACGACCAGATCGCGCCACACCGCGGGGAGGGACGGGAACACCCTGATCGTGCCGCCCCAGGACTGGCACACCATGTCGTGCAGCGACTGGGCGGCGGACAGCGGGGTCTCGATGACCGGGCCCGACTCCTTGTACATGGTGTTGGGCTGGATGAAGCGTGTCATCAGCTGACCGAGATAGGCGAGTGCGTCGTCGCCCTTGCCGAGGAGCGCGGAGATGGAGGCCGCGCCGGTGAAGGTGTAGCCCTGGAGGGCGCCTTCGAAGCCGACCCAGTGGGCGAGCGACTTCTCGATCAGCGCGCGCTCGTCCGCCGTCCGGCCCGTGATCTCGTACAGCGGATAGACGGCGAGCAGGTGCGAGTAGTGGCGGTGCGACTTGGCGAACGGGACCCCTGCCCCGATCATGAAACCGTCACCGTCCACCGGGTACGGGGTGAGCTTGGCCAGCACCTCGCGCCAGCGGCCCGCCAACGGGTCCCGCCTGCCCAGCAGTTCGGCCGACTCCAGGAGGGTACGGCAGCCCCAGCGCAGCAGCATCAGGTCGTAATTGCAGTCGGGCGCGTTGACCCCGTACTCGGGGGAGAAGGTCGCCGGGAGATGCAGCTTGCCGTCGCTCCCAGGGGAAAGGAAATGCAGGTAGTAGTTGACGGCCTTGCGCAGCAGCGGGAAGAGGACATCGCGCAGGATGGTCTCGTCCATGGTGTGGCGGTAGCTGAGCCAGACGTTGTGCAGAGCCCACGTGAGGTTGCCGACCTCGGGGGTGGGCGGGTCCTGGCCGGGGATGCCGACGCCGTAGCCCAAGTCCCCGGGCGTGGCACCGCCGTTGACGAGCCGGGTGTCGGTGGTGCGCGGAATACCGTACGAGTCCCCGCGCCAGGGAGCGGCGACCTCGGCGCCCAGCTGGTCCCGGAATTCGCTCAACGCTCGGGTGACGGCGTCGAGTTCGAGATGGTTCGAGCCATGTATCAGCCAGTATTCGAGCTGGACGTTGAGGTTCCACCAGGTGTTGGGCCAGGGCGTCGGCTCCAGCCACGGCCCGGAGGTCGCCATCACCGGCGCGTCCTTGCGGGCGGCGGCCGCGACCTTGTAGAGCTGGATCCAGTAGAAGCGCTGCAACCGGGCGTCGGGCAGCGACAGGAAGCTCTTCCGGTAGTAGCGGTGCCACCACGCGCGGTGGGGGAGCGCGTGCACGTCGAACGGCACCGCCCGAGCCGTCCGTACCGTGCGCAGCGCGCGGTCGCGGGCGGTGGCCCCCGGGTGGGAGTGTGCGACCGTCGCGTACAGGGTGCGGCTGCGGTGGCGGGCCACTTCCTGCCAGGCGGTGACATGTCGGCCGCCCGCGAGCAGCGGCTGTACGGAGGCCGTCACCTCCCCGTGTTTCTCGATCGTGGCCGGTGGATTGGCCGTGTATCCCTGGGGGATGGGTTTGAACGCGGCCCGCGGGCTGATCGCCACGGCCGGGTGGAAGACCCAGCGGAAGCCGCGTTCACCCTCGCTCGGCGTGACCTCGACGGTGAGCAGGTCGGCCGAGGAGTGTACGAAGGCGCGCAGCGTCAGCGAGCCCGCCGTGGTGATGAGGGTGCCGGTCAACTCGGCGTCGCGCAGCCGCAGCCGCCAGTCCAGGCCGGTGATGGTGCCGACCGGCTCCAGGGTGAAGTAACCGATCGGCAGCCGGGCAAGGCCGAAGAGGGAACCGAACTCCGGCCGGTGATCCTGGACTTCGGAGTGCTGGACGTTGAAGCGGACCGCGTTCCCGCCCGGTTCGGCGTAGATGCCGGAGCCGAGGAGGCCGTTGCCGAGGAACGGGCCTTCGTACCAGGACGCCGGCATCCGCTGCCAGACCGGATCGGCGTCGTCGAGGACGGTGCGCCAGATGTCCGGGGAGACGTGTGGTGCTGCCTGCGTACCCCGTGGTGGTCGGGCTTCCCCGGCGGGGGCGGCGGCCCGGGCGGGGGCGGCCGTGCCGCCTCCCACGGCCAGCGCGCCGCCCACCGCGGTACCTGTGGCGAGCAGCGCCCTTCTCGACGGATCTGGTGCCTTGGCCATGGTGCCTCCCGGCTTCTCGTACGAGGACAACGCGATTCCCCCGGCCTGTTCCCGCGGAGGAAGGCGGCCGGGGGGGCGGCCCGCCCGGGCCCGCGTGGGGGGGGGCCCGCCGGGGGGCGGGCCGGGGGTGG
>NZ_JBHURV010000053.1:0-63404 GCF_042673865.1 Streptomyces sp. NPDC056987
CCGCAGCGACCTCATAGACGGCTGCCTCGCCGAGACCGGCCTGACCATCAGACCCACCTGAGCAACCCAGCGACATCACGAGTTCAACCTCAGTAGCCACCTGGACCGGGACCTGCCCCACCTGCCGACAACCCACACCATGACAGCCCTACGACACCACCTAACAAAGCCCTACTAGCCGACTGCTGCCCGGGGTTACTCCTGAGAGGCGTTCGGGTCGCGCAGCGGGCGCACGGGCCGTCGCCTTGCGCCTGCGCCCCCCTTTCGGGAGCCGTGGGCGCCTGCGAGTCCTCTTGCGACCGGCTACTGCTACTGCCCGTTGAGCCCCAAAAGGATCCGGGCGTACTGTTCACGGTCGATTTCTGTGATGAACGTGGGGTGGCGGGTCGCCGTGCCCAGATCGCGCCAGATCCTCTGGGCCGGGCTGGATTCAGCGAACCGGCTCGCGCCGCCGACGTCGAGCAGTTTGTCGACGGCGTGACGGATGTGTCGTGCGGCGATGCCGGCGTCGATACGGATGCGGGCGACGGCGAGGGAGCTCATCTGCGCTCCCGTGCGGGTGGCCAGGTCGACGGCACGGGCAGACCGCGCCGCGTGGAGGACCGCGCTGTCGATGAGCAGGGCGGCGTCGGCGATGTTCGCCTGAACGCCCGGGGCGTCGATCGCCCGCGCGTGCAGTTTCACCGAAGAGGCCAGAGGCCTGCCCTCAGCCAGTTTCGCCACGACGTGGTCGTACACCGCCATGCCCATCCCCAGCACCGGTGCGGCCAGCGCGCCGGCCAGGCCCTGCGGCCTGGGCACGGGTGCCAGCGCCTGAGTGTTGTCCCGGGCCGCGGTTGCGGCCTGGGACATCAGCACAACCTGTTCCTTGGGTACGAAGACCTCCTCGGCACGGATCGTGTCGCTGCCCGTGCCGCGCATCCCCGTCATGTGCCAAGTGTCCTCAACCGACAGCTCACTCATCGGGACCAGTGCGACACCGCGGTCCGGGGCGGGCCCCTCCGCCTGGGCTACGACGTCGAGGATCGCCCACGTGGCATGGTGCGCGCCCGAAGCCCAGCCCCAACGACCGGTGAGCACGTACCCGCCGTCAGTCTCACGCACGGGTACGGCGCCGGTGGACGAGCCGCACACGGTCGCGTCGGGGTCCTGGCTCCAGACGCGGTGCCGCACCTCGTCGGGGTAAAGCCACAGGGCGATGGCCGCGCTGTAGTACACCACCAGCACCCAGGAGGTCGACGGGCAGCCTCGGCCCACTTCCGCGGCGATGGCAGTCGCCGCACGCGCGCCCACCTGGTGGCCTCCGTAAGCCTGGGGCGTGGCGAGGCGTAGGAGACCCGCATTGCGCAGGGCATCGATGTTGTCCTCGGGAAGCCTGCCCATGGCATCCGCCTTCTCCGCGTTGGCGCTCAGGGCAGGTATCAGCGACGTCGCCGCCGAGACGAGTCGCGCCTCCTCGGCCGTGAGGTCGAAGACAAGCGGGTCCAGCCGATCGTTGAGGGCGGCGGAGTGACCTGTCGTCTCCCCTTGCCCGAGCGTGCTGTTGGCCATGGTGAGCCCTTCCAGTACGTACTACTGACGATGTTCTGTGCACAGCTGTCCAGATGGCGTCGGAACGACGGCATCGAGAAACTGCATCCCGTTTCTGGAACTCGGTTCCGTGATCGGAGTGTAGTACCGTTGGGGTATGGCTGGGCAAGCGGTACAGGACGGGCACCGGCCCGGGGCGCGTGAGCTCGCACGGCGAGCCCTGAAGGCACAGGTGCGCGAGATGGCACTGGACCTGTTTTTGGAGAACGGCTACGAGCAGACCACGATTGATGACATCTGCGCCGTCGCCGGCATTTCGCGCAGCACCTTCTTCCGCTCCTTTCCGTCCAAGGAAGACGTCTTCGTGAGCACCACCTCGGCCGCCCCCGAGGAGCTACTGGATGCCCTGCGGCAACGGCCCGACGACGAGACTCCGTGGACCGCACTGCGCCATGCGATGGATCCGCTCATCGCGCACTACGCCGCCCAGTCCGAACGCGCGCGGCAGCTGGCCGAGATCGCCAGAACCGTTCCCGCACTCGCGACGCTCCATCAGCACAAGCTGAAGAGACTGCAGCAAGTGCTGGCACCCGAGGTCGCCCGGCGCCTTGGCGCGGATCCGGACGACGCAACCGACCCCCGGCCCCACGCTCTGATCGCGTCCGCTTACGCCTGCCTCGAAACCGCCGTCGAAGTCTGGATCGCCGGCCGTGGCACACACCAACTGGCGCCACTCCTCCACCGTGCGATGGCTGCCGTCGACTGACACTCCGTAATCCTTCAGTCGGTACAGCACGGCCCCCTGCAGTCGGCTCCAGACTCCTGGCTTCGAGCAGATCAGGAACCGGCGGTGAGCCGTCGACTTCGATGTCCCGAAGCCCGGCGGAGGTTGGTGCCAGGCACACGCGCTCACCGGGACGTAGACGATCGCCACATACAGGGTCTTATCAGGTGTGTCCTGTGTTCCGCCGCCGTGCGACCGCGCCCTGGACGGAGGGATCAGCGGCTTCGTGATTTCCGACGGCCCGTCCGGAACGATCCAACTCCAACCCCTCAGAGCCCTGTTGATGCCAACATCCGCCTCACCACGTAGGACACGGTCTGGCACGAGTACGGCAGCCTTCAAGCGGCGCTTGGAGGCGCTCGCCCGGCAGGTCAACACGCTCTCGCCGTCCGGTCCTGGCCACGACCTGTCACGGACTCAGATACTGCGATGAAGGCTTGTACGAGGGGATGGTTGTCTCCTCGGCGGGTTGCCATGAAGATCAGGCTCATTGTGGGAGGTCCGTCGAGTTCAAGACGTCGGGCGCCTGCGGGAAGCAGCGTCGTGACGCTGTAGGGGGCGACGGTGACACCAAGGCCAGCAGCGACGAACATGATGATGGTGTGCCAGTTCGAGCACTCTTGCGCGACCTCGACGTCGATGCCGGCGTCCCGTAACGGCTGTGTGTTCACGTCGAACGCCTGGGCTCCTGCTGAACGCGGGAACAGGATCAGCGGGTCAGCGGCCAGCGCCGTTGCTTCCACATGATCAGCCCTTGCGGCGGGGTGATCTGTGGGGATGAAGCTTCCCCGTGATCTTGGACACTCGATGGTTATGCCGCGAGGGTGTGTCGGTGCCGTTGCCGGGTTTCGGTCGGGGTGAGGTAGCCGAAGACCTTGTGTCTGCGCAGTCGGCGGCGGTTGTAGAACGTCTCGATGAAGTCGAAGACGTCGGCACGGGCGGTGGCCCGGTCGGGCCAGATTCGGGTGCCGATCTCTTCTTTGAGTAGGGCCCAGAAGCTCTCCGCGGCGGCGTTGTCGAAGCAGGATCCGGTACGTCCGCAGCTCTGGCGAAGGCTCAACTCGGTTATTCGGTACCGGAATCGGGTCGAGGTGTACTCGCTGCCGCAGTCGCTGTGGATCACGCAGCCGGGTTGCAGCGCACCGCGGCCGTGGGCCATGTCGAGTGCATCGACGACGAGCTCGGCGCGGTGGTGGTCGGCCATCGAGTAGCCGACGACCTCGCGGGTGGCCAGGTCCAGCCGGCAGGCGAGGTAGAGCCAGCCCTCGCCAGTCGGCAGCGCGGTGATGTCGCCGACCAGCTTCGTGCCGGGCACCTCGGCGTGGAAGTCGCGGCCGATCAGGTCCGGGGCCGGCCTGGCCTTCCTGTCCGGCCTTGTCAGCGAACGGCCCTTGCGGCGGGTCACGCCCTGGATGCCGTGCTCGCTCATGAGGCGGGCGACCCGTTTGCGGTTCACCCGCTGTCCCAGCCGCCGCAGTTCGGCATGGACGCGCGGGACGCCATAGGTCTGGCGCGAGCCGACGTGGATCACGGTGATCTCGTGCACCAGGGTCTGGTCGGCGGCCCGGCGTGCGGCCCGGTTCTTCGCCGTGGCGAGCCAGGCGTAGAACGAGGAACGGGCCACCTTGAGCAGGCGGCAGAGGAAAGCGACGCCGTGGGTGGTCTTCTCCGCCTCGATGAACGCGTACGTCTCGTTCACCGATCGCTCTCCTGCGCGAAGAAGACCGCGGCTTTTCGCAGGACCTCGATCGTCTTGGCCTGTTCGGCGTTCTGCCGTCGCAGCCGCTTGAGCTCCTCGCGCCCGGCGGTCGTGAGCTCTCCCGGGGCGCCCTCGCCACGGTCCGCCCTGGCCTGGCGGTACCAGCCGCGCAGGGACTCCGAGCTGATGCCGAGCTCCCGGGCGACGGCGGGGACCGTCTTGCCCGTGGAGTCGACGAGCGCGATGGCGTCCCTCTTGAACTCCGCGGTGTACCGCTTCGTGTACTTGCTTCCCACCTGGTGCTACTTCCTCTGGAACCTCAGGTCCCAGTCTCCAGGTGTCCACGATCAAGGGGAAGGTTCAGACAGGCTAGCGGCCTGCAACGCGGCAACGGGTCCCAAGCGCATCGGTCAGCCGGGCCGCCGTCCGCAACTCCATATTCCTGAGCGTCTGGTTCGTCAGCCCCTCCCGTGCTCGTAGCCTCACCATCAGAACGTCAAGAACCGGGCAAGTCGCCCTCGCGCATCAGCGGTCCCCGAGCCCAGACAAATTAAGCAACAGAGTCGGCCTCGGCACCAAAGGCACCTGAGTACTCAAGGCCCTCCAGGACAGCTGGTGTTCACCCGGCCGATTCACGCGTTTGCCCAGGAACTGGTGCTCACGTAATCGTGGAACCCGCCGTTCGGGAGTGCGGCCGCCGTAGGCAGCCGCACTCTCCGGATCAAGTCGTGCCGTCAGGCGCGGTTTGTCGGAACTGTAGACATCACTACTGAACTCCCTGTGACGGGTTGGTGATCTGGGCTTCGAGGTCGGCCATGCGGCGATCCTGGAAGCGCAGGTTCGAGCGGGCAGCCTTGAGTCGCTCGTCGAGGGTGCGGTTATCGGTGGTGAGCTGGCGGACTCGCTGTTTGAGGGTGGTGTTCTCGGTGGTGATCCGCTGGATGGCACCCTCGGTCCATTCGGCCTCCAAGTCGTAGACCTCATCCACCATCGCGGCCGAGGCCCAGCCGCCGGCGTCCCGGGCGATGAGCAGGTTGCCGTCGGCGGCGTCGAGAACCGCGGACGTGAACGAGTGCCGGAAGGCATGGGGCTTGACCGGCCCCAGTCCGGCGCGTTTCCCGGCCCTGCCGAGCATCCGCCGGGCCCCGACCGGCACCCACGGCCGCCCGGTATCGGCGCCGTACAGCTGGACCAGGAGCATGCCGTACCCGGCGCCGCCCAGGTACTCGGTGGTGACGTACTCGAAGTAGGTGTGCACCATCGCCGGGCTGACCCGCTTGATCAGCCCGCCGGTCACCGTGCCCCGCTCGATCTGCCACCGGTGCTTGGTCTTGGCCTCGGCCCGGTTCGGATTACCGGGCCGGTGGCAGACATTCAAGTGAGGAGCACGGCACTCGCCGCAAGCCGCGTTCTCCCGCAGGTGCAGGTCAACCAGGTGAAGTCCGCAGAGCTCGCCGATGCGAAGCCCCCCGTCGGCGAGCCAGGTGACCACCAACCGGTCCCGGGCGGCGTTCACCGTCTCCAGCAACCTCTCCCGGGCGCCGTCCGGAAGCATCTTCGGATGCCGGCGGTGCGGCCCCTTCGGCGCCAGCGGGTTGGTGGGCAGCAACGACTTCACATGCCCGAGGAACAAACGGCGCCGGTCCACCCGCGACGGCAGCCGGGACGTGCCGAGCTTCTTACCGAGCTCCCCGTTCACACCGACGGAGGACTGGTGCAGGTAGAAGCCCTTCAGGCAAGCCGCCGCGGTCGACAGCGCCGGAGCGGCTGTAGGGGCGCCTGCCGACCCGCCACGGCTCGCCCAGCAGCATGCGGACTCTGCACCCACCAGGCCCATGTACCGTTCCAGGTCTCGCAGTTGGACTGCGGCGAAGGCCAGACACACCCGCTCCAGCCACCGCAGATGGTCCACCAGCAGATACGCGCACGTCCTCTGCGTTCCCGAACTTTGAGGTCGGGGATGCCGGGGATCGGTTCACCCCCGCTCGAGCGGAGGTCACCCGTGACAGTGAGCAGACCTACACGAGGTTCCGTCTGACAGCCAATCACCCACTGCGGGCATCGCCTGGCAAGAAAAGCCACGACCAAGCCAACGCGACGATCACTGGCGTCCAGGCCCCAGGTGACCGGCCCCAAGGTTTACCAGGTCAGCCGCACCCAGTGCCCCTTTGGTTCGGACCGCAAGGGTCGGGGGCCAAGTCGTGCGTCACCGCGGTCGCTGCCTCTCCCCCGGCTGCCAACCGAACAGTCACCGTACGACAGGGCACAACCCCACCAAGATCCGGACCATGCCCGGGCCACCCACCCATATTCAACCCAGCAGACCGGCATCCTTGCTGGCCAGAAGGGTGTACTGCCTGTACCACCAGCAGACGAAAAATCTGCTGGTGTCGTACTCGCCGAAGAAGCTGGGCCTCTTCTAAGGGCGCGAAAAAGGGCGCCTGCACAGGACAGTTACCCGTCAGGCGCCCTCTGCTCTGCCCGGCCCGGCGCGCACACTCTGCGGGGTCGACGCCGGAGGCCAACCAGAACGAGATGCCGGCGTGGCGCAGGTCGTATGGACGCTTCGCCAGGTTAAGAGCGTGTTCGTCAAGCGTTAGCCTTGGGACTCATCTGATCGCCAGTGCTCATAAGTCCGCGACCTCGCTGCCGATAGCGCCCCTGAACGTTCAAGGGAGCTCACCTCGAAGATATGGGGAGACACCGGGGCTCCCCGTTCCCTTGAAAACCGTTCGTGGGGGCTTGCTTCACGCCTGGAACGCCGGGCGCCGCCGCGGCATCCGTGGCGGCCCCCGGGTGTACGGGCGGGAGGCTCAGCCGTTGTCGGGGTTCTTGCCCACCAGTTGGCTCAGGAGCTCAATGATCTGGGCCTGGTTCCGGTCGATCTTCTGATCCCTGCGTTCCAGCCGCTCGTCCAGGCGGGCAACGTGCTCGCTGACGTTCCCGACCTTCTGATCGAGGTTGCCGACCTGGAGGCGGACCGCGGTCAGGTCGCTCTTGACGATGCCGAACTCACGGTCGTTCTTCTGCGCCGCGTCTTCGGAGCGGCGGGTCAGCGCGGCAATCTCGCTCTGAGCGATGGGGCCTTCAGGCACGGTCTCGGCTCCCGGAAGTCGTGTAGCGGCCAAGCCGCACACCGATTGCCGCAGAGCCCGCAGACCAGCGGTAGCCACTCCAAAATCACCCGGCCGTGGCCGGTGGCCTTACGACTGAGGACGGAGAAACAGCTCTGCCCCGGCAGCCGCTGTGCCATGGTCCGGGGGCGTACCATCCGCGCGTGGCGAAAGAGCAGAGACCCGAGGTGCCCGCGCATCTGATCGAACTCCGGCGTGCGTCGAACTCTGCGCGCCGGACAGCGACGCGTGAGGCGTACACCCCGGAGGGCTGACGGCCGTGGCGAGACGCGGCAGACAAGGTTCAGGTGGCCGTGACCGAGCACGCCGCGGAGGCCAAGGTGTCGCGGTACGAGCTGGAGATGGAGACGAAGCGGCTCGCCCGGCAGACCGACGAAGCGAGCCACATGTAGACGACGCGGGTCGGCGATCACGGAGGCGCCGGTCGTCACGACCCGGCAGCGAGGCGAGGAACTCCTCACGGATCGGTGTGATGATGGAGGCAGGCACGACGGACACGAACCCTCCCGATGAGCACAGAGTGCAGACAACTTCATGATCATCCGTGGCCGCCGTGCCGTCCGTCTCGACGTGTCATCGCCCAGGGGTGGACGCTCGAAGGAGATGGCCGCGGAGGTCAGCCCGCGTATACGGTGCCGCGCTCGACGAAGCACAGCGGGTTGCCCCAGGGGTCATCGGCGTAGAACGACCGCTCGCCCCACGGGCGGACGACGATGGCCCCGGCGCTCTGGTCGTGGACGAGGTCCGTGGCCAGGCAGCCGAGGACCTTGGCGCGGGCGAAGACGGCTTCGAGATCCTCGACGGTGAAGTACAGGGCCTTCGCCGCGGTGTGCGGAGTTCCATTGGCCGAGACATCCATGACTGACAGGGTGACGGGCCCGCAGTCGAAGTAGGAGCGAGCTCCGGCCTGCCGGTGGCCTTTGATGCCGAACAGCTCGCTGTAGAAGGCGATGGCCTGATCGAGGTCGCCGACCTCGACGCTGAGGCGGAAGAGCTGAGGAGTGTCGGGCCGGGTGACCGGTGCGGTGGCAGCTGCCATGTCAGGGGGTTTCCTTCGTAGGGTCGGGCGTGATGGAGAAGTGCGCGAGCCAGTCGCGTACGAGGTCCAGGCGCTTGCGTTCGAGGTGGTAGATCCGCATGCGGCCGTCGCGTGCGCTGCTGAGCAGGCCAGCGGCTTCGAGGATCTGCAGGTGGCGGGTGGTCGTCTGCCAGGCGTGTGAGAACACCGCGGCGATCTCGCCGGCGGCCATCGATCCGCCGTTGAAGTAGATGGTGAGCAGCACCCGTCGGCGCGCCGGGTGTGCCAGCGCACTGAACACCGCCTCGTACGCATCCGCATGGCGGCCGGACTCATCGGCCATCTCCCACCCATCCCGCTGAATGTTCAGAAACCAATATTCAGCGTACATGCTGAATATTTGGGTCGTCAAAGGCGGGCGGAGAGCACAGCAAGCGCCTCCCGTATCCGATAACCCCAACTCACCGCCTACTGGCGGACGCTCTAAGCTCACGTTCCTCCGAGGTGAGCCGGACAGATGCAGAGGTGTACCACGTCGCCTTCCTCACCCTGTCGCAGGCGGGGACGATGGCCGATGGTCGACGGCTTGCCCGGGCCGCCCTCGACGTCTTCGCCGACGACCCGACGTGGTGCTCGGACGTCATCCGCTCCCGGGGACGATCTCCCTTCACCTACGACACCGCCGCCGGCCTCACCGGCCCCGGCGTGCCGACCGCCGTAGCCGCCAGAAGCGCCGCTCGCGCGATGGCCCGTGCGGCCGCCGTCCCGCACCGTGGTGACGAGGAGTGGTACGGGGCGGCAGGGATCATGGTCGAGGTGATCTGGCATGCGGGCAGGGCCGCCGGGGTGCCGCCGCTGGAGGGCCGCCAAACCTGTCAGGACCACCTTCGGGACTTTCATGGACGGTGAGATCCCCCAGGCCACAGGCGCGGTTCCTCACAGGGTGACCGCTGTCGCTGTCAGTGGCCGGCGCTCTGGCCACCGTCCACATGCAGGATCTCGCCCGTGACGAAGGATGCCTGCTCCAGATACCGGATGGCCTGGACGACGTCGTCGACTTCTTCCATCCGCCCGAGCGGGTGGCGGGCGGCGAGCTCGGGCGTCGCGTCGGGGTTCATCGGGGTGCGCACCACGCCCAGCGAGACGGTGTTGACCCGGATGCCGTGCGCCGCGTACTCGATCGCCAGTTCCCTGGTGACGGCGTTCAGCCCGCCTTTGGTGAGTGATGCCAGCGCGCAGGGTACCCGCGAATTCGGCTGGTCGACCAGAGAGGTGGAGATGTTCACCAGGTGACCGCCTCCCTCGCGGCGGGAGAGCATGGCGCCGAGGGCGCTGCGCGAGACGCTGAAGAAGCCGCGTAGGTTCACGCCGACCATCAGGTCGAAATCCGCGTCGGTGTACTCGGTGAACGGCTTGCCGATGTAGACGCCGGCGCTGTTGACCACGGTGTCGATCCGGCCGAACCCGTCCATCGCCGCCGCCACGATCCGCGCGCCGGCGCCGGACTCGGCCAGATCGTCGTTGAAGGCGAGCACCTGCGGGTCCTCGGACTGCGGCATGGAACGGCTGGTGGCCACGACCGCGTACCCGAGGTCGCGGTAGGCAGTGACGACGGCAGAGCCGATGCCCCCGTCGGCACCGGTGATGATCGCGACCTTCTGGGCGGTGCCCGCACCCGTCGTGTCCTTCATGCTTCACTTCCTTCACCTGACCAGCGGGAATCAGGCCGGTGACGGTTCTGGTACCCCCCGGGACCCGCCGGCCCCTCGGCGATGGCTCACTCGGCAGGTGACCTGACCCCGTCCCACCCCGCCCCGGGACGGGGTCACTTGAGGATTTCCAGCATCCGCTCTCCCAGGACCGCGGCCGAAGCCGGGTTCTGCCCGGTGACCAGGTTGCGGTCCTGGACGATGTACGGCTCCCACATCGGGCCGCGGCTGAAGTTGACCCCGACCTTCTCCTGGACGTCGGTCTCCAGCAGCCACGTCACCCTGGAGGCCAGCCCCACGCCCTCTTCTTCCTCGTTGGTGAAGCAGGTGATGTTGTAGTCCTTGAACGGCGACTCGCCATGGATCCTGGTGGCCAGCAACGAGGCAGGGCCGTGGCAGACGATGAACAGCGGGTTGCCCGAGGTCAGCTGCCACGTCAACAGCCGCCCCATGTCGGCGTCGAACGCCAGGTCCGACATGGGACCGTGACCGCCCGGTACGTACACCGCGTCGTAGTCCTCCAGGCGCACGTCCGAAAGCTGCAGTGGCCGGCGCATCACCTCCGCGGAACGGATGATGGCCTCCAGCTCAAGGGCGCTGTCGTTGCCGCCGACCATCTCGGGGCGCAGGCTCATCATGTCGACGGTCGGGGTTACACCTTTCGGCGTCGCGACGGTTACGGCGTGACCCGCGTCCGTGAGGATCTTGTACGGGTTCGCGAACTCCTCGGCCCAATATCCCGTCGCGTACCTCGTGCCGTCCTTCAGTACCCAGTAGGTGGCTCCGCTGACGAGAAACAGTACTTTCGCCATGGCAAGGATTTCCTCTCGGATGACATGAGACCGGTCCACTCCGCGGAATTTCCCCCTTCTGCAACCTTATGCACGTCTGCCTGCCCGCCGCCCCCGGACGCTCTGCGAGGCGATCCGGTCACATGTCCAGGACCACGTCGGCAGGTGGCGTCGAACAGCAGATGAGGGCGCTTCCCTCGGCCGGGAGGTCCACGGGCTCCGGGGAGTAGTCGACATCGCTCAGGCCCAAGAGCGCGCCGGGCGGGGCGAGGCCACCATCCTGCGAGGGAAGGTCATCGCGGAGCTGAGCTTCGGCTTCTGGCGCTTCCTGCTGGCGCGCCGGTACAAGACCCGCCTGTGGCCCGACCTCGCGGGCGCCTTCCCCTCACGCCCCCACCGTGCCCTGCCCACGGTGGAAGACCCGGTCAAGAGGCTGCACAAGTTCCGCAACCGCATCGCCCACCACGAAGGCATCTGGCTCCTGCCGCTCGAAGCACGCCGGGACGACATCCAGGCCGTGCTGGGCTTCATAGCACCGGCCGCCGCGACGCGGGTCGCCGACGCCTCCCGCATCGACGACGTCCTCACCCGCCGCCCCTGACGCCTAGCCTGTTCTTTGTCTACCAAGATCTTCCGGGCTTGCCGATGGCCTTGAGGGTTTCGGGGCGTTTGGCGGTCTTGCCGACGTCGTAGCGGGGTGCCCGGTGTTTGTTCTTGGCGCCGGGTGGCCGTCCGGGGCCAGCGCCTCGGGGTGTGGGAACGCGGGCCGGGCAGGCGAGGTGAGCGCGGATGTTCCTGAACCCCCGGCGGACCTGGGCCGGGGTGAGCCGGTCAGGTGCGGTGGGTCGCTCCCAGGGTCTGCGGAGGTCCGCGGCGAGCGGGCGGGCGAGCCGGAGCTGGGTGTGAGCGACGATCAAAATCCAGGTCCAGCGGTCCGCTGCCTCGGGCGTGCGGAGTTTCGGGGTGGTCCAGCCCAGGGTCTGCTTCGCGAACCGGAAGGTGTATTCCCGGCTTCGGCAGCCGCATCACACGGTCGGAGCGGACCCGGCCGACCAGCTCGACCAGCAGGTCGCGCAGGACCCAGGCCAGGCGGGTGACGTCGTAGCCGGCATCGCTCACGATCACGATGCCCGGATCCCCGGCCTGCCACTGACCGCAGGTGATGAGCCGTTCGACGACACCACGGAGCTGTGCGGCTGTGACCGCGGTCGCGTCGTCCACCGGGCCGAGCCGCACCGCGTCCAGGATCGCGGTCCAGGACGTGGCACCCGGCTCCAAAACGGCGACGAAGGAACAGGGCCAGCCCTGGATGACCTGCGACGCCGTCTTCGCGCGCCCGTAGACGTGACAGATCAGCCGGTCGGCCGAGCACGGCGCGTCCGAGCGGAGCCACGGTGACACGTCGACCGCCAGGACCGGGCGCCCGGCGTCGAACCGCGGCAGTGGCAGCCCGGCCAGCACTGCCCGCAGCCGACCGACGTCGAGCCGACCGTGGTTCAAGCCTCCGTGCATCGCTCCGTGCCCACGACGATGCTCGGGCAACAGCGTCAGGTCCACCGGGGACTTCACCGCACCGTCCGCACACAGCACCGCGTCGGTGAGTTCGAACAACTCGTCACGCCGGGCGGTCAGACACTCGTAGAAGCTCGCCCCGGAAGCGTGACGCTTCCGCGAACGCTTCCCTCCGGACAGCATCAGGCAGCAGACTCACCCTCACGGCCTTCGTCGTGATCACGTGCACCTTGGTCGGAGCACATGATCAGACGAAGGCCGCCCCCACGTCCGGCGAACCCCCAGGTGAGCTATCCCGTTCGAAGCTACGGCGAAACCGGCTTCACCGGCGAGCTCACCTCCGTCGCCACGCGGGAGACGGTCCCGAAGGCGATGCTGCGGCGCCGTCTGCTGCTGGTGCTGTTCGCGCCGGGCACGAGCATGCATCCAGCGGGTCGCGGCCACCGGCGGACACGGCGAGAGCGAGGCCGTCCCCGGCTCCAGGGTGGTCACGGTGGTCGCGAGCCGGCTGACGACGGAGACCTGCGCGTCGACCGAAGAACCGCCTTACCACCCGCGCCCTGCGAGACGGACGCACCTACGATCGATCTGGCATATGAGTTCCAGAACAGTGATCGGGGAAACAGATGGAGCTGCGGCATCTCAAGTACTTCGTCTCGGTGGCGGAGAGCCTGAACTTCACCAGGGCAGCGGCGCGGAACTTCGTGGCGCAGTCCGCGCTCAGCGGGCAGATCGCGGGGCTGGAGCGGGAGCTGGGTGTGCCGCTCTTCCACCGCAATTCGCGTTCGGTCTCGCTGACCGAGGCGGGCCGGGTGCTGCTGCCGCTGGCGCAGCGGATCCTCGCGGACGTCGACATCGCGCGTATGGAAGTAGAGGCCCTGGCGGGTCTGCGCCGTGGAACGCTGCGGCTCGGGCTGATCCAGACGCCGGCGACATCCGTCGACGTCATCGATGTCATGGGAGAGTTCCACCGCCGTCATCCCGGTATCGAATTCGCGATCAGCGATGCGCCGTCCGGCCGCATGGTGGCTGCGGTCGCTGCCGGGACCCTGGATGTCGCCGTGGTGGGGATGGAAGCATCCGAGCTTCCGCAGGGTGTGGAGAGCCTGCCTCTGGCGGTCGAGCCGCTGGTGGCTGTCGTCGCGGCGGACAGCCCGCTGGCCGGACGTGGGCTGGTTGGCATTCCGGAACTGGTCGACGGCGTTCAGTTCATCCACTTCGCCCGCGAGTCCGGGCTGCGCCGCCGGGTCGAGGCCGCCTTCGCGCGCGCCGGGATTCCTCCGGTCGGCTCGTTCGAGATGGGGCAGATCCACGACATGATCCGGCTCGCGGCGCGCGGCGTAGCCGTCACGATCGTTCCGCATACGGACGCGCTTGAGGCGGAGCGGACCGGGGACACGCCGTTCTCGGTGGTACCGCTCGCGGACCACGATGCGGTCCACCCTGTCAGCCTCGTGTACATGCCGGCCCGCCTGTCCTCCGCGGCCGCGGCGTTCGTCGAGGAGTTCCGCATCCGTCCGCTCCCGACCCCTTCGTGAATCCGGGCTCGGCAATCGGTTGAACCGATCGATGCGAACGATTACACATCTTGGACATATTGATGGCCGAGGAGAACACTCGAACATGCCGAACGAGCGGCACCCCGCCCCCGGATCGCGCGGGGCCACGCACCACAGGCGTTACCTCCTCCGACCCGGGGACGGCACGCCACGAAAGGAATCACCATGGCCGTCCGCCGTATCGAGAACCGCGATCTGCTGGCCACCGTCTGGACCTGGTCCGGAGACGCCGCCCCCGCACGCGTCGAATCGAGCCCCGTGGACATCCGCACCCGCTTGGACGCCGTGCAGGCCGCGGGCTGGAAGGGCGTGGGATTCGTCCACGCCGACCTCATGAAGATCGTCGACCGCATCGGCCTCGGCGCGCTGAAGAACCTCCTCGACGACCACGGCATCGAGACCGTCGAGCTTGAGTTCATCAGCGATTGGTGGGCAGAGGGCGCACCGCGACAGGCGTCCGATGCGGTCCGCAAGGATCTCTTCGCCGCCGCCGCGGTGCTGGGGACCAAGACCATCAAGGTCGGCGCCGAGCTCGACGATTTCCGTTCCGTCCCGGGCGGGGTCTCCCGTGAGCGGTTCATGGGGTCGCTCGACGCCCTGGCGAGCGACGCGGGGCGCCACGGCCTGCGCGTGGCGCTGGAGCCCATGCCCATGGCGAACGTGCGCACCATCGAGGACGGCGCGCAGATGATGCGCGAGATCGGCAACCCGCACGCGGGTCTCGTCGTGGACGCCTGGCACGTCGCCCGCGCCGGCAGCTCTTATCAGGGCATGGTCGACGTCCTGCCCATGGAGCACGTCTTCGTCGTGGAACTCGACGACGCCGACGCACAGGTCGTCGGCACGCTGTGGGAGGACACCATCGACCGGCGCCGGATGCCCGGCGACGGGGCCCTGGACACGGCCGCCTTCATCGCAGCCATGCACGACGCCGGCTGGCGGGGCCACTGGGGCGTGGAGATCATCTCCGAGGAGTTGCGGAGGACGCCCGTCGCCGAAGGGGTCCGTGAGGTCTTCGGCAAGACCGCCGCAGCCTTCGATGCCGCCGAGGACGTCCCGGCTTTCCGCACCTCCCGCAACGCGTAAGGACCCACCTCATGATCACCACCTATCGCGTGGGCTACATAGTCGGCAGCCTCTCGTCCGTCTCGATCAACCGCCGTCTGGCGCTCGCCCTGGAGAAGCTCGCGCCCGAGGCGGGCCTCGTACTGCACGAGATCTCCATCGCCGAGCTGCCGTTCTACAGCCAGGACTACGAGGCACCCGACGCCGAATTCCCCGGCGCCGCGGCCGAGTACCGGGATGCCGTCACCAAAGCGGACGGCATCCTCATCGTCACTCCCGAGTACAACCGGTCGATCCCCGGAGTGCTCAAGAACGCGCTCGACTGGGCGAGCCGGCCGAAGGGGAGGGCCCCGCTGAGCGGCAAACCGTCCTATGCCGTCGGCGCTTCCATCGGCGCGATCGGCACCGCCGTCGCTCAACAGCATCTCCGCTCAATCCTGTCGTTCCTCGCCTCCCCGGAGCTCGCCCAGCCCGAGGTGTATCTGCACGCGAAGCCGGGCCTCATCGCCGAGGACGGGACCATCACGGTCGAGGCGACACGGGACTTCCTCCTGCACGCGCTCATGGCATTCCGTCAGCACATCGCTCACACCCTGCACGACCACTGAATCAACAATCCCCTGCCCGTGCCCGAATCCGCTGTTCAGACAGCCGGGACACCTTCAGCCCCGACCTGGCGGCTGGCAGCCGACAACGACGACCGCCAGGCGCACAAAGCGCGCAGAACAGGTCACGCCTGCGGGCAAGCCGGAAGGATCCGCAGTGCGTCCGGGAGGTCGTGGAACGGATTCCCGCTCGGCTTGTCCATCCCGGAGAGGACCCTGATGGCAGTGAGCTACTTCGCATCGTTCGGCGGAGGTCTTTTGATCGGCGCACTGTACGCAGCTGCCCGGCTCCCTTCACCCGCGCCGCCCCTGACCGCCCTCGCCGGACTGTTCGCGATGGGCACCGCCTACTCGCTCCTGGAGATGCTCGCATGACAGGTCCACGCCCAGCGGCCTGGCGACAGCAAGTCATCCCCCTCCTCACCGCACTCCTGGCCGGTGGCCTGACGGGGAGCGTCTACTGGCTTATCCACGTCGAAACACCTGCACCGCCATGGATCGCGCTCACCGGACTCCTCGGGATGATCACGGGGGAAACAGCCATCAAGGCCGCACGACGCACAGTTCGGAGCGATACAACACCTACGGGGAACGCACAGCACAGCGACAAGGTCTTCTGACGCGGCAGGCGTAGCCGAAGCCCCTCACGCTGAACACGACATCCGCGCCGGGGAACGGTCAAAGGCCTCAGAGGCAGTGGCAGCCCGTTGCGTAGAGGAGGAGAAAGAGGGCGGATATGCCGGTCAGAGTGAAGCTGGCAATGGTCAGGGCGGCGAGGCCCCGACGGCGCCCCTTCGCAGGTGTGCGGAAGTCTGCCAGGCACCGCGGGCGGGAACGAGGCTGAGCAGGCCGGCCCCCGCGATGGTCAATGGGGGCTCCGGGGTGCTGGATGCATCCCGAGCTGTTGCGGGGGCGGGAGAGTTCCGGGCGATGACGAAGGCCGCGTAGCTCAGCCTCCCGGCTGGTCACGCCACGCCGAAGCGCTGCATCGTCAGGAAGAGGGGGTCTACGGCTGCCCTTCGGATGAGGGGCGGAGCTCGCGGCGGCGAGTGAGCTCCTTGGCCAGCTCGATCCGGGAACGGTGCGGGCCCCCCCGGGGGCGGTGCACCGGGCATCGACGGGCTGAGCGCAGTCGAGGCATGTGACCTCGTACACCCGCCACGGCCGCTACGCGCGCTGCCGCTCTTTACGCTCCTCGATGATCGGCCGCATCCGCTCGTCGTGGGGCACGCCCTGTACCTCATCGGCAGTGGTGTCCACGAGGCACGGCAGCCAGTTGCCGGCACCACAGCGGGGACAGCCCTGGTCTGGTCCGGCTGGGACACCGGAGCGTTTCCTCCAGGCTTCGACCTGCGCCCGCCGCTGCGGACTGATGGCGTCGACCGTGCGCGCTGCGTGAAGGAGTTCAAGAACCTTTGCATAGAAAAGGTCCGGGTCCATGTACTGAGGGGAGCCGTCGAGGTCGTCGAGGAGGGTGTTCAGGTGTTTCTTCCTGGCCGTCGCGACGGTGGTGAGGTAATCGGTGGCTGCCGTGATCACATGGTTCACTGACTCGGAACTGTCATCCTTGGTAGCCGCCTTGGCCAGTTGCAGGAGCCTGCGGACCTTTCCGTGATGCTGGTCGGCCACGGCCCGTTCCAGGCTGGCGAACAACTGCTGCCGGTCGGCAATCTGCTTCTCGGCCCAGAGACGCCCAGAGCGCACGGCGGCATCCATCTTTTCCTGTACGCGCGGGCTTACCCAGGTGAGGCTGGTGGCCTCGTTGCACACCGACTCTGCTAAGGCGATGGAATCGGTCCGGCGAGCGTAGAGCAGCTTGCGGATCAGTTCCTGCGCCCGCGTGTCCTGCGCCGAATCCTGCTTCTTGCCTGGCGTCCACTTCGGTACCGGGGGCGCGCTGCGAGCATGAATGAGCCGTTGGACCGCTGGTGTCGACAGGCCACGGCTGGTGATCTCGCAGTCCTCCAGGCCGAACCATTCGGTGGGCCGGGCGAACGCCTCGGTTCCGATTCGGACCGTCGAGGAGCGAGAGGGCACCGGAGTAGTCCGGTGTCTGAAGCGCGGGCAGCCGCTGGCTGTTCCACCTCAGCCGGGAACTGCACCGCGCGCCTGGTCACCGTCACGGAGAACTCCGGCGCGCCCTCACCGACCTGTGGTGACCTCCACCGGTGGGTGAGCCAGGCCGGCTTGCTGCCGTAGGTTCTGCTCCCAGCAGGTTTCACGGCGTCACCGTACGGCGGTCCGGCGTTCCCAGCCGTGGGGTCCGTACCGCCAGCCGAGGACGGCAGCGAGCGTTACGAGGGCGTTGTGGAAGTGGCGGCCACCGTGTTCCCAGCGCCAGACCCGGCGCCGCTGCCGACCGGTGAGCGGGGCGGGCGGAGCTGTGCCGAGATCCAGTACGCGCAGGGGACCAGTCGGCGGCGCGCTGGGGGCATATCCGGGCCGGCTCATCAGTCCTCCTTGCCCACGACCGGAATCGCGCAGGTCGGTGGCGATGTCGCTGTACGAGGCGCTGCGGCTGCGCCTTCTGGCAGCCGCCGATCTTCCGGCATTTCGCCGTAGCGGGCGATGCGGATGGGAAAACGGAGAGTCGGTGTCCCGCGAGGAGCGGACACGGCGCGCTCCTCGCCGCGTTAGCGAACCGGTTAGCGGAACTCAAGTTTCAGGCTGTGTGCCCTGTAGTCGACACCGAGATCACGGCAGTCACCCCGGGTTGTCTGACCGACACGGACCCACTCTGTGTACATACCCGGGTCAGGGCTCCACGGATGATCGCAGCGAGCCGACAACCGATACTCGCCCGTGCCACTGGTGCACTTGCCGTTGGCGAAACGGTCGTTGTTGCCGTCTGTCCACGTACTGCAGTTACCAGGAGCTGCCTGTGCTGCGCCGCCCGAGGTGAATACCAGACCGCTCGCGAGCATCGTTGCACTCGCGAGCATCGCAATCTTCTTCATCTGTATCCTTTTCTAGGGTCCGTTGCCGTTGAAGGGTCGTCCTTCCCATTTGCCCTTCGATTGCAATGCGGCACGTCGCCGACTATTCGATTTCGCACTCTGCTCTGTCTCAACATAGGGAGTGCTTGATACACCGCCGTGGCAACCTGGATGGAATCACCCATACGGTCTACCCCTGATGTAGGCCCGCGGCAGCACCACACCCCGGGCCCGAAGTTTGGGCCCCGCAGTTTGACGAGTATTGAACTACGACCATTTCTGAGCCCGGCGCCCGCTGAACCACACGGTTTCGAGGCCGTCCTCGCCTCTGCCGCTCTCGACGCCCGAGGCCATCGGCGCCGTGGCCCCAGCACCAGGGCTAGGTGTATTGACCCGCGGGGTTGTTGACGCGGGTGATGGCTGCGGTGGTGTGAGGTCCCCCCGAGATGCGGAGTGCGTTGACAGAGAGTCAGATGGTTCTCATGAGAGGAACATCGACCATGGCCGCTCCCAGAAGGTACTCGCTGGAGTTGCGTGAGCGTGCGGTGCGGATGTACCGCACCTCCGGCCCGAAGCCGCAGATCAAGAAGCTTGCTGTCGATCTCGGCGTGCATCCGGAGGCCCTGCGCGGCTGGATCCGTCAGGCCGAGGCGGACGCCGGAGAGCGGGATGACCGGCTGACCACCGATGAACGCGCCGAACTCGCCGCGCTGCGCGAGGAGAACGTCCAGCTCAAGCGGGCGAACGAAGTCCTGCGGACGGATTCGGCGTTTTTCGCGGCGCAGCTCGACCCGACCCGGCCCAGGTGCGGGTGCTCGTCGACGAGCACCCGCACCTGGGAGTCGAGTGCGTACTCCGGGAACTCTCCATCGCCTCCTCGACGTACTACCGCTGGCGTCGTGCCGAGCGCGAGCCATGCGAACGCCGGCGCCAGGACGTGGAACTCACCGAGCAGATCAAGGAGATCCACGCCGACTCGGGCAAGATCTACGGCTCGCCGCGCGTGCACGCCGTGCTCAAGCGCGAGGGCGTCCACGTGGGGGCGCAAACGGGTCGAGCGCCTGATGTGCGAGGCCGGGATCGCGGGCATCAGCCCACGCCGAAGCGCCTCCACACGCCGCGATCCCAAGGCCACACTCGCCCCGGATCTGGTCGAGCCCGGCACACTCGTCCACCACGCCGACCACGGCTCTCAGTACACGTCTGTGAAGCTGACAACTCGCTTGGTGCGAGCAGGAGTTCACGCGTCCATGGGCTCAGTCGGGGACTCCTACGACAACGCCCTCGCGGAGAATCTGTGGATGCTGATCAAGACGGAGTGCATCCGCGGGCGCGCCTTCGCCGCCCGGGCCGAGGTGAACCTCGCGCTGTTCGAGTACATCGACGGCTTCTATAACTCCCGGCGCATCCAGAAGCGGCTCGGCTACCTCAGTCCGGTCGAGTTCGAGGAGAAACACTACGCCGACCGGGCATCGGCCGAACGAACCTGAAACCCCGTCAACCCGCCCTGACCAGCTGATCAGCAACTCCCGCACAACGGGGAACCTCAGTTCGCCAGGTCAGCCGCACCCAGTGCCCCTTTGGTTCGGTTCGCAAGGGGCCGGGGGCCAAGTCGTGCGTCTCCGCGGTCGCTGCCTCTCCCCCGGCTGCCAACCGAACAGTCACAGTACGACAGGCACAGCCCCACCAAGATCCGGACCATGCCCGGGCCACCCACCCGTATTCAACCCATCGGACCGGCATCCTTGCTGGCCAGATGGCCGTACTGCCTGTACCACCAGCAGATGAAAACCCCCTCGTGTCGTATGCGCCGAAGAAGCTGGGCCTCTTCTAGACGCCTGCGAAGAGGCGCCTGACCTGGGTTTCCACCCGTCAGGCGCCCTTCGCTGAGCCCGCTCACGACCGGTCCCGGCCTGCAAGCAGCCACTCGTTCATGGAATGCTCGGCGAGGCGGCGGTTCGCCTGCTTTCGAAGGCCGTCAAGGAACTTGGCGTAGGTGCGAAAGAGCGCCTCGATGCTCTGGCCGACGCGGCGGGCGCACTCGGTCGGGTCCACTCGGTCGGGTCCACTCCCGAGTAGAGCCAGAACGAGATCCCGGCGTGCCGGAGATCGTAAGGTCGCTCGGCCAGGCGGGAAGTGCGCGCAGGGGCTCTCCGTCCGAGAAGGGGGGCCTTGCTCTGTCGTTCCTGCGTCTCCTCGTACCACTCGGGTGGGTTCTCCTTGAATTTGCGGTGCGGTGGCATCACCACACGGCCTCCGGTCCGGGCTCCCGGCCTCTGGTAGCCGGCGCCGGCGAATCCCCTCACGGGTCCGTTGTCCAGCCCGACCCGGCCCAGCTGCCGGGCATGGGTGGTGTCCGCGCCGCCGGCCGACTCGGCCGACGGGTTTGGTCCAAGGCCCCACCTCGGGCCCTCGCTCGCGCTCCGGCCCCGCAAGCGGTTCCGCGAGAAAACCGTGCTGATCGCGGACAGCGCGCCCTGGCACCCACCCGGACCACAGCACACTCTTCGGCCGCGCCCGCTCCCGCCCATGACGGTGTTCCCCATGCACAGCACCGTTTCAGCGGTTCTTCAGCGCGTATTGGGAGCCTCTTCCACGCAGCCTGGCTCGGTGGTTTCACCCCTCGACGCCGGGCCGCTGCCCGGGCCTTCTGCCGTGCCCTATGCCGGCCGATCATTCGAACTCGGGTCTTGCCACCGCAGGGTCGTCACCACCGCCTGAAGGAGCACACCTTGGACGCGCCAGTTCCAGCCTCCCGCCGTACTCTGCTCGGACTCGCCGCCGCGGGTGCCGTGGGTGGCACACTCGCCGCCACTCCCCTGCCGGCGTTCGCGGTGTCCCGGTCCGCAGGCGGCCCGCTGCCGCGCACCCTCTCCGTCACCGCCCCGGGCGTGTACCCGGAGGGCGTCGCCTGGGATCCGCGGCGGAAGGCGTTCCTCGTCGGGTCGAGCGCGCAGGGCACGATCTCGGTGGTCAGGGCGGACGGTTCGGTGACTCTGCTGGTCGCCCCGTTCGCCCAGGCCTCGGTGCTCGGCATCACGGTGGACGCCGCCCGTAACCGGGTGCTGGCCGCCTACACCGACTACTTCTTCCGGCTGCTCGGCATGGTGGACCCTTCACGGCCCCCGGTGTCCGGGGTCGGTGTCTTCGACCTGGCCACCGGTGCCGTACAGCATCTGGTCGACCTGTCCGCCGGTCAGCCGGAGCCGCGCGCCAACGACGTCACCGTCGACGAGGACGGCACCATCTACGTCACCGACACCGGGGTCGACACGGTCAGCGTGGTGAGCCGCGACGGCCAGGTGATCCAGGTGATCCAGGACGACCGCTTCGTCACCTCCGACACGGGGCCGAACGGGATCGTCCACCACCCCGCGGGTTTCCTCCTCATGGGCAAGTACGACGGCGGCCGGCTCTTCCGCATCGACCGTCCCCGGTCGGCGCGGCCGGTGGTCGGCGAGGTCCGCCTCGACCGTGCGCCGCTCTCCCTCGACGGTCTCGCGCTGCGCCCGGACGGCTCGCTGGTCGGCGCGGTGAACGACCTGTCGCTGTCCGGTGGACGCGCGGGCCGGGACGCCGTCGTGGTGCTGCGGTCCACCGACAAGTGGCGTACCGCGCGCACGGTGGAGGACCGGTCCTGGCCCACCGAGGACCCCACGACCATCGCCGTGACCCCGTACGGCGACTACGTGGTCAGCGGCGGGCTCCGGGAGATCCTCACCGGAGTCCCCTCCACCACGCCGGGCCAGTTCCACCTGCGTCGCCGCTGACGGCCCGCCGACGCCCCGACCGGAGTCCGCGTGCACGGCTCTGCACGCGGTGCTCCGTACACACCGCTCCGTATCCATGGCACATACGGCCCTGCCCGCGGCGTTCGCCGCGTACGGCTCCGTACCCACCTCACCCGCTCAGACCTCCCGGGAGCTCCCCCCATGTCACCCGTTGCCCATGACGCCCCGCCGCCCGAAACGGCCCCGCCCCGCAGCCTGTTCACCGCCCTTGCCCGGCTGACCGGGGCCCGGGCCCGGCTGCTGCTCGTCCTCACCGTGATCCTCCTGGCCGGGGCCGTCGTCCTGGGCAGCGGGGTGGCCGACCGGCTGCGCAGCGGTGGCAGCGGCGGCGTCGTCGACCCCGCCTCGGAGTCCTCGCACGCCGCGGACATCCTGGAGGGGGAGTTCCCCGGCGCCCGCCCCAACCTCGTCCTGCTGGCCCGGGCGGGCAGCGGGGTCGACGACGTCGGCACAGCACGTCAGGGAAGGGAACTCGCCGCCCGCCTCGCCGACGAGAAGGGCATCACCGGGGTCACCTCCTACTGGGACACCGGGGCACCGGCGCTGCGCTCCGAGGACGGCCACGAGGCCCTGGTGGTGGCCCGGCTCACCGGGGACGAACTGGAGGCCGAGCGCACGCTGGAGGAGCGGATCACCGGGCACTTCGACGGACGGCAGGGCGACCTCACCGTCCGGATCGGGGGCAGCGTCGCCGTCCAGCACGAGCAGCAGACCCTCATCGGCGAGGACCTGCTGCGTGCCGAGGCCATCGCGCTGCCGATCACGCTGATCATCCTCATGATCGTGTTCGGCAGCGCCGTCGCCGCCCTGCTCCCGCTGGGCATCGGCATCATCGCGATCCTCGGCACCAACGCGGTGCTGCGCGTCCTGACGTCCTTCACCGACGTCTCCGTCTTCGCCACCAACCTCACCACCGCACTGGGCCTCGGCCTCGCCATCGACTACGCGCTGCTGATCGTGCGCCGCTACCGGGAGGAACTCGGACATGGCCGGGACATGCCCGGCGCGCTCGCTGTCACCCTCAACACCGCGGGGCGGACCGTGCTGTTCTCGGCCGCCACGGTCGCCGTCTCGCTCGCCGCGATGCTGGTCTTCCCGCTGTACTTCCTGCGCTCCCTCGCGTACGCGGGGATCAGCGTGGTGGTCCTGGCGGCCGTGGCGGCCCTGGTCGTCCTGCCCGCGCTGCTCGCCGTCCTGGGCCGCCGGATCGACGCGCTGGACGTCCGCAAGCTGTTCCGGCGCCGCTCCCGCGAGCAGCGGCGGCCCACCGAGGCCGGGGCGGGCTGGGCCCGGCTGGCGCGGTGGGTGATGCGGCGCGCGCCCCTGGTGGCCACCGGCACCCTCGCCGGCCTGCTGCTGCTCGGCGCGCCCTTCCTGAACGTCGACTTCGGCACCGCCGACTACCGCCAGCTCCCCTCGTCGGCCGAGCCCCGGGTGGTGCAGCAGCACATCAAGGACGGCTTCCAGGGCAACCCCACCGGAGTGATCGAGGTCGTCACCGAGCAGGCGGCCTCCGCTGAACTCGGCGGATACGCAGAGGAGTTGTCCCGGCTTCCCGGGGTGCTGCGGGTGGACGCCCCGACGGGCCGCTACACCGGGGGCAAGGCCTCCGGGCCCGCGCAGCCCGGCCGTACCTCCGGCGCCGTCTCGTACCTCACGGTGGTGCCCGCCGCGGAGGCGGTCTCCGACCAGGGCAAGGACCTGGTACGGGACGTACGGGCGGTGGACGCGGCGTTCCCCACGTACACCTCCGGGACGACCGCGGCCATGATCGACAGCCAGGCGGCCATCGGACGAGGCCTGCCCTGGGCCCTCGGCATCATCGTGCTCGCCACGCTGGTGCTGGTGTTCCTGCTCACCGGCAGTGTGCTGGTGCCGGTCCAGGCGGTGCTGCTCAACGCGCTCAGCCTGACCGCGATGCTGGGGGCCGTGGTGTGGGTCTTCCAGGACGGGAACCTGTCGGGGCTGCTGGGCTTCACCCCGACCGGGAGCATCGAGACGGCGCTGCCTGTGCTGATGTTCTGCCTCGCCTTCGGACTCTCCATGGACTACGGGGTCTTCCTGCTCTCCCGGATCAAGGAGGAACACGAGCGCGTACTCGACCACAAGGCCGCCGTGGTGGAGGGCATCCGCAGCACCGGGGGCGTCATCACCGCCGCCGCGCTCGTCCTCTCCGTCGTCATGGTGGCCATCGGCACATCCCGGATCACCAACACGAAGATGCTCGGACTAGGGGTCGCCCTGGCGATCCTCATGGACGCGATGGTGATCCGCACACTGCTCGTGCCCGCGGTACTGACGCTCACCGGCCGGGCGACCTGGTGGGCACCCGGGCCGCTGCGCCGACTGCACGCGCGGTTCGGCATCAGCGAGGGCGGCTCGGAGCACCCTGCGCCTGTGGCGGACGCGACCGGCACGCCGGACGCGGCAGCGGCGAAGCGGGAGGAACCCGCGCCCGCGGTCGGCGCGGTGCGCGGGAAGGCAGCCGACTGACGGCTGCGGCAAGGCCAGTTCGGGATGCGGGAGGACCCCAACAGGTCCTCCCGCACCTGCTTCGGCGGGTGCACTCGTCCTGGCGGGGAGCAGCGGCTTTGGTACGGCGCAAGTCCTCGTCGTTAGCGTCCGGAGCACCACGTCAGGCGGACGCCGGAGCAACCCGGAGCACCTCTGGGCAAGGGGGGTTCGATGACAGCCAATCAACCGTTCAGGCCACGGTCGCGGTCGGTACGCCGCGTCGTGCCGGGAGAAGGGAACGACATGGCCTTCGACACGATCGTCGTCGACTACGGGGGCGTGCTGACGAACCCCCTCGTGGACACCTTCGTCGCTTTCGCCGAACTGGCCGGGATCGACGCGGGCGACCTCGCCCAGGCACTCCTGGCGTCGACGGAACGCCACGGGGAGACACCGATGGCGGCACTGGAGACCGGCGCGATCACGGAGCGCCGGATGGCGGACCGCATCCTGGCCGAACTCCCCGAGGACGCGGGCCGCATCCTGGCGGACGGGCGGAGCTTCGGCGAGCTGTGGTTCCGCGGCCGGCGCCCCAACGAGCCGTTCCTGGAGTTCCTGCGCGGCCTGCGCGGCGACGGGTACCGGCTCGCCCTGCTCACCAACAACGTCCGCGAGTGGGAACCGCTGTGGCGCGCCCAGCTCCCCGTCGACGAGCTCTTCGACGTCGTCGTGGACTCACACCGGGAAGGCGTACGCAAGCCCGACCCGGCCATCTACCGGATCCTGCTCGAACGGCTCGGCACCACCCCGCAGCGCTGCCTGTTCGTCGACGACACGGAGGAGAACTGCGTGGCCGCGGCGGAACTCGGCATCCGCTCGGTGCGGTTCGCCGACACCGACAGCGCCGTCCGCGAGATCTCCGCGTTGCTCGACCGTCCCCCGGTCAGACCCGCCGAGGCCGCCAGAGGTGAGCTGAATTGACCGTTCCTGTTCTGGTGGTCGGCGCCGGGCCCACCGGGCTCACCGCCGCCGCCGTGTTGCGGGACCTCGGCGTGCCCTGCCGTGTCGTCGACCGGCGCCCGGGCCCCGGCACCGCCCCCAAGGGGCTGGTGCTGTGGAGTGGCGCCCTGGAGTGCCTGCACCGCCTCGGCGTCGCCGAGAGGATCGCCGCGACGGCGCTGCCGCTGACCGGGGCGTCGTACTGGTCGAACGGCCGGCGCCTCGCCGGGGCGCGCTTCGGCGGGCTGACGGGTACCGCCTTCCCCGGCCCCCTCTGCGTACCGCAGCCGGTGACCGAGCGGGCGCTGCACGCCCGGCTGACGGAGCTGGGCGGCACCGTCGAGTGGGAGACCGAGGTCACGGCGGTCACCGTGAACCGTGGCGGCCCCGCGGAGTCGGCGACAGTGACGCTGCGCTCGGCCCGTGGCGAGGAGACTCTCACGGTGTCCTGGCTGATCGCCGCCGACGGCGCCCGCAGCCTGGTGCGCGACAGCGTCGGCATCCCCTTCGAGGGTCACACCTTCGACCGTATGTTCCTGATCGGGGACGGCCGGCTGGAGGGGGTGCCCGCCGAGGCCGAGGTGCAGCACCACGTCGCACCGGACGGCGTACTGGTCATCGTCCCCCAGCCCGACGGCCACCGCGTCTTCTTCGACATGGAGCCGGACGGGCAGACGGAACCGCCCTCCGAGGAGTTGCTGCAGCGGCTCCTCGACGCACGCGGTCCCGGCGGGCTGCGCCTGCACGGCACCTGGTGGGCCAGCCGCTTCCTTGTGCACGCCAAGGTCGCCCCGCGGTTCCGGGAGGGCCCGGTGCTGCTGGCGGGCGACGCGGTGCACGCCCACACCACCGCGGGCGGCCAGGGACTCAACACGGGTGTCCAGGACGGCTACGACGTGGGCTGGAAACTCGCGAGCGTCGTACGCGGCACTGATCCGGCGCTGCTCGACAGCTTCGAGGCGGAACGCCGCCCGGCGTCCGTCAGGGCGGTCGCGAACGGTGATCAGCAGACCCGGATGTGGCTGCTGCGCAATCCGGCGGCGCGGCTCCTGCGGAACACGGTGCTGCGAGTGCTGTCCGCCACCGGCCTGCTGGAGAAGAAGGTGATCCCCCTGCTCGCCCAGCTCGACCTGGACCACTCCGGGAGCCCGGCGGTGACCGATCTCGACGGTGCCCCGTCCGTGCCGCGCGCACTGCGGCTCGGCCGACGCGCCCCCGACCTGGCGCTCGCCCCGGTGCACGGCACTGAGGCGGAGTCGCTCCACGCCCACCTGTCGGCCGGCCGGCACACCGTGCTGGTCCACGGCGGTCTGGCCGCCGGGGAACTCGCCGCGCGAGCCGCGGCGATCGTGGGAAAACGGGGTGCCGGGGACGTCGTGCGGGTGCTGTGGATCCAGCCTGCCGACACGGCCCCCATCGATCTCCCGCAGGACGGCACCGGGTTCGCCGTGGCGCGGGAGACGGGCGACGCGCTGGGCGGAGCCGGTGCCCCGTGGTGCGCGTATCTGCGGCCCGACGGGGTCGTCGCGGCCCGCTCGGGCCCGGCCGGCCTCGACGCGCTCCTCTCCCGGCTCCCGTCCCGGCCGCCTCGCATCACCCCGGTACCGGCCGTAGGGCCGTGACGAGTTCAGCACACCGCTCGTGCTACCTCCCCTGGAAGGATCGACCCCGACCATGACCATCCCCATGTCCGCGTCCCCGTCCCTTTCCTCGCCTGCGCCCACGCCGCTCCCCATGGCCGTACCCGCTCCCACCCCCGCGTCCGCGACGGCCCCCGTGCCACCCGGGAACGACCACGTGAAGCTGAGCTACGACGCGACCGTTCCACGCGCCCTGGTCCACAGAGCCTCGATAGCCGAGGTGTTCGTCACCGACTCGACCGAGACGGGCGAGGACACCTTCGTCGTCGCCGCACAGCTCCCGCGCGCCCATATGATCGGGGAGAGCTTCCCGCTGTACGACTTCAGCCTGATGGTCGAAGTGGTGCGTCAGGCCGGGGTCCTGATCGCCCACCGCCATCTGGAAGTGCAACTGGGCTCCGCGTTCATCTTCCGGAACCTGACACTCCGTACCACCGCCTTCGAATCACTGCGCATCGGCTCGCGACCCGCCGACGCGCGGATCAACGTGAGCGTGCGGACCCGGCGCAACAAGGCAGGCCGCCTGCAGGGGTTCAGCTTCATCGGGGACATCGAGGTCGACGGACGGCCCGCGATGCAGGGAGAGGGCGGGCTGCTGATCCTGTCCAAGGCCGCCTACCAGGCCATGCGCGGCAGACGGCTGTCGCCCGACCGCCCCGGCTTCCTGCTGCCGCGGTTCACGGCGGCCGAGCCCTCCCATGTGGGACGGCGAGACTCCCGGAACGTGTTCGTCACCGAGCCCGTCGCCGACGCGGGACGGTTCAGCTGCCAGTTGGTGGTGGACACCAGCCACCCGCATGTCTTCGACCATCCGCTGGACCATGTGCCGGGCCATCTACAGATGGAGGCCGCGCGTCAGCTGGCCGTCGCCGCCGTCGCCCGGCTGCACGCCCTGGACCCCTACAGCCTGTCGGTCGCCTCCCTCACCTCCGACTTCGCCGACTACGCGGAGCTCGACCGCATCACCAGGTTGCGAGCGACCGTCGACGGATTCCGCTGGGACGAAGACCTGTGCACCTTCACCACTCCCGTCGTGGTGGAGGCCGTTCAGGACGACACCATCACCACGGCCATGCGGCTCGACGTGGCACAGTGGGTCTGAATCACTCGGACGCTGGAACCTCGGGTGAGTGTCCGGGGCTGTTCCGGCCTGCGGCGATGCTGTCCGGCCGGTGTCCCGGGATCGGGTAGACCGATCTTGTGCCCGTGATGTCACGTTGTTCCCCGTCCGAGGGCGGTGCTGGTCAGGGGCGCACGGCGGCCGACGTGCCGGGGACCGCGGGCCCGGGGACCGTGGGTTCCTCCTCTCGGTGCCCGGCGGGCTGGTCAGGTGGGGCAGGGCGAGGACGCGGGCGAAGGCCCGCGCGATCGCTGCCGACGCGGGGCGACGGCCCCCGGGCCGGGGGTGTGCGCGGCGAGTGAGCAGTGTGAGTGCGCATGAGGTCCCCCGGGAGCTGCGCCTGTCACGACTGCCGGTTCGAAAACTCCTCACAGAATGATCTCCGAGCTGATTGATCTCTCCGGAACTGACGATCCGGGTGTGTGAGGTGGTTCGACCGAGGCCGTGGGATGTCGATGACGAGTTGTGGGCGGTGCTCGCACCGCTGCTGCCGAAGGCGGAGCGTCGGACTCGCCATCCGGGACGGAAACGGCACTCGAACCGGCTGGTGTTCCAGGGCATCCTGTTCGTACTGCATACCGGGATCGTCTGGGAACACCTACCGCAGGAACTCGGCTTCGGCTCCGGCGTTCGGACCAGTCTCCCACCGCACCCGCGGCCCATCACCCGCGCAGTGCGCACACAGCCTGCCGACCACCGCCACGTCCAGCGACACCTGCAGCACGCCCACCTCGACCATTCTCAACGGTTCAGGCATCCCAGGTCACAGCCCCGAATGGCAACCACACCACAGTGCCCCACCCACATCGAGGCGACACACGGCTGAAGGCGTGTCTCCGTCCCTGTCGGCCGGGCACTTCCTGTGGTGTCGGCGCGGTGCCGTCAGCCGGCGTTCGTCGTGGTCGTCTCGGGCCGCGGGGCGGGCGGGGCGGATTCGGGGCCGGAGCCCGATTCGGAGTCGGAGCCGGAGCCGGAGTCGACCGGGTCCGGTTGGTCCAGGGAGCCGGCGACGAGGAGAATGCCCAGGATGAGCAGCAGCGGCACGCACATGGCCGCCCGGTAGGAGACGGCTGCCCCGACGGCCCCGACCAGGGGCGGACCGATCAGGAAGCCCACGTAGTTGAAGAGGTTGACGCGGGCCACGGCGGTGTCCACCGCCCCAGGCAGCCGCTGCGCACCGACGACGAAGAGCTGGGGCAGGATCACGGACAGCCCCGCGCCGAGGACGGCGAAACCGAACGCGCCGGTCAGGGGTTCCGGCGCGGCGGCGATGAGGGCGAACCCCATGGCGGAGAGCAGGGCGCCCGCCCGCACCACGGCCACCGCTCCCCAGCGCTGCACCCAGCCGTCCCCGAGACTGCGGCCCAGGAGGGTGGCCGCCATGTAGAGGGCGTACGGTACGGTCGCCATCGCCTCCGAGCTGTGCAGCGTGTCCTCAAGGAACTTGGCGCTCCAGTTGCTGGCGGTGGAGTCGGCGATGACTGCCACGGTCATGATCAGGCAGAGCGGCAGCAGCGGCTTCCACGGAACGCCTCGCGGGCGAGCGGGCCGTGGGGAGGAGGACTGCGCGGACGAAGGCTCCGTGGACGGGAGTTGCGCGACCGGTTCGGCTGCGGCGCCGCCGCCGGTCACCGTGCCCGGCCCGTCCGGCTTCCGGGTCAGGCGCGGGCCGACCGACACCGTGAGCGGCAGCAGCAGGGTGACCGAACCGGCGAAGAGGGTGAGCAGGGAGAGGTGCCAGTTGGCCCCGGCCCAGGCGAGCAGGGCACCGAGGATGCCGCCGAGGCTGGCGGCACCGTGGAAGCCCAGCATGATGCTGCGGCCGTAGCCGCGCTGGATCCCGACGCCCGCCATGTTCAGGCTTGCCTCCATGGCGCCGACCAGCAGCCCGAAGGCGCCCAGGCAGGCCACAAGCTGCCAGACGGACTCGCCCGCCCCGACCCCGACCAGGCACAGACAGATCAGGGGCTGGAGCACGCGGATCACCACGGAGGCGGGAACCTTGCGCACCACACGCGAGACGGTGACGCTGCCGACGCCGGCCAGAATCGGCACGGCGGCGAGAAACATCGGGAGCACGGCGTCGCTGAGCCCGTACCGGTCCTGGATCGCCGGGATGCGCGTGACCAGCAGGGCGAAGACCGCACCGTGGACGAGAAAGACGAGGAACAGCGCGGACCGGGCCTGTCGCAGCCTTACCGGGATCTCCATGGCGCCCCTTCAGTGTTCGCCGCCACTCACCCGAGGGCAACTCCGGGCGCGACCGTACGGGGCGATGCTGAAGCGTGGCTTAAGCGACGGGCAGGACGACGGTTCCCCGCTCCACGATCCGCACCACCGAGCGCACCGACCACCGCCGGTCGACCACGCGACCGGCAGCGGGCCGCCCGGTCCCCCTTCACTGCCCTCGGGAAACAGCGCGGGCACCGCAGACCGGCCGACGGTCCGGTATCCGATCCATGTGGGCGTATCCCCATTCGCACAGCGGGCGCAGTGCTTCAGCCAGACTTGAGCCGAACGGTGTCAGGGAGTATTCGACGTGAGGGGGAAGCTCCTGGAAGTCCTTGCGGACGACAATGCAGTCTGCCTCAAGGTCTTTGAGCGCACCGATCAGCACTTTCTCGGTAACGCCGTCGACAAGGCGGCGCAGCTGGCCGAACCGCTGGGGACCGTGTACGGCGAGCTGCCACAGCACCAGAAACTTCCACCTGCCCCCTACGACGGACAGTGCGGCGTCCAATCCGCAGTAGAACCCACGCTCAGTCATCTGGACATACCTTCCGTCCACCACCGCCTGGAGGCACTTACCCCAAAGTAGGTACTTGCTGGCGGGAGGGGACTTGTTGTTGGCCGATCATCAGAGTGAGCCACCGGACCGCAGTCAGCGCAGGGTGGCGACCTGGTCGACGGTGAACGGGATCAGCGCCTCCGTGTCTCCGGTGAGGACCTTGCGGGCCCACTCCGGGTCGGCGATCAGGGCGCGGCCGATCGCGATGAGGTCGAACTCGTCCCGCTCCAGCCGGTCCAGCAGGTTCTCGATGCCCGCCACCCCGGTCCGGCTCCCGTTCCGGAACCCCGGTTCGAACACCTTGTCCAGGCCGACGGAGCCGACGCTGATGGTGGCCTTGCCGGTGAGCTTCTTGGTCCAGCCCGCGAGATTCAGGTCCGAGCCCTCGAACTCCGGCATCCAGTACCGGCGGGTGGAGGAGTGGAAGGCGTCCACCCCGGCCTCCGCGATCGGGGTGAGGACCGCCTCCAGCTCCTGCGGGGTGGTGGCCAGCCGCGCGTCGTAGTGCTTCACCTTCCACTGCGAGGTGCGGAAGACGATCGGGAAGCCGGCGGAGACGGCCTTCCGGCAGGCGGCCACGATCTCGGCGGCGAACCGGGTACGGGCGACCGGGTCACCGCCGTAGCCGTCGGTGCGGCGGTTGGTGCGCTCCCACAGGAACTGGTCGATCAGAAGGCCATGGGCGCCGTGCAGTTCGACGCCGTCGAAGCCGGTGCGCTCGGCTGCGGCGGCGGCCTCGGCGAAGGCGGCGATCACCGTGTCCAGGTCGTCCTGGGTCATGGCCTTACCGGCCGGGGCGCCGTCCAGCCCGAGACCCGACGGGCCGACCGTCGGGGCGCCGGGGACCGGGCCCGCGCCCTCGGGGCGCTGCACCCCGACGTGGCAGATCTGCGCCAAGATCCGGCCGCCCGCGCGGTGCACCTCCGCCACCACGTACTTCCAGCCCGTCAGGGCGTCCTCGCCGTGGAACAGCGGCGCCCGGACGCTGTCCCCCGCCGAGTCGTGACGGACGTACGTTCCCTCGGTGACGATCAGCCCCACCCCGCCGGCCGCCCGGCGTGCGTAGTACCGCGCCACATCGGCACCGGGGACGCCGCCCGGCGAGAAGTCGCGCGTCATCGGCGCCATGACGATCCGGTTCGGGACGGTGAGCCCGCGCAGGGTGAACGGGCGGGACAGGGCCTGAGCCGCACGGTCGGCGGCAGCGCTGCCGGCAGGCACGTGAATGCTCCTCGAAGCAGGACGACGTTCCGCGGAGGGCCGGCTCTCGGAGGCGGCGGCGATGTCGGTGGTGCTGGACGTGTCGGGCATGATCGATGTGCCTTTCGTGCACTCGGTTGGTTTGGTCTGCCCCCCGACACCGAGGCTCGTACGCCCGAACCCGGGACGGGGCTTGACGGCCAGGCCGGTTGCCTACGCCAGAACCGAGGAAACATGCCGTGCCTTTCCATGGGCAAGTACCTACTTTTTTGTCAGTGCCTCCAGCGTGGGTGTTCTCGTAAAACAGGAGCCACGATGAGAACCGATCGCCAGTACTGCTGTGGGCTCGACGCAGCGCTATCGGTGGTTGGCGGCCGGTGGAAGTACCTGGTCGTGCGGCAGCTCGCCTCGGAAGGGCCTCGCCGGTTCGGGCAATTGCGACGCCTCGTCAACAGCGTGACCGAGAAAGTTCTTATCGGTGCAATCACATGGGTCGCGATCAGTCGCCCTCCCCCGAGGTTCAACGTGACCGACCGTCAGCAGTTCCCGAGCGGCCAGGTTTTCAGCCATCGAATGGCGGCAAGCTAACTGCCGTAGCCGTAAGCTCTGGAACTCACCGATGCTACGAACGATACGAACGAGCGGAGCAATCCCGCGCCAAAAGCGCGGAAAAAGCTCATGCCCAGTTCCGCTCCGGCCGAAGCGGGCTATACCTGAGCCATACCGCCGTCGATGCAGAGTTCTGCACCTGTCATGAAACTGCCCTCGTCCGAGGCGAGAAACAGCGCGCCATTGGCGATCTCCTCGGGAAGCCCGAGGCGGCCCATCGGGACAAGGGTACTCAAATGGGCCCGGAGAGCTACTGGATCTTGACCGAAGTGCTCGGCCTGTCGGTGAACAGTGTGCCGCGGGCATTGAGGTCGAATGTGCGGTCGAAGTGTTCCTCGGTCACGTCCCCGAAGTTCATCCACTCGAAGTTCATCCGCTCAATGCTTCCAGCGTTCGCGACGATCACATCGAGGTGCCCGCGGTGACATGCCCCTCAATGGAAGCCTTCGCGGCTTCGAGCGCCTCCTTCCGTCGCCCCGTTATGCAGACGTGGGCGCCTTCACTTCCGAATCTCTGGGCAATCGCGAGACCAAGGCCCGCGCGGGCTTTCCTCGCGGAGGCGAAGATCGCGACGACCGCATCCCGGCGTGCCATCACGGCCGCCCGCGCCGCCAACGGGGAACTGGCAGGCGAACTCGTCATCGCTGTCCACATGGGCCTGGGAGCACGCCAACTGCCCCAGGCATTGGGGCAGCTGCGCAACCGCCACCCGAAGCTGCAGGTGACTCTCCACGAGGAGCCCGATCCCGTGGACATGGAACGACTGGTCCGCCAGGGAACCCTCGACATGGTCCTCGTGCACCGCATCCCCGCCGGGTGCACCTTCGACATTCACCCTCTGGGCGAGGAAGCCTACGTCGCCGTCCGGCCTCGGCCATCCCCGAAGGCTTCGAAGAACTGGCCTGCCCGCTACTGCCCTCCCTGACCGAGCCCGTCCTCGTCGGCGTGCGGCGCAATCCGGGTTCCATCCGGTCGACGCGGCACGGTCTTGCTCCGGAGAATCAGCGCATGAGCCTCAATGTGGATACCTACGTATACGAAGCCAACGGCGAGTGGACCCTTCTGGAAGATCCCGACGACGACTACAGCAAGACCATGGCCGGATTCGAGAGATCGCGCAGCAAGCTGTGGGGCTCCGAAGCGGTTCGGGCGCTGGGGGCTCGCTTCTTTCCCCGGCTCGACGGCGGCAACCTCCAGGTCGAGCCGGGGGAGATCGACGACTTCCTGGCCGAGTGCGAAGCGATACGCCCTCACATCGATCACCTTGGTGAAGTCAGCGGCTACGGCACGGAGTACGTCACCCGATGCTTCGACAACATCGTTGACGCTTCCGTGCGAGCCAAGGCCGAGGGCGGCGGTGTCATCATCTGGTGAGCTTGATCTTTACCCTCGGGCGGGGCAGAGCAGGTGGGCTCACCAGGAGCCGGGGCCAGCGGTCCGCCGCCTCGGGCGTACGGATCTTCGAGGTGGTCCAGCCGAGCGTCTGTTGGGTGAACCTGAAGGTGTGTTCACCAAGAACACTTGCCGGCAGCGGTCCACGTCGGCCGGGGTGGCTCTGGTCTTGGAGGACCACAGCCATACCGGCGGTACTTCCCGGTCCTGGGAGAGGTCCTCGACTTTGAGGCGGACCAGGATGCCTTCGACGACGGGAAGTTCACCGTCGGGCTCCAGGCAGGCCGAGCGGTGGGTCAGCCGCGGGTGGACCCGGTCCCACGCCTGGGCTTCGGCCTTTCCGTAGTGGGTGGTGTCGGTCGCCGTGGTGATCGTCGGTTCGGGCCAGGGCTCGGGCTTGTTGAAGCGGAACTCCGGCCCGTGCTTGGGCGGGTGGCCGCCGCGGGGATGGGCGCGATGAAACTCCTCGCGCGAGGGCGCCGGACAACGCATCACCCGTTCGTCGCGGATCCGCCCGACCAGTTCGACGGGCAGATCCCGCAGGACCCAGGCCAGGCGGGCGACGTCATAGCCGACGTCCATGACGATGGTGAGGCCCGGTCGCCGGGCGCCCACTGGCCGGCCGCGACGAGCCGCTCGACCACGGCTCTCAGCTGGGCGGCGGTGATGGCGGTCGCGTCGTCCACGGGTCCGAGCCGGACCACATCCAGGATCCCTGTCCACGAGGTGACCCGGGCTCCAGGACGGCGACGAAGGAAGATGCGTGGGTCGCCCCGTCGGAGAAGACTTCCGGGTGATTCCGGGCCGAACGCCCTGGGCCGGTGCACCCCCGCCCGAGAAAGGGGCGCCTGACCTGTGAATATACCCGTCAGGCCCCCCTTCACAAGCCTTGTTCCGGCAGCAAGGGGCAACGGCCCACGCCACACCAAGCCCCTGCCGCCCTCGACCGCCCGAGCAGCAACTCCACCCTGGAATGTCCAGAACCCCCACCGCCCCGGGTCGTCGCCGTCCGTATCAAGATCCGGGCCCTGTGCGGGCCGACACCCCGTGCGGCCGCACTGCGTCGGCTCATGCCGCAGTGGCTCGGCGCCGAGCGCTCGGGACGTGGCCGAAGAAGGTATTGGCACACCTCGGCCACAACTCTCCCTTGAGCCACATTCCGCGCGGCGCTCACCCTGGTCACTGACTCCCGCTCACCAACACACGGGAGCGTTCAGCGTTCAGGGGAGGAAGTCCACACATGCGCAGACTCCAGGCCCTCTGGGCCGCGGCCGGAACGGCCGGACTGCTCGCGGCGGCCGTCACCCCCGCGATGGCCGGCCCCGAGTCCCCGGTCACCACGTCGCGGGCCACGAGTACGCCAAGTCTCACCGGATCGGGTGCCCCCCGCACCCAGACCGTCACCCTCATCACCGGCGACACCGTGTCATTCACCGCCGGGCCGGACGGCAGGTACGCCGTCGACGTCCGGCGCGGTAAGGGCCGCGAGGCCGCCACCTTCGTGTCCAGCGAGCGGAACGGCGAGATCAGCGTCCTCCCGGCGGACGCGATCCCGCTGGTACAGGCGGGCCGTCTCGACCCGGCCCTGTTCAATGTCAGCCAGCTGGTGAAACAGGGCTACGCGGACGCGAAGACCGGCGCCAACCCGGTGATCGTGACGTACGCGAAGGGCGCCGCGACCCCCGACGGGGCGCGCCGGACCCTCGCGCTGCCCGGCATCGGCGGCGCCGCGCTCAGCGTGAAGAAGTCGCCCTCCTTCTGGGCGGACGTCGCCCCGGCCCTCGGCACCGAGGGCACCACGCGGGCCGCGAAACAGCTCGGCGACGGCATCGAGAAGATCTGGCTGGACGCCACGGTGGAGGCGTCCCTCGACGTCAGCGTCCCGCAGATCGGCGCGCCCGAGGTGTGGCGGTCCGGCTACGACGGCAAGGGCGTCAAGGTCGCCGTCCTGGACACCGGCGTGGACGCCGGCCACCCGGACCTCGCGGGGAAGATCGCCGGGGCGACGAGTTTCGTGCCCGACGAGAAGGTGCAGGACGGCCACGGGCACGGCACCCACGTAGCCTCCACCATCGTCGGCTCGGGCGCGGCCTCGGACGGCAGGCGCAAGGGGGTGGCGCCGGGCGCGGAGCTGCTGGTCGGGAAGGTGCTGGGCAACGACGGTCGCGGTCAGACCTCCTGGATCCTTGAGGGCATGGAGTGGGCGGCGAAATCCGGCGCGAAGATCGTTTCCATGTCCCTGGGCGGCACCGCCTCGGGTCCCTCGGACGTGCTGAGTGAGACCGTCGACGCGCTGTCCGCGTCCACGGGCGCCCTCTTCGTGGTCGCGGCGGGCAACGCGGGACCGGGCGAGCAGACCGTGGGGACCCCGGGTATCGCCAACTCGGCGCTGACGGTGGGCGCGGTCGACAAGTCCGACAAGCTGGCCTCGTTCTCCAGCCGCGGACCGCGCCTCGGCGACTCCGCGGTGAAGCCGGAGATCACCGCACCGGGCGCGGGCATCACGGCGGCACGCGCCTCCGGCACCACGATGGGCACCCCCGTCGACGACAACTACACGACGGCGAACGGGACCTCCATGGCGACCCCGCATGTCGCGGGCGCCGCGGCACTGGTCGCACAGGCGCATCCGGACTGGACGGGCGAGCAGCTCAAGGCGGATCTGGCGAGCACCGCCAGGACCATGCCGGACGCCACCGTCTTCGAGCAGGGAGACGGCCGGGTCGATGCCCGACGGGCGGTGGAGCAGGGCGTCTTCGCGACCCCCGCGCTGAGTTTCGGAACATTCGAGGACGGCGACGAAGGGTTCGCCACCAAGGACATCGTGTTCACCAACTCCACGGATAAGACAGTTGAGTTGAAGATCTCCTCGACCCTCACCGATGCCGCCCTGAGCGCGGACACCGTGACCGTCCCGGCGAAGGGCACCGCCACGGTCGGGGTGACGGTCGACCCGGCCGCGGGGGCGACGGGCCGGTACACGGGCCACATCACGGCGAGCGCGGACAACATCCAGGTCACCACCGCCATCGGCTTCGAGAAGCTGCCGAAGACCTACGACCTGAAGGTCTCGCTGCTGAACCGCGACGGAAACCCGTCCACCGGCGCGTCACTGTTCGTACTCCAGGAGCTGAACGGAGCGTATCCGGACACCCATGGGTACCTGGGCAAGGGCTCGACCTTCAAGGTGCCGGCCGGTACGTACTCGATGGCCTCGTGGATCCCGGATGTGGACACGGCCGGGCTGGCCGTCGGCACGTCGGTCGTCGGCGATCCCGAGGTCAAGGTCGCCGGAGACACGGAGGTCGTCCTTGATGCCCGCAAGGCGGTGGAGATCAAGCTGAAGACCAAGGAGGACTCGGAGTTCCAGGGTTTCAGCACCAACTGGCACCGGGAAGGGCCGGGCAGCGCCTTTGGGCTGACCTACAGCCAGGGCTTCTGGACGGACCATATCTATGTCGCTCCGACCGAGAAGGTCACCGAGGGCACGTTCGAGTTCTCCGCCAAGTTCCGGCTGTACGAGAAGGAGCTGACGGCGAGCGTCACCAGCCCCGAGAAGTACCCGCTGCCCCTCGACTACACGCAGACGTACACCGGTTTCCCGGCGAAATTCAGCGGTAAGCGCACCGTGCGGGCGGTGGACGCGGGCAGCGGAACCGCGGCCGACTTCGAGGGACTCGACGTCAAGGGCAACGTGGCGGTGGTCCGTGTGGCCGCCGGGAAGAGGGCGGACGAGGCCCTGGCCAACGCGAGTGCGGCCGGTGCCGGTTACGTCATCGCCTACCAGGACGCGCCCGGATACTGGATCGCCGCCGTGGACAGCACGCCCATCCCGCTGATGATCGCCACCGGGGAGAACGGCGTGAAGCTGGGCGCCCTGCTGAAGAGCGGGAAAAAGGTCATGCTGAAGCTGGACTCCACCCCGGTCAGTCCGTATGTGTACAGCGTGATGTTCCCGCAGTCGGGCGCCGTCTCGGCCCACCAGACGTACAGCCTCAACAGCTCCAACACGGCGAAGCAGAAGGTTCGCTACCACGGAGCCCAGGCCGGCCGGATCGGCAGGGACGCCGTGTACCGGTACCGTCCCTGGCAGAAGATCGACATCGCGACCAGCAATGATGTGCGGCTCGGCACGGAGCGCACCGAGTACTACAACGTCTCCGACAATCGGATCTGGCACGCCGTCTATCCGGACGGGGAGGCGAACAATCCGCAGTGGGACTCCCTGGAGACCTTCGACAAGGCGGGCAAACTGCCCACCGAGGATTGGCTGCGCCAGGTCGTCCGTCCGGCGACAAGTGAGCAGTTCGGCGTCTCCCAGCGCACCGGTGACAGACTCACCTTCAGGATCCCGGAGTTGAGCGACGCCACGCCGGGCCACTACGGGGCCGTGGACAACGTCAAGGACACCGCGAAGGGCAAGCTGTACGCGGACGGACAACTGATCGGCGACACCACACTCGGCGGGTACGGCATCTTCGACGTCCCGGCGGCGAAGGTGCCGTACCGCCTCGTGCTCGACGCCCGGCGCACGGCCGACTGGGCCGAGTACTCCACCGACACCCACACCGAATGGTCCTTCGCCTCGGCGCACACGGACCAGTCGACGGCGCTGCCGCTGCTCTCCGTCGACTACGACCTGGATGGGCTCGACCTCCTCAACCGTGCCGAAGCGGGGCACACGTCGGAGCTGGGACTCTCCCTCCGGAATCAGGCGGCAGGCGTCACGGCCGGTGACCTGAACGTCTGGGTCTCCTACGACGACGGCGTGTCCTGGAAGAAGGTGAAGGTGAAGCACGGCACGGCAGAGCTCAAGCACCCGAAGGGCGCCGAGTTCGCGTCACTGCGCGTGGCGGCCACCGACCGGGAGGGCAACAAGGTCGACCAGACCGTGCTGCGGGCGTTCGGCCTGAAGTAGACAGGGTGTTCGGCTTGAACTGAACGACGGCCCGGGGCGGTGCGTAGCCCCTTAACAAAGATCCTCTACCGTGCCGGGCCATGGCGAACACGGCATACGACCCCGACCTGCAGCACACGGAACGACCGACCCCTGCCGCGAGCCCCTGGGCCGCGGTAGGGGTTTCCGCCCTCGATGAGCAGGTGTACCGGGCAGTCCTCCATCAGCCCGACGCCGGAGCGGACGGCTGGGCGCTGCTCACGGGTGCCTCCCCGGCGCGAGTGCGCGAGGCCTGCAACCGGCTGCTCGCGCTCGGGCTGGTCCAGCCGCCGGACTCCATGGGCGGGTTACGCGCGATCGACCCCCGGGTGGCGGTCCGCGCGCTGATCCGGCGGCGCGAGACGGAGTCCGATCTCCTCGCCTCCACTGCCGAGGAGATCGCCACCGCGTACGAGGCCGGGCTGCTGCGCGAGGAGCCGGCGCGGCTGATCGAGGTCGCCTCCGGCGAAGGTGCCATCGCGGCACGCCTCGAAGAGCTGTACGCGCGCGCCGAGCACGAGGTGTGCCTGTTCGACACACCGCCGTATCTCGCCCCGCCCGCCCCGCAGGCGGATCTCCAGGCCGATCTGCTCAGGCGCGGGATCGTGTCCCGCGGAATCTACTCGGCGGCCGGCCTGGAAGACCCGAACGTCCTGTCCCGCACCTGGAAGATGGTGGAACTCGGCGAGCAGGCACGGGTGTTGCCGTCCGTACCGCTCAAGCTGCTGGTGGTCGACGGGTGTCGGGCGATGCTCCCGCTGACCACCTCCGCGGCGGGCGGCTACTGCGCCGTCGTGGTGTGGCACTCGGCGGTGACCGAGGCCCTGCAGAAGCTCTTCGAGCTGGCGTGGCAGCAGGCGACACCGCTCGGCCGGGCCGCCGGTGACGGTGAACTCTCCGACGGTGAAAGGACATTGATCCGGCTGCTGGCGGCCGGGATGAAGGACGAGGCGGTGGCCCGCCATCTGGGAGTGAGCCTCAGGACTCTGCGACGGCGGGTGAGCGAGCTGCAGGAGAGACTGGGCGCGGCAAGCCGGTTCCAGTTGGGGGTGCGGGCCGCTCAGCGGGACTGGGTGTAGCACGCGGAGGGGCCGCACCCCCGTCACTGGGGATGCGGCCCCGCCGCACCTGCCGGGAGTCTGCCGAACCATGACCGGCGGACTCCACGAAACCCGGTTCGGCTCAGGCATCTGCGGGACGGCGGCCGCGTCCGTGGCCTTCTTTCCGACGGGCTGCCCGGCCCCACCGGTGGCCTCGGCCGGCCGGGTTCAAAGCCCTACTGGCCGGCGCTCCGGATCTGTTCGATCCTGGCGTTACGGATCAAGAATTTGCCCGGCTCGCGGACCTGTTCGAACGCCTCGTCGTTCAGCAGGGCGCAGCTGCCCGACGTCGAAGTGACCTGTACCGTCGTGGACTTGTCGTTGTCGAGGTTGGTGACGCGGAGCGTGGTACCGACGGGGAACTGATTGCTGGAGGCAGCCGGGGCACCCGCCTCTCCGGAAAGGGTGACAGTAGATCCGGCGCACACGACATCGCCTTCAGCGCTTCCGCCGGCGTTCCCGGCGTCCCCGGTGTTCCCGGCACCTGCTGCGCCGCCCGCTTCCGCTCCATTGCCCGCGTCCGCCTCGCCGCCCGGTTGCGCCCCTCCTCCCGCCGGTGCGCCAGAACTCGCCTCATCGTCGGCACCGGCACCGCCCTCGCCGACCTCGCAGTTGGACGCCGCCTGTTTCCGCTCGATCTCCTCGATGACGGCGACGCGGTTCGCGATCCGCGCCTCGGACAGCGCGTCCGGGGCGGCGCGCTGCGCGGCGATGAAGCTCTCGTTGTTGCCCAAGGCGGTGGCCAGCCCGTCGCAGACCACCGAAGCCTGACTCGTACCGGTCATCGCCACCGCCGTACCGCCCACCAGCGCTGCCGCGCCGACCAGCAGGGAAATCGCCTTCTTACGGCTCAGGGTCTTCTTACGGGACACGTGTGGGGCTCCTGTCCCCGGCCGCGAAGGAACGGGGCCGGCTGGGTTTCCGTGTGCCGTCACATACGAGGGATTCATCCATCCCACTCACCCGCCACAGAGATAACTTCGGCCACACCAAGATGAGTTCATCCACGGCGGCGGCCCAGCCGGGCAGCCCTCCGGCTTACAGGTGGTCCGAGTAGAAGTCGGCGAGCCGATCGACGGCGGCATCGACGTGCTGGGGCTCGTCGTACATCTCGTAATGGCCGGCGCCTTCGATCACCATGAGATCGACCGGGTTGGGTGCCAGCTTCCACAGGTGCATGCCGGACTCGTAGGAGCCGGTGTTGCCGATGCGTCCGGCAAGGATGACCTGCAGCGGCTGGGTCATGAGCGGATCGACCAGGTGATACGCGTCGTAGCCCAGGAGCAGCGAGTCGCCACGCGCAAGGCGGCGGTTCGTCGAGTGCCTGCTCCTGCCCCGCTCGGTGCGGTAGAAGGTGATGGCCTGGGTCGTGTCGATATCGGTCAGACCGGCCGCGGCGGCATCCTCCAAGGTGTCGGGCAGCCAGTTCACGCGGGCCGGCTCACCGGTGCGGGTTTCCTCGATGCGTGCATCGGCCATGGCGTCGAGCGCGGACACCGGGCCGTCCGGCTGGAAGCCGCGGAACGATGTGCCCATGTTGCCGGGAACGACCGTGCCGACCGCCTTGATGCGATGGTCCGTGCGGGCGGTGTGCACCGCGTAGCCACCACCGGCGCAGATACCGAGGACACCGATGCGATCGGGGTCGATGCCGGGGACCACACTGAGCGCGTCAATCGCGTAGGAGATGTCCTCACCGCGGCGGTACGGGTCTTCGAGGTCGCGGGGCTCGCCGCCGCTCTGCCCCTGGTGGGCCGGGTCGAACACGAGCGCCGCGATGCCCCGGGCGGCGAGGCGGGACGCGTACTGTGCGCCGATCTGCTCCTTCACGCTGCTGCCGGGCGTCGAGAGCACCACGGCATGCAGCGGCGCGGCTTCCTCGACGCCGTCAGGCAGGTGGAGGTCGGCCGCGAGTTCGATCGGCCCGCGCGGGATCGTGATGTGCTGAAGCACCTGATGACACCTTTCGCGTAGAGTTTGTTCGATTGCTGTACCAGTTCGAAGTAAATGATAGTACGATACTGAACTAGTTCGGTACTGTACCAACTGGAGAAGGGGCTCGCGTGTCGGTTGACGGCGCACAGCTGTGGACGCTGAACCATCGCCTGCTGACGGTCGTGCTGGACGCCTGCAGCGCCGAGCTGGCCGAGCTGGGGCTGGAGGCGAAGGAGTTCTTCGTGCTCGCCGAGGTTGCCGAGTCGCCGTATCCCGCCGAGCTGGCGGCGAGGCTGGTGATTCCCAAGGCGAGTGTGACGGTCTACGTGCGCAACCTTGTCGCCAAGGGGTTCATGCGACGCGAGATCGACGACGCGGACCTGCGGCGGCACCGGCTCGTACTCACGGACGAGGGCGAGGCGGCGCGGGACCGCGCGATCGCTGCGCTCGCGGCGTCGTTCGACCGCAGATTGGCGACGATCGCGCCTCGCGATCGCGCCGAGCTGCACCGGATTCTCCTGGCCATGGTCGAGCCCGCCCCGTAGGGGGCCTCATGAGCAGCCAGGCGCCGTCGGCGGCGCTCGATACCGTCGGCGCGAACGTGTCCGGAGTCACGGGCCGACCGGTCAGTGCCTGTTCCGCCGGCGGTGAGCCCGCCTCGTCGTTGCTCATCCTTCGGTCGGTCATCATCGGCAGGAGGTGCACCTGGAGGCCGTGGACGGCGACCCCGACCAGGCCCGGCCCGAGTGCGATGCCCCAGAACTGCCGGGCGCGGACCGTCTCACGGAGCGTCAGGGGAGCCACCCGACGAAGAAGCACGGGACGAGATGGACCCACTCGACCGGCGGCACCAGCCCGATCAGCGCCATCGACACCGCGAACAGCACGAACAGGCCGATGGTGGCCAGGTACATCTGGGGGCCGACGGCATTCGCGGTTCTCGGAGTGGGGAGGTCAGGAGGTCGGGAAGGCGGTCTTCGTCAATTCCTCGGAGATTCGCCAGACGCGTGCGGCGTCGTCGCTGCTGCGCAGCGGTGGGTAGAGCTTCTGCTCGGCGGGCGGGCCGCCGAGGTTGCCGGGTCCGCTGGGGCCGTAGAGGGCGCCGGGTTTGGCGTCGGGGCCGGTTGCCGCCAGGAGGGCGGGCAGCTTGGCCGTCTCGACGGTGCCCGCCAGGATGCCGTGGGCCGAGAGCCTGCGGATCAGGCGGACTCCGGTCGTGTCCTGGCTGCGGCCGAGCTCGGGGCGGGCGGCCAGAAGGCTGGTGGGGGCGACTCCGGGGTGGGAGAGATTGCTGGTGATGCCCCACCTGTGGGCCTTGCTGCGCCGGTCCAGCTCCAGACCGAACAGCCCGAACGCGATCTTCGACTGGCCGTACGCGCGCATCCCGTCGTAGCCGCGCTCCCAGTTCAGGTCGTCCCAGTTGATGGCGCCGCGGCGGGCGGCGATGCTGATCTGCGAGGTCACCCGGGCGCGGCCGTCGCGCAGCAGCGGCAGGACGTGGGCGACCAGAGCGAAGTGGCCCAGGTGGTTGGTGCCGAACTGCAGCTCGAACCCGTCGGCGGTGGTCTGTTGGTGCGGCGGCCTCATCACGCCGGCGTTGTTGATCAGGAGGTGGATGGGGCGGCCCTCCTCGCGCAGGGTGTCGCCCAGGGCCGCGACGGACTCCAGCGAGGACAGGTCGAGGCTGCGCAGCGAGACCTGCGCGCCCGGAACGGCCTGCCTGATCGTGGCGATCGCGGCGTCTCCCTTGCGCGGGTTGCGGACGGGCATGATCACCTCCGCGCCGGCCGCGGCCAGGCGTGTGGCCATGCCCAGGCCCATGCCGTCGCTCGCTCCGGTGACGACGGCGCGCTTTCCGGACAGGGAGGGGAGGGTGATGTCGATTCGTGGGCGTGACATGGGTTCTGCTCCTGTGCGGTGGCGGTGGGGTGGGCGTGGGGTCGCGCCCGCTTCGGGCCCGCTCGGGCCCTGGCGTCGATCCTCGGCGGACCGTCCGGGCGTATCCAGGGCCTTCCGATCACCGGCTCGCCGGGCCGCCGTTCCGCTCCGACGGTCCGACGGTCCGACGGGGGGATCGGCAGGCCGTGGATACCTCCGCCCGCGGGCGGTAGAAACGAGGCAGTAATCGAGAAGGAGGAGCGTCGTGATCGATCGCCCCGGGCTGGCGGAGTTCCTCCGCAACCGCCGAGAGGCACTGCAACCCGAGGACGTCGGCCTGCCGCGCGGGCCGCGGCGCAGGACCAACGGGTTACGGCGCGAGGAGGTCGCGTCGCTGTGCCACATGTCGGCCGACTACTACGCGCGCCTGGAGCGGGAACGCGGCCCGCAGCCGTCGCACATGATGCTCGCCTCGATCGCCCAGGGGCTGCACATGTCGCTCGACGAACGCGACCACCTCTTCCGCCTCGCCGGGCACAACCCACCGGCCAGGGGTGCGTCCACCGATCACATCAGCCCCGGTCTCCTGCGGGTGCTCGACCGCCTGGACGACACACCCGCCGAGATCGTCACCGAACTCGGCGAGACCCTGCGGCAGACTCCGATGGGCGTCGCACTCACCGGCGACACGACGCACTACACCGGGCCCGCCCGCAGCACGGGATACCGGTGGTTCACCGACCCGGCCGCCCGGCAGATCCACGCACCGGAAGAACATGCCTTCCTCACCCGGATGTACGCCTCGGGACTCCGCGAGATCGCCACCCTCCGCGGTCCCGGCTCCCGGGCCGCGTACCTGGTCGAGCTGCTGCTGGACCGCAGCGAGGAGTTCCGACGGGTGTGGGACGACCACGAGATCGGGATACGCCCCCACGAGGTCAAGCACTTCAACCACCCCGAGGTCGGCGCGCTGGAGCTGACCTGCCAGCGACTGATCGACCCGGGCCAGGCCCACTCACTGCTCGTCTACACCGCCCTGCCCGGAACCGAAAGCCACGAGAAGCTGCGTCTGCTCTCCGCCATCGGAGCGCAGACGCTCCGCTGAGTCCTGGGGACACCCGCACACAGCGTCGACGGGCGTGGTCGGCTGGAAACACACCACCAGCGGCAACGGGCCGTCTTGGCAGCGCGTGCCGGGATGCGGTCCCTGCCCGATCTCGTGGTCGACCGGTCCGCGCTTGATCCCGGCGCGGTGGTCTACGGCCGGGCCGGGCGGCGCACGCTGTGCTTGAACAACGGTCTGCTGCACACCCGTCGTGTGGACACGGCCCGCTTCGAGGCCGTGGTCCTGCACGAACTGGCCCACATCCGCCACCGGGACGTGGACATCGCCTACGCGGTGACCGCGCTGTGGCGCGTCTTCCTGGCGCTGGTCGTCGTCCCCTACACGCTCCTGATCGGCGGAAGCCTCGTCTCGGCACAGTTTTTCGGCGTGTTCTGGGGCGCCGACGAGGTCTTCTGGCCTGCCGGCCGGCCGGCCACGGTCAAGGCCATCGGCGTCGCCGCGTTCCTGTTCGTGCTGGTCGTCCTGGCTCGCGCCGACACTCTGCGCCACCGCGAGCTGTACGCCGACCGGAGCGCGGTCGCCCTGGGCGCCGACCCGGCTGTCTGGCAGCCGCGGTCGGAGGGGCACGCACCAGGCCGGACGGTGCTGCGCGCGGTTGCCGCGCTGTGGCGCAGCCACCCCTCCTGGTCCGAGCGCCGGCGATCACTGCGCGACCCGGCGGGGCTGTTCACACTGACGGACATGCCGCTGTTCCTGCTCGGTGTCGTCACGCTCGTCACCGGAAACAGCCTGAGCTCGGCGTGGGACAGAGGCATCGCCGCCTGGGTCGTCGGATGCCTGGCCGCGTGCGTCGTGACGGTCGCGGTCTGGCGGGCAGTCCTGTACGCCGCCCACAGCAAGACGGCCGGCCCCAGGTGTATCCGGGCGGGGCTCGCCCTCGGGTTCGGTCTCGTCTGCGGGGAGTTGCTGTCCGGGCCGACCGCAGCGCCCGACTGGACACCCGAACACGGGGAGCCGCTCGTCGTACTGCTCCTCGGCTCCGTCGTCTACGTCACCTGGCTCGCCCAGTGCGCCCAACTCCACCTGCGGACCACACCGGGCAAGCGTGCCGTGCCACGTCGGGCCGTCCTCGCCGCGGCCGCTGCGGGCTCCGTGGTGGCGGCGGCCGGACTGAACTGGTAGTTGCGCGACGGACAGCTGTGGATGACAGGGAACTTCCTCAGAGCCGGCGGTATTTCCGATCTCGTCCGGCAATCCTTCCCCGGCCCCTGGAGCAGTCTTCCCCCGTACGAGTCCGTACTGCCCTGGATCGGCTCGGTCCTGATCAACCTGGCCGTCGCGGGCACGTACCTGACGACCGTCGCCGGCGCGGTCGTTCTGTGGGCATACCCGACGCTGCTGCTGTTGTGGCGGCCCAGGACGGCAGGGCTGCGCTCCACCGCGCTGGACGAGCTGACCTCCGCCTTCCAGGTGGTCTTCCTGTGGTGGCTGACAGTTGCCCTGTGGGCCGGGGTAGTGGGCACGGCGGCCGTGGTCGCCGCGACCGTGTTGTCCCGATGGCCCCGCGCTAATGGCGCGTCGTTGCCCGCGGGCTCTGTACGACGCTCCTGGCCGGACCGGGCCGTCGTAGCCGCCACGGCGATGGCCGGACTTGTTCTCACGGCCGCGGTTGTCGACTCGCAGCGGGACAGCGGCAGCCCGTTCTCGGCCGTGCCGGTGCGACCCGAACCGGTCGACACCGACGACAAGGTACGCGACTTCCAGCTCCTGGCCTGGTTCAAGGTGAGCGGCCAGGCGGACATCGTGGCACTGTCCGGCCGGTACGTCGAACTCGCGCTGTGGGTGCAGAACTTGAACGCCGAGAACGGAACCGGCGACGCCGATACGCTCCGCCCTGTCTGCGCCGGGCTCGCCCGTGACACGGCTACCGCCCGCCGCCATCTGCGGGTGCCCGACCCCGACCTGGATCAGAAGTGGTCCACTCTGCTGAACCGCAGCAGGAGCGCGGCAGCAGAGTGCAAGGCGGTACTCAACAGACACCCCGGCGGGGACGCTGTTCTTTCGGGCACCGGGCGAACGAATGCGCCTGGGAAAGTATTCCTCGCCGGCTCACCCTGGTCATCCGGTGCCATCGTATGAACTTGCTGGTGAGAGGCGTATGAGCTTGTAAGACACATGAGGCAAGTTCGGGCGGCGGCGGTTCATGAGGACCGGTGTGGCCCCGGCGCCAGGAGCGTTCGGCTCCCATCGCGGCCCCGGGTGCGGGTACTTCGGAACGGTGGAGCCAGGGTGCACCTCTGCGCCGGAGACGTCGAGCTTGGCCTGGAACAGATGGAATCTCCACCTCATATGTCCGATCCTTCCCTAAGGAGAGCCTTCGAGCTCCGAACGACAATCAAGCCTTTGCGTTGCCAGAGGCAAGGCTGAACGAGGCAGGTATGCGTTGTGACGGCCGGTCGACACGGCATTCCCTCGACAGCAATGAAGAGGGGCCCGGAGGTCACACAGGCGAGCACTACGACGCGGTGGTGCTGGCGGGAGGGCGCGCCCGGCGTTTAGGTGGAGCGGACAAGCCGATGGTGTCCGTCGGCGGCATGTCGTTGCTCGATCGGTCGATCGAGGCATGCGTCGGGGCCGGGAGGACGATTGTGGTGGGCCCGCACCGGGCCACCGTCCACCAGGTACAGCACGTACGCGAGGAGCCGTCGCATGCCGGGCCGCTCGCGGCGCTGGCTGCGGGAGTGCCCTGGGTACGCGCGCCGTTCGTGGTGGTCCTGGCGGCGGATCTTCCCTTCGTGCGGCAGGAAACAGTCGCGGAGTTGCTGCGTCAGACGGCCGGTTCTGCGATTGAGGGCGCAGTCATGCTGGAGACACAAGGCCGGGAGAATCCGTTGTTCGCCGCATATCGGACTGCGGCTGTGCGACGGGGCCTTGCGCTAGCCCTGGCTCAGCACGGACTGTTGGCGGGACTGCCCATCCGTGTACTGACTCGTTCTCTTGCCCTGCGGCATGTGCCTGATGTCGGCGGAGTGTCGTTCGACTGCGACACCTGGGAAGCGGTAGCTCTTGCCCGGGCCTGCCTGAAGTCGAATCGAAGCCCTCGGTGACCCGGGACGCAACCTATGAGGCATGACCGTCGTCGGCACTGACGGGAAGGGGTCGACCTGCGCGTTCGAACGCATCTGCATCAACGGTGAGCCCGTCTCTTCGCTCGCATGTCACCGCGCCTTCAGAAAGGTTGACGACGCCCTCAGGAGTGGCTGGTCTTGTCATCAAACGCAGGAAGGGTGCATGCGGCCGCAGCGGTGGTTCATTTTGCGTTCTCCCGTAATCGCCGGTCACGCGTTGCCAAACGCCTTCATGCCGGCTTGGGGGCAGCCGGGGGCGTCACTGGATCTCTGTGCGCAGGTCCCGGATGTACCAGTCGAGACGGGTCCCGTCCTCGCTGTGGGTGTGCTTGCCGGGGATGAACCCCGCCCGCTGGGCTACTGCGGCAGATGTGGCGTTCTCCGGTTCCACCCGGATCACCGCCTCCGTCGCGCCCTCACTTGCCGCGTACCGGGAGACCAGGAGGACCGCGCGGGTGGCCAGGCCGCGCCCCCTCCAGGACGGGTAGAGGCCGTAGGCGACATTCACCTGGCCGGGAGCCAAGCCCTCTGCCACGAACCGCAGGTCGATCGTCCCCGCGAGCGCCTCGTCGGCGCCTACCCGGATGCCGAATGCGCGGAGCGACCCAGCGGTCTCCCACTGTTGCCGGCAGTGCCGCATGTAGGCTTTGACGCCCTCGCGTGTGCTGGGACCGCCGCTGAGCCAGCGGACCAACGCCTCGTCCTCCCCCGCGAGGTGTGCCTCCGCATCGTCCGAGCGCAGCGGGGACAGAGCAATGATTCCGTCGGACAGCTTCACTTCATGCATCCGGCGATTCTGGACGCCTGAGCTGCGTCGCGCCATCAAATTCCGCGGAATATCGCGCAGAGCCGGCACCACGGAGATGATCTTGATGTGGCTGGTGTGATCACGGCTTCGGAGCCGTCCTGGTGAGCCCCGTTCGCCGGGCTGAGCCCACGTCAGCTCGACGAGCTGGTGCCACATCAGGCCACGTACGCCTTGTAGTTGGCGGCGCGCGCCGGCTGATTTTTGAACGCAGCCGGGACCGTGTGTCCGTATACGTCGAGTCATGCAGCCAGTTGTGCGCGAATGAGCGTGTCGAGTCGCTGCCATGCCGGAGACAAGGCGTTGACCGTGCCCTGGATAAGGGCGGGGATCTTGGAGGCTGCGTGCAGTTCGGGCAGTTCGTCCGATCCGTAGCGTTGCCGGGTCGCCTCGACGATCCGGGAGGCGAGGTCGTCGAGGCAGGGATCATCGGCGTCGACATCGTGCGCGTGGTCGTAGGCGAGGAAGAGCTGCCGTAGCGCCGGGTCGGCAAGGATCTCGGCCTGTTCGTGAAACAGTGTGATCGCACGGTCGGGGCGAGTGGCGAACACAAGGATCCACAGGTCGCGTTGCAGGGACACCCATCGAGACGTGAATCCCCAGTGGGCCAGGTGTTCGAGATAGGCGCCGACCTCGGTGGGCAGCGGCGCCAGCTGTCCGGCGGCGAGCTGACGCAGACGGCCTTGCGTTGCCCGCAGGCCACCGATGCGGGCGGTGAGCTCGTCGTCGATCTCGTGAAGCGCCCGCTGGAACTCCTCGTCGGTCGCCGCTCTCAGGTCCCGGATACGGGCCAGGGGGACGCCGGCTTCGGCGAGCGTCCGGATCTTGATCAGTTCGATGGCGTCGTTCGCACTGTAGCGCCGGTAACCGGACGCATCACGATCGGGCTCAGGGAGCAGTCCCTTGTCGTGATAGACACGGATGGTCTTGATCGACACTCCCGCGTACCTGGCCAGCTTCCCGATGGTGATCACCGGGTCATCGTCCCACTTGACCTTTCCCCTGGGGCAGGGTTGCAGCATGGCGTCATGGCGAACACGAGTATCGATCGAGAGACCCTGCGAGAGTTGGCCGATGAGGGCAACGAGACCGCTTTGGACCGGCTGGCCGACCTCGCCGACGCGGTCGGCGACCTCGGAGAGCTGAGCGAGCTGTTGGACGAGGGGTCCATGCGCGCAGGGTTCCTGCTCACTCGGCATGCGGTGGCGGCCGGCGACCTGCGCGAGTTGCAACGGATCTCCGACGCCGGGTACGACGAGGCCGGGAACGAGCTGGACCGGCTGCTGAAGGCACCGGCCGACGGGCACCGGGATTGAGGATCCGACCGGCCGCCGCAGCCGCGCTCCGGGCGGCGGTCATCGAGTTCAGCTCGCGGCCGGCATGTTCGGGCCGGAGCGTGCGGTGTGGCCGAACCCGTGCGTGTGCGCGAGACAGCCACCTCAGGGCTTTAACTCGTCAAGCTCGGGCGCTCAGGCCGCTATGTAATCTGGCGATCTGTTCGAACGGGAGGGCGGGACGTGGCCAAGCTGGTGGAGAGGGCCGTGATGGAGGTGCTTCGTGGCGGGGGCGGCGAGACGATCCGCCTGTACGTCGCCGCCTGCACCGAACGCATGGCACCACTGTTCGTGGGCTTGCGGGCGAACACACCGGGGCGGGAATCCGACCTGGACTTCTACGCGGAGTCCGTACGGCGACCTCTGGCATGCCGACCGGCCGCTCGCCGACGCCGCCGAGCGCGTACGCCTGCTGGAGGAGTTCCCGGAGCTTCAGCCGAACGAGGAGGGGATCACCGATGTCGCCGACACCTACGCCTTCTTCGCTGTCCTCACCTTGCGGTATGCCCTGCCGGCGCATGGCACGGGAGACCCTGATGGCGCGGTGTCCTGCGGCCATGTGGCGCTCACCGCGATGGGGATGCTGGACCAGAACGTGGCGGGGGCCGGCCTTCTCGCCGAGGAGCAACGGCTCCAGTCCTTGTCGCTGACCAGTGGCGCAGAAGGTCTGTGGGACGCGAGCGTCACAGCAGGTCGGGAGAGGTTCCGCGCCGTACTGGGCCGCCTGCCCCGCTGAGGGTTGTCCCGTAAACGATCTTTGAGCGGCCTCGGGCTTGGTGGAGTGGCGTACGGACTGCTTCCGGTCGGGCAACTCCCCGCCCCTGCGGCGCCGGTGGGGGGCATCACGAGCCCGGTGTCAGGACAGCCGCCGTCGGCGATGGTCATGGTCGTGCCGACGGCGGCCTTCGCACCGGACTCCTCCCACGCCTTGCGATCATTGCGGTTGCCGGGCAGGGGCCGGCCTGGCACCACACCATGGCAGGTGTCGGCGTCGACGACGACCTGATGGTCAGTGGAGTACCGGTAGTTCGTCGACCAGAGGCCGCGTCGCGGTGCGGGTGGCGCGGGCGAGTGGCCCTCGGGGCACCACGGCCATGGCCGTCCGCGATCGCGTCGACGGGGTGTGGCGCGACATCGCCGGTACGGCGGTCGAGGACGGTTCGAGGGCCGGCTCCCGTGCGGGCGCCCCGGCTGGCGCCGTCCCCGCGTGGCGACCGGAACCCTCGCACGGACCGGAACCCTCGCACGGACCGGATCGGAGTCTGCCGCGAGTGGATAGGCCGCCGGTGCCCGGTGGACGACGCTGTTCGGCATGAATCGCTTCACCACCCCGCTGAAACATGCAGCTGCCGACGCGATCACCCCCGAGGTCCTGCGCGCCACGATGGGCGCGTTCTGTTCGGGTGTTGTCGTCGTCACCGCGCTGGGCGACCAGGCCGACGCCGAGCCCGTGGGCTTCACCTGCCAGTCGTTCGTTTCGCTCTCGCTCCAGCCGCCGCTGATCTCCATCAGTCCCGCTCGCACCTCCACGACCTGGCCCCGCATCCGAGAGGTGGGCCGGTTCGCCGTCAACGTCCTCGCCGACGACCACGCCGAGCTGTCGAACAGGTTCGCCCGGTCCGGGACCGACAAGTTCACCGGCGTCGACTGGAAGCCGTCGCCCAACGGTTCGCCCGTCCTGGACGGGGTCACCGCCTGGGTCGAGTGCGATCTGTGGCGCGAGTACGACGGCGGCGACCACACGGTCGTCATCGGTCAGGTCACCGCACTCGACCACAACATCGGGCGGAACCCCCTGCTCTACTACCGCGGCTCCTACCCGCGGGCCTACTGGGCGGCCTGATGGGCGACGCCGGGGACACCGCCGGATTGCCCCACTCGCCGCTGCGTGCCGCTCGTCAGGTCCACGGGGCCAGTCGTGAGCCGGAGCCGGGTGCGACCCCGGCCCCGCCATCCTCGAACCAGTACGGAGAACGCGGATATGTCTACGACCGTCGAACTTGTCGAGGTCGGCCCACGCGACGGCCTCCAGAATGAGAGGAGGCCGCTCGACGTCGGCACCCGGGTGGAGCTCATCAGGCGTCTGGTCGGCCACGGAGCGTGCCGTATCGAGGCGGTCAGCTTCGTCCGGCCCGACCTCGTCCCGCAGATGGCCGGCGCCGAGGAGGTCATGTCCAAGGTGCCGCAGGACCCTGGAGTGTCCTACATCGGCCTCGTCCTCAACCGCCGCGGTGCCGAACGGGCCGCACAGACCCCGTGCGCCGAGGTCAACATCGTCATCCCCGTCACCGATGCCTTCTCCACCAGGAACCAGAACCTCACCGTCGACGCGATGCTCGACCACGCCGCCGCGGCCGCGCAGGTCGCCCGCGGCGCCGGCATGCGCGTCAGCCTGACCCTCGCGGTCGCGTTCGGCTGCCCGTTCTCCGGGCCGGTCCCCACCGGACAGGTCGCGGACGTGCTGCTCCGTGCGGCCGAGATCGAACCGGACGAGATCGCGTTCGCGGACACCATCGGCGTCGGGGTCCCCCGCCAGGTCCGTGAACTGGCCGCGCTGGCGGTCGGCGACGACCGTATCCGCAAGCTCCGATTCCACTTCCACAACACCCGGAACACCGGCTACGCGAACGCCGTCGCCGCCGCACACCTCGATACGGCCGTAGGGGACCTCCCCGGCGGGGTCATCGCGCTGGACGCGTCCGTCGGCGGGTTCGGCGGCTGCCCGTTCGCGCCCGCCGCCACCGGCAACATCGCGACCGAGGACCTCATCTACCTTCTCCGCGGGGAGGGCGTCCCGCCGGCCGGCACCGGCTACTGCGACATCGACGCCCTCGCCCAGGTCGGGACCTGGCTGGGTGACCAGCTCGACAGCCCACCCCAGGGCTTGCTCGTCCGGGCCGGCGACTTCACCCCGGCCGTTCCCGCGCCCGACAAGGAAGGCACCGTGCAGTGAGCCGCGCAGCCCACGATCCCGACTCTCCCCATGCCCTGACCGACGCGCTGCCCCTGGCGGGCATCCGTGTCATCGAGCTGGGCAACTTCATCGCCGCCCCCACTGCGGGCCGTCTGCTGGCCGACTTCGGCGCCGAGGTCATCAAGATCGAGCGGCCCCGTACCGGGGACGAACTCCGCAACTGGCGCCTGTTCGCGGGCGACACCTCGATGCTGTACCGCACCATCAACCGGAACAAGAAGTCGGTCGAGCTCGACCTGCGGACCGGCGAGGGGCGGGCGACGGTCCTCGAACTGGTCTCCTGCTCCGACGTCCTCATCGAGAACTTCCGTCCCGGCACCCTCGACAAGTGGGGACTGACCGCGCAGGCGCTCACCGACGCGAACCCCGAACTCGTCGTCGCTCGGGTCTCCGCCTTCGGTCAGACCGGTCCGCTCGCCCGTCGGCCCGGGTTCGCCGCCGTCGCGGAGGCGTTCGGCGGCATGCGGGAACTCGTCGGCGAGAGCGACCGGCCGCCGTCCCGGGTCGGTGTGTCCATCGGGGACTCCATCGCCGGCCTCTACGCGGCGTTCGGGGTCGTCATGTCGCTGCTGGACCGCGCCCGGCGCGGGAACGACGGCCTGCGGCCCTGGACGCCCATGGAACGGCACATCGACGTGGCACTCCACGAGGCCGTGTTCTCGATGATGGAGTCCCTTGTCCCCGACTACTCCGCCCATGGCGTCCTCCGGGAACGCACCGGCGGCCGGATGCAGGGGATCGCCCCCTCCAACGCCTACGTCTGCGGCAGCGGCGACTCCGTCGTCATCGCCGGAAACGGCGACTCCATCTTCGGCCGCTACATGGAGGCCATCGGGCGCTCCGACCTGCGCGACGACCCCGGTCTCGCGACCAACGCCGGCCGCTGGGCCCGACGCGACGAGCTCGACCAGGCCATCGGGTCCTGGACCAGCAAGTACCCCCGCGACGAGGTCCTCTCCGTCCTGGAGGCGGCCGGTGTGCCCGCCGGGCCGATCCACACCGCGAAGGACATCGTCGTCGACGAGCAGTTCGCCGCCCGCGACATGGTGCAGACACTGCCGGTCGACGTCGCCGGGGAGACCCGCCAGGTCGCCTTCCCCGGCATCGTGCCCGTGCTGGACCAGCGGTCCGTCCCGGTCTCCCATCCGGGCCCGGACCTCGGTGAACACACCCACGAGATCGTCTCCGAGCTGCTCGCGCGTCCGTGCAACTGCCGGGCGTGCCTGGAGGCGATGGCCGAACTCGGCGACGGCGCCGAGCAGAACACCGACGTGGGAGAGGCGCCTGTTCTCTGACCTCCACGTGCTCCCGATCCCACCCGCCACCGAGAGGCAGCAGCGCACCCATGACACCTCCCCCACCGGCCGCCACCACGCCGAAGACCGTGCCGGACCAGTCCATCGGCGGAGCCGATGTCGCCGCTCTGCGTGACATCTCCCGACGAGTGCTGTGGCTCTCCGCCGCCATCGTCGACTCCGCCAACCGCGGGCGCCCGAACGAGACCGGTATCAAGGTCGGCGGGCACCAGGCGTCGTCCGCCTCCATGGTCGACATCATGGTGGCCCTGTGGTTCCACCACCTGACCGACCTGGACCGGGTGTCGGTCAAGCCGCACGCGTCGCCGGTCCTGCACGCCATCAACTACCTGCTCGGCGACCTCGACCCGAAGTACCTGACGACGCTCCGGGCACGAGGCGGTCTTCAGTCCTATCCGTCACGCGTCAAGGATCCCGACACGGTCGACTTCTCCACCGGGTCGGTCGGTATCGGTGCGACGGCAGCCCTGTGGGCGGCCGTCGCGCATCGCTACCTCGCATCCCAGTTTCCCGGCACGCCGCCCGCGGGCCGGTTCGTGAGCCTGCTCGGCGACGCGGAACTCGACGAGGGCGCCATCTGGGAAGCAGTCGCGGACCCGCAGGTGGCGAAACTCGGGGAACTGCTGTGGGTCGTCGACCTGAACCGCCAGTCGCTGGACCGGATCGTGCCCGACATCCAGATCGCCCGGCTCCAGGGCATGTTCGCCGCAGCCGGCTGGCAGGTCGTCGTCCTGAAGTGGGGCCGCACCATCGGCGAGCTGTTCGCACGTCCCGGCGGAGAGGAGTTGCGGCGCCGTCTTGAGGAGATGCCCAACGAGGAGTACCAGAGGATCCTCCGCGTCGACTCCTCCGAGATCGCCGCACGCCTCGTCGGGGAGAACGGCACCGGCGAACTCCGGGCGCTGCTGGACTCCCTGACCGCGGCCCAGCTCTCGACTGCGGTGCGCGACCTCGGCGGGCACGATCTCGGGCTCCTGGTCGACACGTTCGACGGCGTCGACACGCACCGGCCCACGGTCGTGTTCGCCTACACCGTCAAGGGTCACGGGCTGCCCACCGAGGGACACCCGAACAACCACTCCGCGCTGCTGACCGAGGCTCAGATGCGCTCGCTGGCCACATCGTGCGGAGTCCGCGTTGAGGACCCGTGGCGTACGTTCGACACCGGTACGGCGGCGGCCGAGGTGTGCGACCGGCGCGGACGGCTGCTCCGGCGTCCGCCCCACACGACGTCCGCGCCCGTCCCGGTGCCGACCTCGCTCGGGCACCCGCACCGCAAGGCATCCTCGACCCAGGCCGCGCTCGGCCGGCTCCTGGCCGACCTGGTACGTGACGCCCCGGAGGCGGCGGCCCAGGTGGTGACGTGCAGCCCCGATGTCGCGTCGTCGACGAACCTCGGCGGCTGGATCAACAAGACCGGGGTGTGGTCGGTCGCGGAGCGGCACGACTGGTTCGCCGACGACACCGACCGTGTCCTGCGGTGGTCGGAGGTCCGCAACGGTCAGCACATCGAACTCGGCATCGCCGAGGTGAACCTGGTGTCACTCGCCGGCGAGCTGGGCGCGACATGGTCCCGGTGGGGCCGGCGGCTCATCCCCATCGCGACCCTGTACGACCCGTTCGTGTCACGTGCCCTGGAACCGTGGAGCTACGGCATGTACGCCGGCGGGCAGTCCATCCTGGTCGGCACCCCGTCCGGAGTGACGCTGGCCCCCGAGGGCGGCGCCCACCAGTCGATCACGACACCGTCGATCGGTCTGGAGCAGCCATCCTGTGTCGCGTGGGAACCGGCGTTCGCGCAGGACCTTGAGTGGTGCTTTCTGCACGCGATGAACCAGGTCGGCGTCCCCGGTGGCACCTCCGCCTATTTCCGGCTCTCGACGCGGCCCGTCGACCCCGCACTGGCGCTGCTCCCGGAGGACCCGGCGCTGCTGGAGCGGCGGCGCCGGCAGGCGGTGGCCGGCGGATACCGTCTCCGGGCACCGGGCCCGGCGCCGGAGCAGATCACGCTGGTCGGTGCCGGGGCGATCATGCCGGAGGTGGTCGCCGCGGCCGACGCCCTGGCGGAGCTGGGGATCGAGGCCGGAATCGTCTGCCTCACCAGCCCCGACCTGGTGTTCCGGTCGTTCCAGCAGCGCGGGTCGCGGACCGCCGGCGCCGGGTCCGACATCATCGACGAGCTGTTCCCGCCGCACCGCCCGGCGCCGCTGGTCACCGTCCTGGACGGCCATCCGCACACGCTGTCCTACCTCGCGGGCGCCCGCGGGGACCGCGTCCGGTGCCTGGGGGTGACCGAGTTCGGGCAGTCGTCGGACCTGGCCGACGCGTACCAGCTGCACGGCATCGGCAACGAGGCCATCCTCGACGCGGCGCTGACGCTGCTGGGGCGGTAGGCCGAGAGGACCGCCCCGGCGGTCCCGGGCCTTTTTTGGGATGGTTCCGCACTGAGCGGATAGTCGGCCGCCACCGGTGGCTTCCAGGGTGACGGTCCCGCGGCTATATTTCGTGGGCTTCACGACACGGCAGATGTCCCCCGAAGGGGGTCCGATGGAGTACCTGGCGTCTACTCCGGTGATCGACACGCACAGCCTGGAAGAGGCCCGCGAGGCGGTCAGCCGGATCTACCTGCCTCACGAACTGGTCGGCCCGCAGGACGCGATCAACATGCGTCTGAACGCCCTCAGCGACCGGAACATGACATTGGGCTACCTCACCTACCAGGCCGAGGCACAGCTCACGATGCCCGCGACCGAGTACTGCTACCACGTCAACCTGACCATCAGCGGTGAGACGAACGCCTCCCGCAGCGACGGCCGCCGCGAACGCACCGTGGCCAATCGGAGTGGCGTGGTGCTGTCCCCGGTGCAGACGAACGTGGTCAGATGGAGCCCCGAGGCCGAGCAGCTCATCCTGAAGATCCCGCGCAGCAGCCTTGAGTCACACCTCTCGGACCTGCTCGGACAGCCGGTCACCACGGTCATCGACTTCGACTTCGGTCTCGACCTGACCACCGCTTCCGGGCGCGCCCTGCTGCGGTCGGTGCGGTTCCTCGCGACCGAGCTCGACCACCCCGCCGGGCTGGCGGCGATGCCGCTCGCGCGTGAGCAGCTGGAGGCGTACGTCCTCACGTCGCTGCTGCATGCCGGCCGCCACCAGTTCAGTGCCGCGCTGGCCGGTGACGAGGACACCCGCCGTCTCGGCCGGCTGTCCTCGGTGGTGGCCTACATCGAGGAGCACGCGGACCGGGAGATCACGCCCGAGAGTCTCGCCCGGGTCGGCTGTGTCAGTGTCCGCACCCTCCATGCCGCGTTCCAGGACCAGCTCGGCGAGTCCCCGATGGCGTACGTACGTCGCATCCGGCTGAGCAGGGCCCGCGCCGAGCTGCTGCGCAGCGACCCCCGGAAGACCCGTGTCGCGGACGTCGCGATGCGCTGGGGGTTCTTCCACCAGTCACGGTTCGCCCAGCAGTACCGGGACCAGTTCCACGAGCTGCCTTCCGTCACGCTCCAGCGCTGACCGGTCTCGTCCAGGGGCCCCGATGTGCGGGCACGACGGCCCGGCGCCGGGGCGGCGGGGCCCCCCCAACGGGGCCCCGGGACGGTACCCGCAGGGGGGGGGGGGGGGGGTTGGGAGGGGAGAGGACGGGGGGAGGGGGAGCGCCGCCGCCCCCCGCGCCCCCGGGGGCCGGCCCCCCCCCCCGCGGCCCCGCCCCCCGCCCCCCCCCCCGGGGGGCCGCGGAACGCCGACAGGACAACTCTGCACTGAACGGCCCTTGCCCGTCCGTGAACGGATAGGAGCCGGCCGCCACCCTTCTTAGCGTTTCGTGCGACATCCACAACGCTCCGACTCACAGCTGAGGAGACCGAATATCGTGTCTCGTCCCGCCTCCGGCCTCAAGACGTTCAAGCTGTTCATCAACGGCGAGTCCGTCGACGCGATCTCCGGAAAGACCTTCGAGTCCCTCAACCCCTACACCGGTCAGCCGTGGGCGAGGATCGCCGACGGCGGCCCGGAGGACATCGACGTCGCCGTGCGTGCGGCGCGCGCGGCGTTCGAAGGCGAGTGGGGCGACAAGAGCGGCTTCGAGCGATCCGACATCCTGCGCTCGATCGCCGACGCCATCACCGCGAACGCCGAGCGGCTCGCGCTGCTGGAGGTACGCGACTCCGGCAAGCTCATGCGTGAGATGCTCGGCCAGCTCAACGGGCTCGGGCGCTGGTACAGCTACTTCGCGGGCCTTGCCGACAAGCTCGAAGGCAAGACCGTTCCCGCGCTGAACCCGCAGACCTACTTCGGTTACACCCTCCGGCAGCCCGTCGGGGTGGTCGGCGCCATCACGCCCTGGAACAGCCCCCTGCTGCTCCTGACGTTCAAGCTCGCGCCGCTGCTGGCGGCCGGCTGCACCGCCGTGGTGAAGCCGTCGGAGCACTCGCCGGCCTCGACGGTCGCGTTCGCCGAGATCCTCACCGCGGCCGGCCTGCCTGCCGGTGCCCTGAACGTCGTCACCGGCTGGGACCGCTCCACCGGTGAGGCGCTCGCCGCGCACAGAGGTGTCGACAAGATCGCGTTCACCGGCTCGACCGCGACCGGCGCGAAGGTCGCGCGGGCCGCGGTCGCGAACATCAACAAGGTGACCCTCGAACTCGGCGGCAAGTCACCGCAGATCGTGTTCCCCGACGCCGACCTGGACGCCGCCGCCAACGGACTCGTCGCCGGTGTGTTCGCCGCGACCGGGCAGACTTGCATGGCCGGTTCCCGGCTCATCGTGCACGAGTCGGTGAAGGACGAACTGGTGGCCAAGGTCGTCGAGCGCGCCGACGCCATCAAGCAGGGCGATCCCACGGAGGCCGGGACCGAGATGGGGCCGGTCGCGAACCGTCCCCAGTACGAGAAGGTCCTCGAATTCCTGGACGGAGCGCGGGCCGAGGGCGCGACCATCGCGTGCGGCGGCGGGCCGAACACCGAACTCGGCGGCCTGTTCGTCCGCCCGACCGTGGTACTCGCCGACCCCGACAGGACCATCGTGCGTGAGGAGGTGTTCGGCCCGGTCCTCGCCGCCTGCACATTCACCGACGAGGCCGACGCCATCGCCCTGGCCAACGACACCCCGTACGGCCTGGCCGGAGCCGTCTGGACCAAGGACGTGCACCGGGCCCACCGGGTCGCCGCGGCCGTGCGCGCCGGCACGGTCTGGATCAACGCCTACCGGGTCGTCACCCCCAATATGCCGTTCGGTGGCTTCGGCAGCTCCGGCATCGGCCGCGAGAACGGCTCCGACGCCGTGAACGAGTACCTGGAGAACAAGTCAGTCCTGGTCGAACTGACCGGCGGCACCCGCGACCCGTTCACGATGGGCTGACCGGGCCCGTCCCCTGGCACGGCCCGCCTCCGCGAACCGCGAGCCGCCCTTCCGAACCCTCGCGAGCACGGCTCCCTCCGTGCGAGGCGAACCAGCGAACCAAGGAGACACGCCATGACCACCCTCACCGCGAACGAGAGGCTCGGTCTCGCCGGGACCGACCGGCGCCCCGACAGTGAGACCACACCGGCTCAGGACCGCCGCGAGACCAACCCGCTGCTCAACGACCAGCCGATGAAGCTCGGTCTGTTCGGCACGAACTGTTCCTACGGTCTCATCGTGTCCCACGCGCCGTCCTCGTACGAGATCACCTGGGAGCACACGAAGTCCATCGCGCGGCAGGCCGACGAGATGGGCCTGGAGGCCATGGTTCCGGTCGCTCGCTGGAAGGGCTTCGGCGGTTCGACCAACTTCAACGGCAACTGCTTCGAGACGTACACCTGGGCCGCCGGCATCGCCGAGGCCACCGAGAACATCGCGGTGGCGGCGACCTCGCATCTGCCGACCGTGCACCCCATCGTGGCGGCCAAGGCCGCGACCACCATCGACCGGATCTCCGGCGGCCGGTTCGCCCTGAACCTGGTCATGGGCTGGGTTCCGCCGGAGATGGAGATGTTCGGCGGTGAGCAGCGTCAGCATGACGAGCGGTACGCGTTCGGGCAGGAGTGGATCGACTACGCGATGCGCCTCTGGTCCGAGCCGGGCAGCTTCGACGTGGCCGGCACGTACTTCGAGGGCCGGGACGTGGAGGCGTACCCGAAGCCGCACCAAGATCCCCACCCGGTGCTGCTGAACGCGGGCAACTCGCCCGCCGGCATCGACTACTCGGCCCGGAACGTCGACATCAACTTCGCCAGCCTCGACACTCTGGAGAACATCAAGGCGTACACCGAGAAGGTCCGCGACAAGGCCCGCGACGACTACCAGCGCGCCATCGACGTGATGACCTACGGCCTCGTGGTCGTCCGGGACACCGAGAAAGAGGCCAAGGCGGCCTTCCGGCAGGTCGTCGACGAGGGCGACTGGGGTGCGGCGGGCAACGTCATCAAGATCGCGCTCTCCGGGGCGAGCCAGTCCTTCGAGCACGCCAGGAAGATGTCGGAGCGCTTCATCGCCGGCTGGGGCGGCTACCCGCTCGTCGGCACCCCGGAGCAGGTCGTCCAGGGCATGAAGGAGCTGAACGAGGCCGGCATGGGCGGCATGATCATGGGGCTCATCGACCCGAACGAGGAGCTGCCCCTGTTCAAGGAGCAGGTCCTGCCGCTCATGATCGAGGCGGGCATCCGCCACTGACCGTGACCGGCCGGCCATCCCGCACGGCGCCCCTGTCCCTTCGGACGGGGAGCCGTCGCCAGGGCGGACGGCCGCCCACGGACGCGCAGTACGTCATCTGTCCGGGCCCGCCGGCCTCCAGGGCCGCGGCACACGGCCGCCGCGGGCAGGCGCCCGGGAGCACGATCGGTCCATCGGCGGCCCGCCGTTGCCGGCCATCGATGGACCGGGCCTTCTCCTCATTCCGCCGGGAGGCACCGCCCGGCCGGCGATCCGCTCACCGGGACGTGAGCGACGGAAGGAACGCCTCGTATGAAGAACGAAGTGTGGCGAATCGGCGACGTCGAGATCACCATGATCGAGGAGTTCGGCTCCTGGTCACCCATCGACGCGGACCTCATGAAGGAGGCCTCACCCGACTCGGTGCCCGATGAGATCCGCGCGACCGACTGGCTGCGGCGGGACTACCTCAACGAGAACGGCGAGGTGTACGGCGCCATGCGCACCTACGTCATCGAGACGCCGGCCAAGACCATCGTCATGGACACCGGACTCGGTAATCACAAGGACCGTGTCCTGCCGATCTGGCAGCTCGACACCGACTTCCTGGAGCGGTTCACGGAGATCGTGGATCCCGCGGACGTCGATGTCGTGGTGAGCAGCCACCTTCACCTGGACCACTGCGGCTGGAACACGAAGCTGGTGGACGGCGCGTGGGTGCCGACATTCCCCAACGCCGAGTACCTGTACGTGCGGAAGGAATACGACCACTGGAAGCGCTACGCCGAGGACCCGGACTTCGAGGACGGCTACACCGAGGCCACCCGGGACATCATCGACGCCCGCGGCGCGTTCCGTGACTCCATCCAGCCCGTGGTGGACGCGGGACTCGTGCGCTTCGTCGACGCCGATTTCGAGATCACTCCCGAGGTACGGATGGAGGCGGTACACGGGCACACCCCGGGCCACATCGTCATCCGCGTCGACTCGCGGGGGCGGAGCGCGGCGCTTCCGGGCGACGTGGTCCATACCGTCTGGGGCCTGAGCCGTCCCGACTGGCGGGACGGATTCGACTCCGACAAGGCGGTCGGGATGCAGTCGCGGTGGGAGTTCTTCGAGAGCGTGGCCGACAAGCCCGTCCTGCTGCTGACCACGCACATCGGGCCGGTCCCCGCCGGCCACCTGGTCCACGAAGGTGACGGCTTCCGGCTGATACCTGCCCCCGACACCGCCGTCTGAGTCGAACCAGCAGGTGGAACACCAGGCTCGAAAAGTGGTGGCGAACACCCCCCGCGGCTCACGTCGCCGCCAGGGCCTCGGTCGGTGTCAGACGGGAAGCACGGACCGAGGGATGGAGGCCCGCCCCCACACCGACCACCAAGGCACCGAGGCAGCCGCCCGCCACGGCCAGGAGCGGCACCACCAATTGAACCCGGATCTGGCCCCGGCTCGCGCCCAGCGCTCTCCGCAGCCCGATCTCCCGGCAGCGCTCCAGCACCGAGATGAACATGGTGTTGGCCACCCCGATCCCGCCGACCAGCAGGGCTACCTTGGCCAGGCCCAGGAAGAGCGAGGAGTAGGAGTTCTGGGCGGCGCGCTTGGCCGCCAACACCCCCGTACGTTCTCAAGCCTGGACTCCGTCGCCCGGACGTGGATCACCGTGGGGTTACCGCCGAACCTCAGCAGCTCCCGGGCGGCGGGCCAGCCCCTGCTCGGCGCGGGGCAGGGAGCTGGTGACGGCCTCGGTGGAGGGCGTCATCGACAGGCCCATGCCGATGCCCAAGCGTCATTTCTCGGTTGCGGTGGGGGCTTGGGGGAGGCGTAGCTGGAAGCATGCTCCGAGGGTGCGGGGGGTGAGGGTGAGGGTGCCTTGGTTGCGGTGGGCGAGGTCGCGGGCGATGGCGAGGCCCAGGCCGGTGCCGCCGTGGTCGCGGGAGCGGGCGTCGTCGAGGCGGACGAAGCGTTC